>JALSLV010000037.1 GCA_026988115.1 Lysobacterales bacterium | reverse complement strand
TGAAATTATGTATTTAAACTTGACAGGTCAAAACATATCAACCCCGCGATATAATACCGTAATTCAGGACTACAAGAAATTCTCATATCAAAGAAAATTATTGTAGGGTTGGTCGTCTATCTCAAAATAATTTGATGCAGAAATGGGGGTTTCTTGTAGTCCCAACTTGTTGATTTTGTTATGAATGGTCTGAGCCTATCCGCTCTTGGACTGCGTTATCAGCATTTGCTTTAGAATGACTAGGACTGCATGCTGATGCCTTGCCAAGAACACACGGCTTAGACTGTAGTGCGGTATTATGTCGCGGGGTTAATAGGAAGTAAAGAAAAGTTGTAAAAGGTTGGAATATTTGTATAATCATACTTAAATTAATACAAACTATTGTCAATGCCATCCATAGAAAATATTACTCAACATATCATAGCCTATTCAGAGGGTGATGCACAAGAGTTGGGTTTTATTGTTGATGCATTGTACAAAGAGCTGTGTAAGGTGGCACAATCACAGATTAACAAATTAGGAAAAAGGGACATATCCGCACAAGAGTTGGTTCATGAAGTGTACCTAAAACTTTCTAAATCTTTGTCCATTAACGCTAATGGACGCAGGCATTTTTTAGCCATTGCTGCCAATGCCATGCGTTTTTTGATTATTGACCAATTAAGAAACGATGGCAGTCTTAAGCGGGGAGCAAATTTTTGTGCAACCACCTTATCTGATAGCAAATTACCCATTAATGACAACACTAAAGAAATATTTTATGTTCATGAAGGCATAGAAAAATTACGAGCTATAGATGAAAAACTCGCCATCACGGTAGAATGCAAATATTTTGCAGGCTATTCAGAGCAAGAAACTGCTGAGGCTTTGAATGTCAATGTCAGGTCGGTTAGGAGGTATTGGAAACGTTCAAAGAAGTGGCTGGCAATTGAATTTGCAGAACAATCAATCATTAGATAGATGCAGAAAAAATAATTGACAAAATTCCTGTATTCAATCATGATATAGGCATAGAATAAGAAAAATAATTCACCTATGTCTAAAACCGAAATAAATGAGCTTCTTAAAAAAGCCTTATTTTTAGAAACGCATGAACGCACGGCTTTTTTAGATCAAATAGAAGAGAGTGAACTCAAACAAAAAATCGCTCTGTTATTAAATGACGATACGGAATTAACTCAGTTTATATTAAAAACCTCTCACGGAGCTCAACCCTTATCCACTCATCAGATAAAAGATTTAAAAGCAGGGGATAAGATTAATCAGTTTATTATCATCAAGCTTATTGCCAAAGGTGGTATGGGATCTGTTTACATGGCCTATGATGAAAAACTCAAACGCAATGTAGCCATCAAAACTATTCGTTCGGAATACATCAAAAACAAAGCAACTCAAAATAGATTTAAACAAGAAGCGCAAATTTTATCACTAATCAATCACCCGTCTATTTGCCAAATTTACGATTATATTGACTACGAAGATGGTGATATGTTGGTGCTTGAATTGGTTGATGGTACCACATTAAATGATATTCATTTATCGGATCAAGAAAAACTAAACGTCTTTATTCAAATTGCCTCCGCACTTGAAGTGGCGCATAAAAAAAATATCATTCACCGTGATTTAAAGCCAGATAACATCATGTACACAGCCGATAAGGAAATCAAAATATTAGACTTTGGCATTGCAAAATCAACAGTGATGGATAATCCCGGCATTCATTCAGAAGAATCCAAATCAACAGGCAATGAAAAGCCCATAACAAAGATGGGCACTTTGATGGGAACCTTATTGTACATGAGTCCAGAACAAGCCCAAGGAAAAGAGGTCACTAAGGCGAGTGATATTTATTCTTTTGGGATAATAATGCAAGAAATCTTAACAGGCGCGACAGTTTATGATTTAGCAAATACTGATGATTTAAAACAACAAGTTATTAATGCAGAAAAAGTTAATATTGATCATATTCCAAAAAAATATCAAAACCTTATTTCATCACTAACTCATATAAACTCAAATAAAAGACTTAGTGCTCATGAGTTAAAGCAGTCATTGTTAAAGATAAAACAAGAGCCAAAAATAAAAAAACGCAAATTAAGAAATTCCATTATTGTATTCTTAGTCATAAGCTTAATTTTAATACTCGCGTATCAATGGTATGATTTTAATCGTCAACAGAATAAAACTTTATTTATAAGTAGTATTAATAAGGATGCATCAGAAATTATTTCTACATGGAAAAATATTTATACTTTACCATTACATAATATCAAAAAAGATGTCCAAAAATTATTAGATGTAAAAGATGACATATTGTTAAAAATTGAGTCTTCTGACTTTTTAACTATTAACGAAAAAAAATTACTTCAAGGGAGAGTTTACTGGAGTAATAGAGAGTATAAAGATGCATTGCCGCTATTAGAAAGTGCATGGAAATCTGGTATTAAAACTGTTAAATTAGCAAGAGAACTGGCATTAAACAACCTGATGCTTTATTTTTTAGCAGCCAAAAATTTTGTGAATGACAATGCATATAAGGATGAAGAATATTTTAGTGAAATTGATAAACTATATATTAAGAGTGCAGAGAAATACATTAATTTTATGGGTGAAGAATTTGAGGAGTATTCTATAACAAATGCATTAATGATGTGGTATAAAAAGGACAATCAGAAGGCAATAAATATTCTTAAGCATATTACTGAAAATAAAAATTGGGAATTTGAAGCATTTCAAATTCATGGTGAAATAATCGCAAAAATTGGTATGAATCACCTTAGAAAAGGTAATATGGAATTAGGTAATGAATATTTGCAAAAAGCAAAAAAAGTATATTATGAGTCTAGTATAAGGGGAAGAAGTTTTGTTACTGCATATTTAAGAATTTGCGATATGAGTTCAGCACAATTACAAAAAGCTGTAGATGTTTATAACGATAATGCCTCTACATTTTTTCAAGAAGCAGTGAAAAACTGTGAATTTGCGGTTGATATTAATGACAATAATAAAGCGATAAATAATCTAGCTGTGGCGTATAACAGATATGGATTCTCATTAATTAAAAAAGGAAAAAACCCATTAGAATATTTGAATAAATCAATTAAATATAGCAATAAAATCGATCAAAAATTCCGTAAATATTTCATGATGGCAGTTTCATTTACTTACAAAGGTTTGTACAAAAACAATATTGGAGGCAATCCTTTAAGTGACTTTGATAAAGCCATAGAATATAGCTTAAAATCAATTTCTTCGGCCAACAAAAAGCTTGATATTAATTATTCAAACATCATGTATATTCACCTAATGAAGTTATGGTATGAATTTAATTTGGGAACAAATCCAAATGATAGCATACAAGAAATATTAAGGCTTAATGAAAAATCAATAAAATCTGCTTCTTCAGTGGTGACACTGAATAATTCAGTTGTCTATCGAAACTCTATAATAGCTAATGCTTATTTAACAAAAGCCCAGTACCTAAATTTAAAAGGTGAGAATCCATCAGAAGTATTAGCTTTTATCAAAGATAGTTTCACTAAAATTAAAAAAGTAACTGACGAGGACTTGATAATAGATAACGTCTTGGTGGAGACTTATAATGAGATTATTAGCTATAATCTCAAACATGGAAAAAGTTCATTAAATGAATTTAATCATGCAATCAAGTTAATCAATAACTGTATTGAAAAAACACCTAATAATGATACTTATTTAACTTCAAAAGCCCAGTTATTAATTAATCAACAACTTATGATTAATAGAAACAATAAAGGCAACCATTTAAATTTCGATTCTCCCCTTGAATTACTTAAACAAGCTAATGGCATTAACCCAAATTCAGATTCTACTCATACCCAATTATCAGAACTATATTATTTAATAGCAGAAAATGCATACTCTCAAGAGAAAATAAAGAAAGCACTGAATCTTGGTATCATTCAATCTGATAATGCATTAATAATAAACCCAAACTTCTCTTTTGCATTGTATTCAAAAGCAAAATTAATAAAATTAGGTATAGACACAAATGTATTTTCTCATCAGAAGCAACAAGAAGCTAATGAACTCTTCGAAAAGGCAAACAAGTTGAATCCATTACTAAAAATTCTTAAATAAATTTATTGTGGAAAACCAATTATTTTTAGCTACTTGAAAAATATTATTTAATTATGAATTTCAGATATATTTCAGTTGCAGAAATAACAAAACTACTTAGAAACTTTATTCTTAATTGCAATCAGAATAGCCAATACAAAAAAAGCACCTGGTGGTAATATCGCAATCAAAAAACCGTGGTAGTCTTCAAAAATTTGCCAGTGTAACACTTTGCCAAAGTCACCAAAAAGGAGTTGGGCCTGATTGAATAAGCTGCCATTACCAAGGATTTCGCGGATGGCTCCGATAACAACGAGAACCAAGGCAAAACCTAAACCAGTAAAAAATCCATCTTTTATGGCAAGCCAGATAGTGTTTTTGGATGCAAAACTTTCGGCGCGTGCCATGATGATGCAGTTGGTGACAATAAGCGGAATGAAAATACCCAAAATCAAATACAATTCATGGAAATAAGCATTCATAAACATTTCTAATGCCGTTACCACACTAGCGATAATAAGCACAAACAGAGAAATGCGTATTTCTTTGCTAATAATTGGCTTGATAGCAGATACCAAAGCATTGGTTAACACAAGGGTAAAGACAGTGGCAATGGCAAGCCCAAGTGCGTTCACCACCGAATTGGAAACTGCCAATAAAGGGCATAATCCCAATAATTGCACCAGTGCTGCGTTATCATCAATTAGTCTTTTGCGTATAAATCCACTCATTTGATTGTGTCCTCTTTATGTGTGGTTGTTAAAAACTCGTGTTGAAATTCTAAGGCATGCTTAATCGCTTCGACAACCGCACGTGGCGTTATGGTTGCGCCAGTAATTTGGTCAAACTGCCCACCATCGCGTTTGACTTTCCAGTTCTTTATGCCAACTTTGTTTAGTGATAGACTTGGAAATTTTTTAAGCCAATCGCTTTTGTTGGCTTGGATTAAATCACCAAGTCCTGGTGTTTCGTGTTGTTCTAAAATTTTGACAGCGGTTATTTCGCCGTTGTTTTTAATTCCTACCATTAAATCAATATCGCCAGAATAACCATTTCGCGCCGTGACTGGCACTGCAATAACGTTTGTTTTACCGTTTAATTTGCCAACATACAAAGCTTGTTCTTTACGGTGCCCAAGTTGTTCAGGGTGATTGATTAATAAGCTGTCTTGGGTTAAATCATTGTCGTGTAGCTCATCAGGAATTAACTCTTTTAAGCTTTCTAATAACAACATTTTCTTTTGCTGAGCTATTTTGTCGTGTGTTGCTTTTTCACTAAAAACCAAGAGACCACTGGTGAAAAATGTCACCAAGGCTAAAACAAGAGGGATTTTAATAAAAGGACTCATTTATTTTCTTGCCCAAATGCTTTAGGAATAGTCAAACGGTCAATTAATGGTGCGGACATGTTCATAATTAACACTCCAAATGCTACGCCGTCTGGGAAGTTACCAAATTCTCGAATCAATAAAGTCATAATAGCCACTCCTGCACCAAAGATTAGTTGACCTTTGTGTGAGGAGCAACCTGAGGTAGGGTCGGTGGCAATAAAAAAGGCACCAAGCATCAGCCCGCCAGAAAAGAGGTGTTGCAGTGGACCAATAAAATTATCTGCATCAAATAAATAGAAGGGCAATGAAAAAGCAATTGTTGTTAAAATAACCGCAGTTGGTACTCGCCAAGTAATGATTTTTTTATAGATGAGGAAAACTCCTCCAATAAAATACATATTGGCGACCCATTCCCAACCTAAGCCACCAAAATCACCAAAGACAACACCTGTTGTGATTTCGCTCATCATTTTGTCTTGCGAAATGCCTGTTTTGATTAAATCCAAGGGTGTGGCTTGGGTTAAAGTGTCAAATTCAATTGCGGTAGGGAACTGCCCTAAAAATATGGCATGCAAATTTTCCACAAAACTCATGGCATAAGGGCTAATAGAATGCGGAGGTAACCAGATGCTCATGGCTTGTGGGAAGGAAATCAAAACCACAGCAAAGCCTAACATCGCTGGATTAAATATATTTTGTCCGAGTCCGCCAAATAAATGTTTTGCCACCACAATGGCAAAAAACATGCCAATAAAGCTTATCCACCACGGAGCTACGGGTGATATACATAAAGCAAACAATAGCCCTGTAACAAAAGCAGAATAATCTTTAAGAAATAATTTAATTGGCTTTCCTAATAATTTTAGTGAAGTTATTTCAAAAAACAGTGCGAAAATAATGCTCAGTGTTAATTGAATAATAATGCCTGTGCCAAAAAAGAGTACATGTGCAAGCATAGCAGGAACCAGAGCAAGCCAAACGGTTAGCATAACTTTGGCAACGCTGTTTTTGTTCGGGATATGTGGTGCACTTTCGGTGTTGAAGACCTTATTCTGCATTGTTGTCTGTCTCCTGTTTTTTGGTTTTTTGTTGTGCGATTTTTTCCGCTTTGGCTTTTTGAATTCGTTCCATGGTTGCATTTAAATCTTGTTTAATTTTATCGGGGTTGCTTGTTCTCCTTCTTGTACGCTTGCGTTTGGCGGCTCTTTCGGTTTTTAAACGTTCCAAACGGGTTTCACGTTGCTCGTGTCGAATCTGGGCTTTATCTGATTTTTCTCGTTTGTAGTCTAAATATTTTAACTCTGATTTTGCGTAACGATAATAATCAACCAGTTTAATTTGACTGGGACAAACCCAAGCACAAGCGCCGCATTCGATGCAGTCATACAAATGATGTTCTCGTGCTTTTTCGAGGTTTTCTCCTTTTATATACCAATGCAGTTGTTGTGGTAAAAGATAGGCAGGACAGACATTGACGCATTCTCCACAGCGAATACAGGGTAAAGTATCACCGTAATGTTGGGTAATTTTTTCACTTAGTGCCAAAATACAATTGGTGGTTTTGTCTATGCCAATGGAACAATCTGGCATGGAATAACCCATCATTGGGCCACCTATAATGAGGCGATGCGTTTTGTCTTTGTCAAAGTCAGCGTGTTGCAGTAAATGGCTCATCGGTGTGCCAATAGCAGTGATAAAATTTTGTGCTGTGCCAATGCAGTCTCCTGCAATAGTGACGATACGTTCAACCAAAGGACGCCCTTGGGCTATAAAGTCACTTAAGGCTTTAATAGTGCCGACATTTTGCACAATAATGCCAAGGTTTAAGGGTAAACCACCAGAAGGAACTTCAAGGCCTGTTAAGACTTTAATCAATTGTTTTTCACCACCAGCAGGATAGATGGTCGGAACTTTTACCACACTAATGTTTTGAATGTTTCGGTCTTTGACTCGTTTATCTATGTTGGATTTGATGTTGCCGACTTGGTCTTCAAGAGCAAAAATGGCTTGACTCGCCCCAGAGGCTTTCATCATGAGCAAAATGCCATTGATTAAATCATCAGGATAATCCAACATCAATTGCTCATCGCAGGTAATATACGGCTCACATTCAGCACCATTGACAATAAGTGTGTGGATGGTGTTTTGAGAACTGTATTTTAGATGGGTCGGGAATCCAGCACCACCGAGTCCAACAAGACCTCCATTGTGAATACAATCAATGATGTCCTCAGTGCTAATTGAATCAATGTAAGCTTGGTTAATGGGTGTTTGACTTAACAAAACCCATTGTTCTTTACCATCCGAAGTGATTTCAACTACCGTGGAAATGTCCGCTTCTGGGCTCGCTGTGGCCCGTTGTTTTATGGCAGTAACTTCGCCTGAAGTCGAGGCGTGAATATACGAACCCTTAATGGTATCGGGTTTAGCTATAATTTGTCCTTTTAAAACCTTGTCGCCTACTTTTACTAAAGGCTTGGCAATATTGCCTCGGTTAATACGCAGTGACATATAAACTTTATCTGCAATGGGTAAACGGGACAAACCATTTTGCAAGGAATCATTCTTATGGTGCGGTAATTTAATGCCACCTTGTAACTTATACAGTTGTTGCGAATTGACAGAATTTACCATTGCTTAGCCTTTTCAATTGTCTCATAGAGTGCTGGTTTTTCAATGCGTTGAATAAATTTGGGCAGTGGAGCTTCAATGGTAATAATGCAATCAACAGGACAGGCAGGAATACACAAATCACAGCCTGTACAGGCATCAATAATAACAGTGTGCATGTGTTTAGCTGCACCAACGATGGCATCAACAGGACAGACTTGGATGCATTTAGTGCAACCAATGCAATCTTTCTCAACGATTTCAACCACTGTATCAATGGCTTTAACTTCGCCATTATCTGGATTTAGCTCTAAGACCTCAACGTCTAATAGTTCGGCTAATTTTTTAACGCCTTCTTCTCCCCCTGGAGGGCATTGGTTGATTGCTGCCTCGCCATTGGCGATGGCCTCAGCATAAGGCTTGCATCCTGGATAAGTGCATTGTCCGCATTGGGTTTGTGGTAATATGGCATTAATTTGTTCGACTATTGGATTGCCTTCGACTTTAAATTTTCTCGATACCCACATGACAACCAGTCCAAAGACTAATGAGACAAGTGAGATAATAATTAAACTAACAAAAGGATTCATTTAGCGTACCATTCCACCAAAACCCATAAAAGCAATAGACATAATGCCTGCGGTCACTAAGGCAATAGGCGTACCTTTGAATGATTCGGGAATATCTGACATTTCGATGCGTTCACGAATAGCAGAAAATAAAACCAACACCAAGGTAAAGCCAACCGATGCACCAAAGCCAAATACGGCAGATTCAATTAAATTATTTTGTTCTTGAATATTAAGCAAAGCCACACCCAAAACAGCACAATTGGTGGTAATCAAGGGCAAGAAAATCCCCAAAACTTGATAGAGTAGAGGAGAAGTTTTATGCAATATCAGTTCAGTGACTTGTACAGTGACAGCAATAACCAGAATAAAACTCAATGTTTTGAGGTATTCCAGCCCCAAAGGTACCAATAAATACGTGTGAATAAAATAACTTAAGATGGATGAAAGCGTTAAGACAAAGGTCGTTGCCAAACCCATACCTAGAGCCGATTGGTATTTGCTCGATACGCCCATAAAAGGACAAAGACCTAAAAATTTCACCAAAACGAAGTTATTGATGAACACCGCACTAATAAAGATGAAAAATAATCCACTCATAAATTGATATTTAATAAATTGACCGCATATTTTAACGGCTATTGAAACCAATAGTATAACATTAGTCAAATATTGAGAATATAAATGAATAATTACGGTAGATTAGATGCATCTTACAAAGCTGCAGGTGAAGAAAAAGGCATTAGAAAATTAGTGGATGATTTTTACCACGAAATGGAAACACAAGCAAAAGGTCAACACATTCGTTCCATGCATAAAGACTCACTGGATGTGATTAAGGATAAATTGGCATTATTTTTGATGGGATGGCTTGGTGGCCCACGTAAATACGGTGAAAAATATGGTGGAATCTCTATACCTATGGTTCATAAACACTTGGTTATTAACGAAGAAGAACGCGATGCATGGTTATTTTGTATGCAACAAGCGTTAAAATACCAAGATTACGATGAAGATTTTAAAGAATATTTACTTGTTCAGTTATCACGCCCAGCCAATCGAATTATGCAAGTTTCACAAGCCAGTCAAGGTTAAAAGAACATGAAAATAGCACAATCACCGATAAATAAAACCTGTAAAGAACGTGAAATTCTTAACCAAGAATTATCGTTTGATAACAAAAACATACTTGAATTAGGCTGTGGTAAGGCAAAGCTCACACGCATTATTGCGCAAGGTGGCAAGAACAGACATGTCACCGCTACAGAAGTGGATAAAATTCAACATGAGAAAAATTTGCTAATTAATGATTTGCCCAATGTGGATTTTGTTTTTGCAGGTTCTCAAAATTTACCCTTTGAAGACAACAGTTTTGATATTATTCTTTTATTTAAATCCTTGCATCATGTGCCGATGGAATATATGGATGATGCCATGAAAGAAATTTCCCGAGTGTTAAAGCCTGAAGGCTTGGTATATATTTCGGAGCCAATTTTTGCAGGTGATTTTAATGACATACTGCGTTTATTTCATGATGAGCAAGAGGTTAGAGTTGCGGCTTTTGATTCGATTAGAAAGTGCGTAAAAGCAGGTGATTTAAAACTGGTGAAGCAAATTTTCTTTAAAACACCGCGTAACTATCCTGAATTTAGTGATTTTGAACAATTAATCATCAATGTCACGCACAGCAATCACCAATTAAACGATGAACTAATGGCTGAAGTTAAACAAAAATTCATGGCACACATGACTGATACTGGAGCACACTTTTATACACCAATTCGTGTTGATTTGTTAACTAAGTAAATGGATAAAATTGATGTCATTGTTATCGGTGCTGGAGCTGCTGGTTTGATGAGTGCGCTCAGTGTGGGAAATCGCGGACGTAAAGTGCTAGTCCTTGATCATTCTAATAAAGTGGGTAAGAAAATTCTGATGTCAGGAGGTGGGCGTTGTAATTTTACCAATTACGATATTCAACCTGAGAATTATATCTCACAAAACCCTCATTTTTGCAAATCTGCATTGAGTCGTTATACGCAATGGGATTTTATTGCATTAGTCGAAAAACACGGAATTGCTTACCATGAAAAAAAGCTAGGGCAATTGTTTTGTGACAATAAGTCTAAAGATATATTGAATATGTTATTAGATGAATGTAACCAAGCAAAGGCCACTATTCGAGACCATTGCGGGGTTGAAAAAATCACTAAAACAGAACAAGGCTTTAAAGTCAAAACCAATCAAGGAGACTTTTCATGCGAGTCATTGGTCATTGCTACAGGTGGTTTATCCATTCCTAAAATGGGAGCAACGGGGTTTGGTTATGAGCTTGCTAAACAATTTGGGCTTGAGGTTCTAGCGACTCAAGCCGCACTGGTGCCTTTTACTTTAAATGATAGAATGAAAGTGGATTTCTCAGCTCTTTCTGGCACTTCAGTTGATGCAATTGTCACTTGCAATGGGCAGTCCTTTCGCGAAAATATTTTATTTACTCACCGCGGATTGAGCGGACCTGCTATTTTACAAATTTCCAGTTATTGGAATCAAGGCGACACTATAACAATTGATTTAATGCCTGATTGTAATGTCGTTGAATTATTAAATACCAATTCAAAAAAGCAACTTAATACCGTTTTGAATGAAATCTTTAGCAAAAAATTAGCCAATACTTTATGTGAATTGTGGTTTGAAAGACTCGCTTTTAAAGCGTTGGCTGAAGTTTCGAAGCAAAGCAAGGAACAAATTGCTAAACAGTTAACAAGTTGGCAATTCAAACCAAATGGAACAGAAGGTTATCGCACAGCAGAAGTCACTCGTGGCGGTATTGATACCGATGAAGTGTCTTCAAAGACATTTGAATCCAAAAAAGTCAAAGGCTTATATTTTGTTGGTGAAGTGTTGGATGTTAGTGCACATTTGGGCGGTTACAATTTCCAATGGGCGTGGTCCTCTGGTTTTGCAGCAGGGCAGTTTGCTTAATTTTGCTTTTTATAGCCATCTCGTGCTTTTTTGCGTTGGCGGATTAAGCCTTGCTGTGCTGTGTTGGCAACCAGTTTTCCATCTAGGGTGAAAATGCGTCCTTGAGCAAATCCACGCGCTTGGCTAGCAACTGGGCTAAAACAATCGTACAACAGCCAATCATTGACATTGATGTCATGGTGAAACCACATGGCATGATCAAGACTGGCAATTTGTAGGGTTGGGTCAAGGTATGACACAGGGTGTGGAAAAGTCGAGGTGGCAACTAGGTGAAAGTCTGAAACGAAGGCTAATAATTGACGATGTAATGGTTGGTGATCAGGTACCTTATCACGTGCTTTAAACCATATTTGTCTTATGGGTTCGTTTTTGCCTAAATCAAAGGGATCAATATCATCGGCAAAACGGAATTCAAATGGTCCTTGTGTTGTCATTAATCGGCGCATTCTTGGGGTCAGCGATTGCATTTGTTTATTAGTTAAAAAGGGTTTTTCATCCAATTCATCTGGTTTGGGTAAAACAGGCGCATCAACTTGATGCTCGTAGCCTTCTTCGGGTATTTGAAAAGATGCTGCTAAGTTGAGTATTGGACGACCATGTTGAATAACAACCACTCTGCGATTACTAAAACTACGCCCATCTCTGGCTCGGTCGACTTGGAAAACAACGGGTTTTTTGACATCGCCTTCACGCAAAAAATAAGCATGGAAGGAATGGGCTTGTTTACCTTCAACTGTGCGATAAGCCGCTGCTAATGCTTGGGCTAAAACTTGTCCGCCAAATATTCGACCAGTACCTATGTCAAGTGATTGGGCTCGATAGAAGTTTTCTTCTAGTTTTTCGAGATTAAAATACTGTAATAAGTTTTCGATTTGATTCATGATTGCCTACTCAAAGAGCCTGTGTTGATTAGTGTGATTTTTTGCATAATTTCTGCCCATGGAAACATTTTGCCTGGATCCATTTTACGGCGAATATAGATTTCAGGATTGTTTTCAGATTTAATTAACCGTGTATCTAGATCTTCATGACCCGTAATATACTTCAATGAAGGTATGTCCTTTTTTAATTGATTAAGCAAATCGACTAGGGCATCTATTTGAACTTGAGGATAGGGATCGTACATAATTTGTGCGTTGGTTTTATGCCAGTTAGGAAAACGACCCAGATTGTCCAGTTCTATGCCAATAGAATTTGGGTTGTGACCATGGACATGGTGCGCAATGCGATTATTTTCCACCCATTGTTCTATTTCCCCCTGTTTTGATACATAATAATGACCACTATTGCCAGTACCAGAATCGTAATGGATTTTTTCACCATAAACTCGAGCTGATGAAATGTCGGGGAGTTCTGTGCAATGGATAACAATCATTTCGATAGATGATAGAATTCGTTTTTCTAATTTATCATTATAGGGTAAGAGTTTTGTTAAGTCGTTCATTTGCGAGTCTAGTTTGAGGTTGATGTGACTTATTTTACCAAAATTAGCTATTTAGGTAAGCTTTTTATAACTTTACTGTGTATTTAATAAAATCTAGTGAATTATTATTTGCAAACCCTTAATAAACCAAGTAAAATCCGCCGGCTATGAAACAACTACCAGAAAAAATTGCCTTGGATAAGGCAGTTCATGGACAAAGAAGCTACCAAGGAAGTGTGGAAATTCAGAAAATGTCACGGTTACTTGATGTTTTGTCGGGTTTTGATGGCAAAGCTGATTTTTCGATTCAATTCGATAGAGCCGCGCGTTTATTAGGCAAAGCACGGGTTAATGTAAAGGCGGATTTGCCTTTGATTTGTTCAGTAACGGGCAAAGAGTTTTTGTTTCATGTAGAGATTGATTCTACTATTGGGTTTATTGATGATTTGGCTTATGAAGAATTCATTGGCGATAACATGGAAGCCTCGTGGGTAGAGAATGGTTTTGTTAAACCATTAGAAATAATAGAAGATGAGTTGATTTTGGCTGTACCCGATGCTCCCTTTGATGAAAACTTCACTAAAGAAGTTGAACAAAAGGCAGTTTTCAAAACACAGCAAAAGCCCAACCCATTTGATGTATTAAAAAATTTAAAATAATTGTAGATTTACTGGAGAATATACCATGGCAGTACAAAAAAGCCGCAAAACACCATCGAGAATTGGCATGAGACGTTCTCATGATAGTTTAAAAGCACGCACATTATCAACCGACCCAGAAAGTGGTGAAGTTCATATTCGTCACCACGTAACAGCCGAAGGCTATTATAAGGGTCAAAAAGTTATCGATATGGCTGATGACTTTATCGAAGACGAAGATTAAATTGTCCTAAGCTGTATTAGTTTAGAAATAAAAAATTTAGAACGGAGTTTAGATTGCTATACTCCGTTTTTTTATGGAATTTACTGTTCGATTTTGTGTCTGATTGTCTTTGACGTTATAATTGTTAAACTATGGATAAAACTAAACAAAAAAAATTAACCGTTATTTCTGTTGATTTAATGGGGGGCGATGATTACCCCGATACGCGCTTTGAAACATTGGTGCGAATAGTGAAAACGCAAGAAGACATCGCTTTTCGGGTCTTTGTTTCCCAAAGTTATCTTAACACAATTGAACACCGTATCGCCGCGCTAGATAAAAAACGCATAGAGTTTATTGCTTGTGGACGTTCTGTTTCAATGGCAGAATCCCCATTTAGTGCTTTGCGTCAAAAGCGTGATTCAAGCTTGTCTCTAGCGATAAAAGATGTTGCAAAAAACCTATCGGATGCTTGCGTAACAGCAGGAAACACAGGAGCAATGGTTGCCTTAGCAAAACATTGGCTTAATCCTTTGTATGATATTGAAAAAGTAGTTTTGGCAACTTTACTGCCCAGTCGCTCGCGGCGTTCTTTATTATTAGATGTGGGTGCAACAATCCAAGCCAGTGCGGATGATTTGTATAATTTTGCACGCCTTGGTAGCGCCTGGCAAAGTGCCGTTAATGCTATTGAGTCCCCCGAAGTTACATTATTAAACATTGGACTGGAAAGTAACAAAGGAGTCGATGCAGTAAAACAAGCCGATGTCATGTTAAAAGAATCAGATTTAAACTACAAAGGCTATTGCGAGGGAACACATTTATTTAATGGTTATGCTGATGTTATTTGCTGCAATGGTTTTGTTGGTAATATCACCTTAAAGTCTTGTGAAGCGATGGCATCTTATATTAAAAATGAAAGCGATGACCCTGCAAAAAGCTCATTATGGCAAAAAATTAAAAAAGGTATGCGAATTGTTGAGCCAGATAAGTATAATGGAGCGCTTTTATTGGGTTTAGAAGGTGTGATTGTAAAAAGTCACGGCGCTTGTAATGCCATGGCATTTGATGCGGCATTGCACCAAGCATTTAAAACGGCACAACAACCCATAATTTCTAAAATGACAGAATTACTGGAGAAATCTTAAATGACAATTTATTCAAAAATCATAGGCACTGGTCGGTATTTGCCAGAAAAAATATTAACCAATAAAGACTTAGAAAAAATTGTCGACACCAATGATCAATGGATACAAGAGCGTACAGGAATCAAGCAAAGGCATGTTGCAGCAGAAGGGCAATACACTTCGGATTTAGCTTATAATGCATCAATTAAGGCACTTGAAGCAGCAGGAATTGAAGCCACAGATTTGGATATGATACTTGTTGGCACAACAACACCGGATTTGATTTTTCCAAGCACAGCGTGCTTATTGCAAAGTAAATTAGGTGTTCCTGGTATTGCTGCTTTTGATGTTAATGCGGCTTGCAGTAGTTTTGTTTATGCTTTAAGTGTCGCCGATAAATACATAAAATCAGGCACTCACAAACGAATATTAGTTGTTGGAGCAGAGACCTTAACTCGTATTATTAATTGGGAGGATCGCACAACGGCGGTTCTATTTGGAGATGGTGCAGGTGCTGCTGTATTAGAAGCAAGTGATGAGCAAGGTATTTTATCCACGCACATTCATGCCAATGGTGACCATGCTGATTTATTAACAACCAACAAGGGCCCTTCACGCGGAATGGATGATTCAAAAACTGGGCCAATAGCCATTATGATGAAAGGCAATGCTGTCTTTAAGGTGGCGGTAAAAACACTGGGTTCAATTGTTGATGAGACTTTGGAGCACAACAATATGGAAAAATCCGATGTAGATTGGCTCGTTCCTCATCAAGCAAATCTGCGTATTATTACCGCAACAGCAAAAAAGCTTAAAATGGATATGGATCAAGTCATTGTCACAGTTGACCAAACGGGCAATACCTCTGCGGCGTCTGTTCCTATGGCATTGGATTATGGCATTCGTTCTGGGAAAATCAAAAAAGGACAAACCGTGCTGCTTGAAGCTTTCGGTGGTGGCTTTACTTGGGGTTCTGCTCTTTTAAAACTATAAACCCGTAAGGTGGGCTTGCCCGCCATTGCCATATAATAAAAGATAAAAGGTGATAAGATGAAAAATCTCGCATTCGTTTTTCCAGGACAAGGCTCACAAGCGGTTGGCATGATTGCTGACTTATTCGAGACTTACCCACAAATTCAACATCAATTTGCCCGCGCAAGTGATGTGTTAGAGCTTGATTTAATGGAAATGGTAACATCCGATCCACACAACCAACTCAATCAAACCCAATACACCCAACCTGCTTTATTGACAACTTCAGTTGCCATCTGGGAATTGTGGAAAGAAAAATCGAAAATCCGTCCAACTTACATGGCAGGTCATTCTTTAGGCGAATATTCAGCCTTGGTCTGTGCCGAGTCATTAAGCTTTGAAGATGCTGTTTTGCTGACCCATAAACGCGGACAATACATGCAACAAGCAGTACCAGCAGGAACTGGAGCAATGGCAGCCATTTTGGGTTTAACTGATGAGCAAGTCATTGAAGTTTGCAGTGACGACAATGTCACCGCAGCCAACTTTAATTCGCCAGGGCAAGTAGTCATTTCAGGCAGTAAAGAAGCCGTTGAAAAAGCGGGAGAACTAGCAAAAGAAGCCGGGGCTAAACGTGTTATGCCTTTGCCCGTGAGTGTGCCTTCTCATTGTGAACTTATGCGACCTGCAGCTGAGAAATTGGCCGAAGATTTAGTCACAATTGACATGAAAACGCCCATGACGCCAGTGATACACAATGTCGATGCTAAGCCTCACATATCGCCAGAAAAAATTAAAACACTGTTAGTGGAACAATTGTATAAATCAGTGATGTGGACTCAAACCAATCAATTTTTACTCGATAACAACATCGAAACCATTGTTGAATACGGACCTAATAAAGTCCTATCAGGACTTGCTAAACGCTTTAACCGCAGTTGGACTATCCATTCAATAAACAACACCAAAGGTTTTGAAAAAGCCTTGAGCATGAGCAAAGATACAGGAGAAAAAACATGAAAATCGACTTAAATAACCAAGTCGCCTTAGTTACAGGTGCTTCTCGTGGAATTGGAGCTGCGATTGCCAAAACATTAATCGAAGCAGGTGCATTTGTTATTGGAACAGCCACCTCACAAGGGGGAGCCGATGCTATTACCTCAACGCTTGGTGAAAATGGATTAGGTAAAGTTTTAGATGTCAGTGATGCTGAGTCAATAGCAACACTAATGGCAGACCTAAAAGCTGATAAAAAACTCCCAACCATTTTGGTCAATAACGCAGGTGTTTCAAAAGACAACCTCTTAATGCGTTTAAAAGAAGACGAGTGGGATTGGCTTATGGATACCAACTTAAAATCAGTTTACCGCATGAGTAAAGCCTGTATGCGTCCCATGATGAAAGCCCGAAACGGTCGCATCATCACCATTGGCTCAGTCATCGGATCAATGGGTAATCCCGGACAAAGTGTATACGCTGCTGCCAAAGCTGGCTTAATAGGATTCAGTAAATCACTGGCAAAAGAAATTGGCTCACGTAACGTCACAGTTAATGTCATTGCCCCTGGATTTATTCAAACCGACATGACCAAAGAAATGAGTGAAGAAAACAAACAAGCCATGGAAAAAACCATACCACTTGGAAAATTAGGGCAAGCCCAAGACATCGCCAATGCCGTGTTGTTTTTAGCATCGGATATGGGTCAATACATCACGGGTGAAACTTTACACGTTAACGGTGGAATGTTGATGAGTTAATTTAAATATTTTGGTTCAAGAAAGCAATTTAGGTTAATTGTTTAATCTGCCTATCGTGCCACTTACTTGATAGCAACAACGCAATAATCGACCCAATCAATGCCCATCCCATATCTGATTGTGTGTCCCAGATGTAACCTTGTGTTCCTAGAAAGGCAACGGCATCTTCGCCTGATAAAATAGCGACTAGCCATTCGATTAATTCGTAAAATGCACTAAAGGCTAAACAAACACTAACGACCAAATACCGCCTCCACCAGATTCCGTTAACGATGTTTTTTCTAATAAACAGTTCTCTAGCAATAATGGCAGGGACAAAACCTTGGGTAAAGTGCCCAAGCTTATCGTAGTTATTGCGGCTTAAATCAAAGGCATCTTTTAGCCAGTCAAACAAAGGCACGTCGGCATAAGTGTAATGCCCACCAATCATCAAGACAATGGAATGAAACAAAATTAATCCATACAACAAAGGCGTCAAAGGAAAAGATTTATAAGTCAAAGACATTATTAAAAAGCCAATAATGGCTGGGAAAACTTCTAAAAACCAAGTGAATTGATCTTTGGGATTCACTCCTGACCAAATGAGTGCGGAAAAAAATAAGATGAGCCAAATTGTTTTATTCATATTAAATTGATTAGAGATGATTGTCATTAAAGTATAAAGATAAAAGCTGCTTTTGTGAAGTATAGGACTTCAATACTTTTAAATCAGTCTCTAAAACTTTGCAATAGGTAAAACACTAGAATATTTGCTTATTTGATTGAGGTAAGTGTTTAGAAAAGAAAAAAAACAATAATCAAATACACTATGTTGGCTGAGAAAGTGATATCATAAGGTAATCTAAATTCATTCTAGAAGTCACCTATTGTCAGAAATATGAACGACTATAAATTATTTTTAATGCTATTGTTTTGTGTTCCTAATGCTTGTGCATTTGAATGGCCACAATCGACACCAGAAGCTGAAGGAGTTGATTCTAGTGGAATAAACCAAGCCATTGAGATGATTAGAACTGGTGACTATGGTGATATTCGTTCTTTAGTGATTATTAAGAATGGCAATCTCATCACTCAAGAGTATTTCAATGACCAAGGTGGAAAAGCACCAGTGTATTCGATTACAAAAAGTATTGGTTCATTATTGATTGGTATTGCTCAACATCAGGGGAGTTCATTTGAATTAAATGATTCGATGATGGATTATATGCCTCTCTATCAAAACATTAATGATCTGGTGAACAAGCAGAATATTTCCCTACATGATTTGTTGAGTCAAAGGCATGGATTAGATTGGGATGAATTAAGTATTCCCTATGAGACTTCTACTAATCCCTTAACTATTATGTTGGCGACATCAGATTGGTACCGAACGGTTTTAGAATGGTTGGTTTCGGATCAACCTGATAATAAATTTGCCTACAGTACAGGTGCCTCTTCTTTAATGAGTGTTGTACTCAAAACTTTAACTTCGCAATCACCTCAAGAGTTTATAAATGAACATCTATTCCAACCCTTGGATATAGATTTGACAGACACTCATTGGGAAATTGTTTCTGCGAATGGCAGCCAAGGCTCTGGAATAAGTGATTTCCCACAAAACCTTGCACCTCTTGGGTTTGGTTTATGGATGAAACCGTTAGATTTAGCAAAAATTGGTCAACTTTACTTAAATAAAGGTGTTTGGCAAAGCACTCGACTATTATCTGAGTCATGGGTTGATAAATCTATCTTTCCTTACAGTAATGGTGTGACAGATTCAGACTTCTTTGGTAGTAGCAATACGGGATATGGATACCAATGGTGGACTACAGTTTTTAAAGACAACAACAATCGTTCTTTTAATTCCTACTATGCCGATGGTTTTGGAAGACAATTTATCTTTGTTTTTCCTGAGATTGATATGGTTGTGGTTTCGACTGCAAGAGATTTTACATATTCTGGTGCAGGAATTGGTACACTGTTGCGGAATCAATTGCTTCCTGCTGTTGTTTTAGATTCAGAAAGCCATCTTGAAATTAATAAAAATATTGATGGCGCATGGTATTGGCCAGAAAATTCGGGTCAAGGGTTTACATTTGAATATTTACCTCAACAAGATGCTGTATTGGGGTTTTGGTATACCTATGAGAAAAGCAATAATACACAACGTTGGTTCGTAATGCAGGGTGAGGTAGTTGATAATAAAGCGTTATTAACTATAACAACGACAACAGGTGGAACCTTTGTTATTTCACAACCACCACAAATGATTGAGTGGGGGCAGGCAGAACTGTATTTTGATGAGTGTAACAGAGGTACTTTTCAGTTTAATTCACTAGATGAAAATGTATCTGGAGAAATCCCTTTAACTCGAATTACTGGTGGAGAAAATTGTCAAATACCGATTAACTCAAATCAACTGCCAACTAAAATATTTGTCAGGTAGCAAAACAGAGTACAAACTGAATCAATAAATTTATTGCTTCGTACAAGCTAAGAAATTATAATAAAAGCATAAAAACAAACCGAGAAAACCATGTATTCACAAGGTCTAAGAGATTCAAAAGCTGGTGATGAGTCGCCAGAACTATTAGAAGCCTTCCAAAAACGCATTGATGCCGAGGAAAAAATCGAACCACGTGATTGGATGCCACAAGCTTACCGTAAAACGCTTATTCGCCAAATATCCCAACACGCTCATTCAGAAATAGTTGGACAATTACCCGAAGCCAATTGGGTCACCCGTGCACCAACCCTAAAACGCAAGTTGATATTATTGGCAAAAATTCAAGACGAAGCAGGCCACGGCTTGTATCTCTATTCAGCAGCCGAAACATTAGGCGAATCACGGCATCAAATGTACCAAGATTTACTCTCTGGCAAAGCCAAATATTCCAGTATTTTTAATTACCCAACACTTAATTGGGCAGATGCTGGAGCGGTTGGCTGGTTGGTCGATGGAGCCGCCATTATGAATCAAGTGGCACTGTGCCGAACCTCTTATGGGCCTTACTCTCGTGCCATGGTGCGGATATGCAAAGAAGAAAGTTTTCACCAACGTCAAGGCTATGACATCATGATAAAAATGGCAAACGGCACGCCCGAACAAAAAGCCATGGCTCAAGATGCCCTCAATCGCACGTGGTGGCCTTCGTTAATGATGTTTGGGCCCAGCGATAAAGACTCGACCCATTCCAACCAATCCATGAAGTGGAAGATAAAACGCTTCAGCAATGATGATTTAAGGCAAAAATTTATTGATGCCACCGTTCCACAAGCCGAATACTTAGGTTTAACTATTCCTGATAAGAATTTGAAATATAACAAAAAAACAGGTCATTATGATTTCAGTGAAATCATTTGGGATGAATTATTCGACGTTATAAAAGGCAACGGTCCATGCAACCAACAACGCATGGATGCCCGTAATAAAGCCTATGATGATGGGGCATGGGTGCGAGAAGCCGCCGCCGCTTATGCAGAAAAACAACAAAACAATAAAGAGGTAGCCTAATGAAATTATACGAAGTTTTTATCCGTGCAAAAGCAGGCTTGAGTCACAAGCATGTCGGTTCAGTTCATGCAAGTGATGCCCAAATGGCAATGCAAAATGCTCGTGATTTATACACCCGAAGAGAAGAGGGCGAAAGTATTTGGGTGGTGGATTCAAGCCAAATTATTTCCTCCAATCCAGCAGACAAAGCCGCTTATTTTGAACCCGCTGAGGATAAAATTTACCGCCACCCCAGTTTTTACCCATTTGACAAAGAGGTGAAAAACATCTGATGTCAGCCGTGTATAATTACGTATTAAACTTAGGCGATAACACCCTCATTTTGGGGCAACGTTTGTCCGAATGGTGTGGTGTTGGGCCTTTTTTGGAAGAAGACTTGGCATTGACTAATACTTCACTTGATATTATCGGTCAAGCCAAAATGCTACTGGAATATGCCGCAAAACTCAAAAACGATACGCAATCAGCCGATGATTTAGCCTTTATGCGTGATCAGCACCAATTTAAAAACGTCTTATTGGTCGAACAACCCAATGGCGATTATTCACAAACCATGCTACGCCAATATTTTATGGACGTTTATCATGTACATTTGTATTCAGCTCTATCCAATAGTAGTAACCAACAACTAGCAGGAATCGCTGCAAAATCATTAAAGGAAGTCACTTACCATTTGGAAAGAAGCCAATTGTGGATTAAACGCATGGCACATGGATCAACTGAAAGTTTCAACCGTTTGCAGACATCATTGAATAAACTCTGGCATTATCACCACGAATTATTTGAAGAAACCAAGGAGTTAAGTCAGTTGGTTGTACAAGGCATAGCCGCAAACCCGAAAGAATTACACAAAAAATGGGATACAGAAGTCAAAACCTTGATGGCAACAACTCCCTTGGAAATACCACAAACTGGCTGGAAAGCCACAGGTGGTAGAATAGGGCACCACAGCGAATACCTTGGCAAGATGCTGTGCGAAATGCAGTTTTTACAACGGGCTTATCCAGGTTGTGAGTGGTAGAAGTATCTTTTGAAAATAAGTAACACAGAGATTCACAGAGGAGGCACAGAGCTACACGGAGATTATGATATGTTAAAGTATATTAAACAATAATGAGTATTTATGCATAAGGAAGGTTATTTAAAGTGGTTTATTGCCTTTTTAGTATTTTGTAGTATTTTAGCTATAAAATTTTATTCTGAATTAAAAGGATATAAATTTACAGGGGTATTTTTATTGCCTCCATTATTACTTTGTATTTATTTAGCTAAAGGACATATAAAGTTTCCAAAATCGTATAAACAACTTCCTCTAGATAAATTAATGCTTTGGTTTGTAATTTTTATTTTTTTATTTTTAATAATTGTTGTGCTGATGTACTTTTTAAAAATACCAATAGATTTTTTACTTCATAATAAAGGTATAACTTCGATTAAAGGACTTGTTATTAGAATTGGTTTATTATGGATTGTAATTAGTTTGCAAGTTTATTACATTTGGGATAAAACTTGGTTTAATAATGAAAGTTCATAAGAAGCAAATAATATCTCCGTGTAACTCTGTGTATTCTCAGTGAACCTCCGTGCTACAAAAACTAAAATGATAGAAAAAATAAAAAAAATACTCGCCCAAGTATCCGACCCAGAAATTCCGGTTTTGTCATTGGAGGATTTGGGTGTTATAAGAAATATTGCAGTAAATGATGATGAAATAATAGTCACCATTACCCCAACTTATTCAGGCTGCCCAGCGATGGAAGTAATGCAACAAGACATCATTAAGGTCTTGTCAAAGCAAGGACGTAAGGTGGGTTTGCCCACCAAAGTAACAGTAATAACGCAATTATCCCCTGCATGGACAACTGATTGGATAAGTGAAAAAGGCAAGCAGGCCTTATTAAAATACGGCATTATGCCACCATCGCGAAAGGGCACAATCATGTGCCCGCAATGCGAAAGTAAAAATGTAGAACTGCTGAGTCAATTTGGCTCAACAGCTTGCAAAGCGTTGTACCGATGCAAAGATTGTTTAGAGCCATTTGATTATTTCAAATGCCATTAGAAAACCAAAGATGTAACGCAAAGATCGCCGAGAAGGCGCAAAGTTCGCAAAGATTATTTCTATTTTTTTCTTTGCGACCTTTGCGAAAAATTGCGAACTTTGCGTTACGCTTTTTATACAATGAAAATATTATGTATGAATTTCATAAAGTAAAAATAAAAAACATCCAACAAGAAACCAATGATGCCGTCATTTGGACTTTGGATATTCCTGTGTATTACCAGCCCACTTTTATCTGGCAAGCGGGACAGCACCTGACATTCAAAAAAGACGTCAATGGAGAAGAAATCCGACGCAGTTATTCCATCTTTAATCCCAGCAACTCCGATGACATCAAAGTTTTGATAAAAAAAGTGGATGACGGCTTGTTTTCACAAGCGGCTCAAAGTGAATACAAGGTTGGAGATACGCTTGAAGTTATGGCACCAACAGGTCATTTTGTCATGGTGCCACAAGATGACAAAAACTACGCCATGTTTGCCGCAGGTAGCGGTATTACGCCAGTTTTGGGTATGATTTATGAAGTTTTGCAGCACTCAAACAGCCATATCAATCTCTATTACGGCAACTCAACAGTGCAAAGCACCTTGCTCAAAAGTCAGCTGGCTGATTTAAAAGACCAATTCCCAGAGCGTTTATCAATCAGTTATTTTTTATCGCAAGAACCGATTGATGTTGACTTATATTCGGGTCGAATTAACACAGATAAAGTTATAACAATCTTTAAAAAAGAATTGCAACAACTTGATATTGCAGGCTATTATTTATGTGGGCCAGGCGGCATGATAGATGAAGTGAAAACGGTTTTAACCGAAAATGGTGTGGAAAAAACCATCATTCACAGCGAACAGTTCTTATCCGAAGGACAAGTCATGAGTGAAAAGAAAAAAACTGCCACACTCGATTCAGGTGTGATGGTCACCATAGACGGCGTGACCGCACGGTACGAAATCAAACAAGGCGAAGACAAAACCTTACTCGATGCGGCACTCGATTCAAAAATCAAAATGCCATATTCTTGCAAAGCAGGGGTTTGTGCCACTTGCCGCTGTAAATTAGTCGAAGGCGAAGTTGAAATGCTCAATAATTATGCACTAGAAGACTGGGAACTAGAAAAAGGTTATATCCTAACTTGTCAATCTTTACCCATAACCAAGAAAATTGTAATTGATTATGATGGTTAAATCATTCTCTTTATGTGATTTTCTGTAAGCGTCAACTAAACAGCGTTATTGTTATAGAGTGTGCTTTGGTTGACGCTTACGATTTTCTCGAAGAAAGGAATTAAGTTATGGGTTTTGTTTTACCTAACAATTTTGACAGGTTGCTCATTGAGTTTTGAAATAAACTGTTTGACTGATTGAACTAAACCTGCTAATCTATTTGAACCTAGAAAAGAGCATATGATAATGAAAGACATCCACATATTAGCAATAATAGTCAGGGTATTTTCTATTTTTCTTGCTGTTAACGTTTTAATTAATGTTTCTGATTTAATTGTATCTGTATCTAATCAAAACGGGCAAAATATATCTATTTATTATTTCGTGTATCCAATTTTAACATTGAGTTTGTCGCTGTTTTTGTTATTGTTTCCTATGACTGTTGCGAAAGGCATAATTCCTTATCAAAAGAGTAAAACTTTAGATTTGACATCAGAGTCTTATGAATATCTTTTAACTACATTGATTATAGTATTGGGTTTGTATTTTTTACTAGATGCATTGGTCGATATGTTTTATTGGGCTTACTTGTGGGTTGTTTATTTTGATAATTCATCAATTGAGGTTATAGTCTCTTTAGAGCAAAAAGGTGATACTGCCGCAACAATTGCTGAATTATTACTCGCTTTATTTTTAATATTTGGAGTTAGAAAAATTGTCAAATTGCTAGATTTGAATAAAAATAAAGACTAATTCGTAAGGTAGATTTTCCCACCAAAATTGTTTCAGATACTTCGATTTTCAATCAGTTTTAAATAGGTTGGGCAAGCCCACCTTACAATAATTGATGCTTAATGATTAATTATACTTTATACTTTATACTATCCATTAATGATTCATCTTACATTTGGAAATAACTATGTCACGATTTTTCGCTTTTATTTACGACCCAATGATTGCCAAGACTGAAACAGCTTGTTTACAGGATTGGCGCAAAAAGTTGTTGGCTAATGCTTATGGTAAAGTTCTGGAAGTTGGAGCAGGAACAGGGGCGAATATAAATTTTTATCCGCAACAAGTGCAGGAGTTGATTATTTCTGAACCCGATGAATTTATGCGTAAACGCTTGCTAGAAAAGTTAGAAAATTCATCCTTAAAAAACACTCAAATTAAAACTTTTGGGATGGAAGATATTGATTTGGCTGATAATAGCGTTGATTGTGTGGTTTCAACTTTGGTTTGTTGTTCGGTAACTTCTCCTCATGATGCACTTAAACAAGTTTATCGCGTGTTAAAACCCGGTGGTCTTTTTTTGTTTATGGAACATGTGGCAGCAGAAAATAACCCCAATAGGCTCAAATGGCAAAATCGCATCAATCCCATTTGGAAACGTATTTCTGGCAATTGCCACACCAACCGCGAAACCGAAAAATACATGCTCGAAAGAGGTTTCACAATAAAACAAATAACAAAGGCCAGTATGCGTAAAGCCCCAGCCTTTGTGCGTCCAACTATTCGAGGGATTGCGGTTAAACCCAATTAAACTCAAATAGTAAGCTGTATATTAATCAATAGTGTATCATGTTTTTTCTTGATTCTTAAGCACTTGCGCTAATTGTAATTCGACTAATTTAATCTCCCTCATGACTTTATCCCGTCCTAACTCATTATAAAACCACGATTCTCCAATCAAAGCAGCTATGCCAAAGAAAAGGCTTGTGATTGTCCACCTTAAAAGTGGCTTAATCTCGTCAGTTGGGTAAAGAGCAAATTTATAAACACTGAAAGCACAGGCTATGTATAAAATTATTACTATCAAATACCCCAGTTTATAAATGCGTTTGTTTTTACCTTTAAAGCCAGCAATGAACTGTTTATAATAACTTGAATTGAGTTTTTCATTGTTATCGACAATATCATTAAATTCCTCATTCAATGCTTGTTTTATTTTATCGTCTATAGATGTCATTTTATTCTCCAAAAAGTTGTTTTAAGTTGTTGCGGGCATCAAATAAAAGTGACTTGATAGTGCCTGCAGGTGTGGTTAAAATTTCTGCAATCTCTTGCACGCTAAAACCATCGTAATAAAAAAGTTGAATAATGTTTTTTTGTTTTGGCGGCAATTGGTTAATCATCCGCATCATGTCGTGTTGTTCGTCGTGATTAGTGGCTTTGCTTGGTGGTTCGGCAATAGCATCTATTTCACAGTCTTTTTTATATTTACTATTTTTACGGATAATATCCAAGCACTTATTGCGTGTGACTTGGTATATCCATGCGTGAAACTTTTTATGATCTTTAAGTTTAGCTACACCTTTGATGATATTGATTAATGACTCTTGCACTGCATCTTGGGCGATTGATTTATCCTTTAAGATATTTGTTGCAAAGGATAAAAGCTTTGGATGGATAATGCTAATTATCTCTGCAAAGGATTTTTTGTCATCTTTAAGTAAAAGGTATTCAATGTAAACTTTATTAATCATGCCTATACAGACGCTAGTTGTTTTTATTTGGTTGAAAATAGTTAAAATTGTAACATGTTTTTGAATAATTGAAGTTTTATGCACAAACCTATCTTGTATTCTTTTCGGCGTTGCCCTTATGCAATGCGTGCTCGTATGGCATTAACTTATGCCCAAATAGATTTTGAATTGCGCGATATTTTGCTCAAGGATAAGCCAAAGTCACTGTTGACTTACTCTCCTAAAGGCACTGTTCCTGTATTGGTTTTGCCAAATAAAGTTATTGATGAAAGTTTGGATATTATGCTTTGGGCATTACAACAACAAGACAGTGATGGTTGGTTGCATGCTGATAATCAATTTGATTTAATAAAATTATGCGATGAAAAATTTAAACCGCAGCTTGATAGGTATAAATATTCTGATCGACATGAAATGTCAGAAAAATATTACCGTGATGAATGCATGTGGTTTTTATCTGTGCTTAATAAACAACTTGGGTCAAAAGACAATTTGTATGCCAACACAATTTCTCTTGCTGATAGTGCTATTTTTCCTTTTATTAGGCAGTTTGCTTTTGTAAATAAAACGTGGTTTGATTCTTTATCCTTTCATGCACTTAAAAAATGGTTGCAACAGCATTTGCAATCTGCATTATTTCAACAAATCATGAAAAAAAGCACCTTTTGGTCTGATCTACCATAATGTTTCCATGTATAATATAGTTATGAATTTAAATAGATTTTTGAGATGAAAAGTTTCATATACAGGTGCTTTTGGATATTATTCTTTAGTATTCATGCTAATGCATTTGATTACGCAAATCTTGAAACGGAATATTTTCACATTAGTCAATGGCATGTTAATAACGCCTTTGGTAAAACGGTTATTGGTGATGTTATATATGACATAAAGAGCGGTCATTTAATTCTTGCAACCGGTGATGGTATAAAATCATTTGACGGAACCGATTTCACAAAATATTATTCTTTTGACTCCACTCCTAATAATGTCTCTTTTGCAAAGTTATACATGCGTCAAGAAAACATGTGGGCTGCTAACGCTTTTGGTGTTTTTAAGCTTGAAAACGATAAAGTAACTAAGTTTGAGCATTCTTTAAATTACAATATTTACAGAAATTTTGCAGTATCTAGGGGATGATTCAGTTTGGTTTGCTAGCGATTTCAGGCTTTACAAAATTTCAAACAACCATCAAAAAGCACAACAAGTTACTGATATTAAGGTGTCATCAATTTATATCCCTTCTGATTCTGCCGATATTTTTATTGGTTCTCAGGGTGTTATTTATGTATTAGATAATACCGCAAAGACAGTTAATAAAATTTTATTAGGTAATTCTGAGTTAATTGTGGTGTCAATGTTTTTGACCAGTGATGGAATATTGTTAATTAATACCAACAAAGGTGTATTTAGATTTAACACCAAAAACCACGTAATGGATTCTCATCCTATTTCTGTTATTGCAAGAGTAATTTTCGAAGACTCCATTGGTCGTTTATGGTTTGGTACAAACAAAGGGCTTGTCCTTTATGCTAATAAAACACTTAAAAAAATCAACCTTTCCAATAACATGAGATTGCGAATACGAGGCATAGTTGAGGATAAGTATGGAAACATTTGGTTTGCTACTTGGGGAGAAGGACTCTTTAGGCTTAAGCAAACTCCCTTTGAATTGCTGCAAACAAAAGTCAATCCTGACAGTTACATCGAGACTAAAAATCACGATAAATGGTTTGGGGGCTTTAATGGTCTTTCAATAATTCATAACAACCAAGAAATCACGACACTGTTGCCAGAATTAAAAAAAAATGCTTTATACGATATTGAAGAAGGGCTCAATGATCAGGTTTGGGTTGCCTATAAATCTGATTTAGTGTTGTTTGAGGCAGCAGGCAGAAACCCGAAAATTATTTCAGAAATAGGGGCATTATTTTATAAATTTTTACAAAAAGATACGGATAACAATTTATGGGTTGGCACCGAGAAAGGGTTGTTTTATAAAAACTTGCTAGACAAAACTCCCTTTAAACGACTAAGTCTTCCTAATGATGAAATTATTAGCACAGTGCTCCTGTTAAAAGAAAAGAAAATTCTAATGATAACAGAACAAAATGTTTATATTTACCAGAATGGTCGTTTTTTTCAAAATGAAATAACTAATAATTTACAAAACTTAAACTTTGTTATCGCTTATGATAATAAGTCAGATTCCATTTGGTATTATAGCAGTGAAGACAATCAACTCGTTAAAACCAATGATAAACAAGTAAAAAGGTATAAACTTAATAAAATCTTAAAACAATTTTCATTTTACAGCATAGAAATTACCTCCGATAATGATTTGGTCTTATTAGGGGAAAATGGGATTTTACGAATAAGAGAAAAATGGTTATTCGATTATTCCCAAAAAGATTCCTTAGCATTTGAAATTTTGCCAACTCCAGGCTTAAATAAGAATGAATGCAACAGTGGTCATGGAGCACTAGTTAAAAATTTTGAGTCTCAGATTTTTTTCACCTGTAAAAGTGGTGTGTTATCTTTAAAAAAGAAAAACAAAACGCCCGTGCAACCGCCAAAATCAATTAACATTGATTTAAAAATTGATGACGAATCAATAGAGCATACGTCAACTAACATGAAATTTGCTCCAAGTAAAAACTCTTATAATTTTACATTTGGAAGAGAATCTTTAAATGAATTGTTGCCTCTGGATTACCGTTATAGGTTGATCGGAGTTGACTTACAATGGAATTATACCAACTCGGAAAATAAAAAAGCGGTTATTTATGCCAACCTAAAGCCAAATGCGTATGAATTTAAAGCGCAAGTCAAAAACTCAGTCAGTGGCTGGAGTGAAGGTGCAGAAAATTCTATTCATTTTAGTATAATGCCTTATTTTTATCAAAAACCGTGGTTTATCGCATTAGTGGGGATTGCACTGATTCTTCTTTATTATCTTAATGATTATTTTAGAGATTTAAGGCATAGAAAAGAAAGGAACAAATTATCAAAACTTGTTGCCCAAAAAACAGAGTCCTTGAAACTAATTCAAAAAAGAGAGCTGCAAAGAGAACAACACAGTCGTGAGATTTTAAATACTGAAATAGAGAGGAAAAGTAAAGAGTTAGAGCAACAAATGGTGTTAACTTTAGATAAGGAAAAGCAACTTCAAGAAGCTCAAAAAATGGAAATCGTGGGACAGCTAACCAGTGGTATTGCACACGATTTTAACAATATGTTATCAGTCATATTTATTGGCACTGAAGTCATAAAAAAAGATTTAGAGCAAAGGGGTTCTCAACAAAATGAAAACCTTAAATGGCTCAATAACATATTGTTAACCGCTGAAAATTGTAAAGAAGTTATCGGACAGTTACTTAATTTTACACGAAAAGATTCAGATAAAAGCCATACTTTCTGTGTGTATGATGCTTTGACGGATATCTTATCTTTAATAAAAATAGGCATTCCAAATACAATTCAGTTCACGATGAATTTTTCTACAGAAAAAGCCTTTATAAAAGCAGATTTGAGTCAGTTTAATCAGATCATCTTGAATTTAATAATTAATGCTCGAAATGCCTGTGGTGATTACGGCGAAATTACAATTACCACTGCCGTAGTAGATAACAAAAACAGTGATTTATGCACCTCGTGCCAACAAACTATTCAGGGAAATTATTTGGAGTTAATCATTGCTGATACGGGAAAAGGCATTGAAAAAGACCTTTTACCCCATATTTTCAAACCGTTTTTTAGTGCCAATACGAACAGTACAGGAATCGGATTGCATGTGGTTAACACAAACATACACAAAATGAGTGGTCATATTCAAGTCTATGCAAATGAAAATGAGGGAATGTGTTTTAAACTGGTAATTCCATTAGTAGAGCAAAAGCAAAGAAATTCTTCAGAAGAATCTCAACCCCGCTTAATGCCACCTAAGAGTTCTAAAAAAATCTTACTACTTGATGACTCCGCTTCTTTGGTTGAGTTAATTACACTGATACTTGATGAAAATAATATCAATTACGATGTCGGTAAAAATGGTTTGGAAGGCATCGATTTGTTTTTTAAAAATCCCCAGAAATATGATTTGGTGCTAACTGATAACTCGATGCCTGAAATGAATGGGATAGATATGTCACGACGCATCTTGTCAGAATTTCCTGCTACCAATATTGTGTTATTAACAGGAGATATTACCGATGAGGTCATGCAAATCTGTGAAGAAATTGGAATTCATGAAATATTTCTTAAGCCAATCAAGTCTGATGAATTGATAAAATTGGTTAATTCATATAAAAAAATAGCTAGCCCAAATATTTCATAGGAGAATGGAATTTAAAGGAAAAATAGCGAAATAGGTTGCATAAATATCACTATATTCATAGGTTTTAGTGATGTTTATGCGAAATATGAAGCTAGTTTTTTTTTAAAGCCACTTGTACAAAGTGTAACCGAAACAGTGTTGAGATAAAGTGTTGTTATTTAAAGATAAAAGCCTTGTTTTTGGCTTATCCTATGAAATATTCGGGCTAAACTCGAACATTTACATATTAATTGATATGATGCCGCAATAATTATTAAAAAGCACCAGATTTACGTTCTGGCAAGCGGAGAATATTAATGAAAACAAACACAATCGTCGTTACGGCGTTATACCACTTTGTGCGTCTTGAAAACTATCAAGATTTACGTCTACCTTTATTGAATGTTATGCTGGAAAACAATGTTCGTGGAACGTTGCTACTTGCTAGCGAAGGCATTAATGGAACCATTGCAGGCAATAGAAATAGCACTGATAAGGTACTTAATTGGTTGCGGCAAGATGAACGATTAAAAGCGTTTGACAGCAAAGAATCCTTTACTGATTCCATGCCTTTTTATCGCAGCAAAGTCAAACTTAAAAAAGAAATTGTCACCATGGGTGTCGAAGGCATTGATCCAAAAAGTAAGGTTGGTCGTTATGTCAAACCACAGGATTGGAATGAATTGATTAGTGATCCTGATACCCTTCTCATCGACACGCGAAACGATTACGAATACCAAATTGGTAGTTTTAAAAATGCGGTTAATCCAAACACCAATACTTTCCGAGAATTTCCTGAATACGTGAAAGAAAATTTAGACCCTAAAAAACACAAAAAGGTCGCCATGTTTTGCACTGGTGGAATTCGATGTGAAAAATCCACAGCATATTTAATGGAGCAAGGCTTTGAAGACGTCTTTCACTTACAAGGGGGTGTTTTGAAGTATTTAGAAGAAGTGCCCAAGGAAGAGACGATGTGGGAGGGTGAGTGTTTTGTTTTTGATAATCGTGTTGCTGTTAATCATGACTTGGAAAAAGGGCAGTATCAGCAATGTTTTGCTTGTCGTTATCCAATTACTCAAGAAGAAATGCAAAGTGATAAATACCAAGAGGGTGTGAGTTGTCCCCATTGCTTTGATTGCGTGACAGCCGAACAAAAACAGCGGTTTGCGGAAAGAGAAAAACAAATTTTACTCGCAAAGCAACGTGGCGAAGAGCATATTGGTGGTGACGTTAAAGAGATTATAAAAAAACGCCACAATCTAAAAATCAAAGCAAAAGAAAAAGCCCGTAATCAAAGTTAGCTATAGTTTTGGTAAGATTTTTCTTCTACAAGTTCTGAGCCTAGTAGGAGGTTAACTTGTTTTTTTACCTCGGCACGTTTATCGTTTTCATAATAAACACTGCGTGCAATTTGAATAAATTCGTCATCAAATTCTTTTTTGGATTCTTTAATGCGAATATTGTCTTCAATATTCCATAAGCTTTGATTGACTTGTTTGAGTTGTTCTTTTAGCCGAGATATTTCACTGGTTTGGGTGACTTTCTTATTCCATGTGTCGGTTAATAAATTTAATTCATGACGCACATTCTTAAGTTTTTCGGCATCAGTAATGTGTTGTTGTTTGATTTCTAAAATGGTGATTTTATCTAAGATTTCACCAAAAGAAACTGGGGTGTTAATTAAGCTCATGTTTAATCCTCTAAATCATCTGTATCTAATTGACCGGTCAACTTTCTGCGGATATGTGACCAGGATATACCTATGCCTAAAATTGTTCCAACAACGATAAGGGCAATCCATGTTATGGCGGTTTTATTTTCAAGACTCATCCACCCCTGATCAATAAACAACCATACAATTGTCGCACTAACGGCAGTGGCAAGAAGTATGCCCAATACGCCAATTGAGCGAAATGTGGCTCGAATAAAGATAATGTAAACCACCAGCATAATCAGTGATGCCAATATTTTTAATGGTAATTGAACATTCTCAAAGGGGATTAACCAGTGAAATAATGAGTAATGGGTTGGGTTATACGTAATTAAAACAATCAAAACGGCAAATAACCACCGCAATATAAAGCCACCTGCTTTCATGTAATGTTTTCCTAATGACAAAATTCAATTATACAAAATTTACATTGCTTGCATTAGTTTATCTGTTTAAATTAAGTAAATGATTTCAATTTTAAAGCTTATCACGTTAGACTGTTATTTTAAATTAGATGGCTTAATATCACTTGAACGAATTTTTTAATAATAAGATTATTTTTTATACTCTTTTGATGATTTGTTTGTTTTTGTTTTTATACAGTCCACCAAACAGGCTTAATAACTGGCAAAAGATTCAATCCAGAGGTTATTTGTCGTGGGTGACAAGGCCTAGCCCATTAACTTATTACCAGAGTTTGGATGGCATAATTGGATTGGAATACGATATTTTAAAGCAATTTTGTGATAAAAATGAAATCGACTTAAAAGTGACTGTAAGCCATTCTAATAAAGAATTATTTGCTTTGTTGTCCACTCAAGTTGTGGATGTTGCTGGGGCAAACCTTATTGCAACAAAAAAGAGATTGACTCAATTTTTAGCCACAACAAGTTACGACAGTACTTCAATAAAACTAGTGAGTTCCTTGAAAAAGGAAAAAATTAAATCCTTAGATAAACTATCTGCATTATCAGGAGAGGTTTTGGCACACTCTTCCTATATTGATACGGCTGAGAATTTAATAAAACAATACCATGCAGTGATAAAATACGTGGAAAATAAAAGCTTATATGAGTTATTGCTCAGTGTTGTTAATGGAGGCATTGACTTCACCCTTGTTGACTCTAACATTTTAGCGGTTTATCGGTCTTATGTTCCAGCACTGCGCAGTGGAATTCAATTAACAGAAACTAAAGAAATAATATTTTTACTGCCATCAACAACAGATTATTCGGTTAAGCGTGAGTTAGATGCCTTTATTCGTCGTTATAAAAATGATGGAAAAGTTGAAGAATATAAATCCATAATTAAAGAATCATTGCCTCGTTCTAAGCCTGCTGATACGGTTCAGTTCTTAAAAAACTACAAAAGACGGTGGAATAAAGTTAAAAAAAATATCTATGCCGTTGCCAGCAAATACGATATTAGTCCAATTTTATTGGGTGCTATAAGTTATCAAGAGTCTCATTGGAATGCCAAAGCAGTCTCCCCAACGCATGTAAAAGGAATAATGATGTTAACCAAAGCAGTGGCGAAAGAACAAGGTGTTACCAATAGGCTTGACCCGCTGCAATCATTAGAAGGAGGTGCCAAACACTTTATTAAAACATTAGCTAAAATACCCAAGAGAATCAAGGAGTCTGATCGGATAAAATTTGCCTTGGCATCGTATAATATCGGCTTTGGAAACCTAGAAAAAGCGCGTATTCTAGCTCAAAAGTCAGGAGGAAATCCTGATTCATGGAGTGAAGTCAAACCCTTTTTAAAAAAATTAAATCAAATATCCAACGTTGATGGTGAAACGGCAGTTAAATATGTTGAAAATATACAGGTTTATAAAAATTTATTGCAATGGAAAGAACAACAGTAATTTGGGTAATATTGGAATTAAATTTTCAAATTGCTAATTTTTAATGATAGAATGCTAAGAAAGACTAACTATTTAAATCACTATGAATTTTAAAATCGGACATGTTACCCATACAGGAATCAAGCGAGATCACAACGAAGATACTTATGGAGTCAGTCATGATTTAAATATATGGTTAGTCGCTGATGGCATGGGAGGGCATGACCATGGAGAGCTAGCTAGTGCCATGGCACGGGATTCTGTGTTGTATTTTTTGAATAATAATGGGTCCCTAAAAGACAGTATTTTAAAAGCCAATCAGTCGATTATTGACAGTTCGTATGAGCGGGGTGGTGATTTACCTATGGGAACTACTATTGTGCTGTTGCAAATAAAAAACAATAAATATTATGCCGCTTGGGTTGGAGACAGCCGAATTTACAAGTGTTCAAACAACCAACTAACAGCAATTTCTACTGATCATTCTTATGTTCAAGAACTCGTTGACCAAAATTTAATTACGCTAGAACAAGCCCGTACGCATCCGCATAGAAACGTCGTGACTCAAGCATTAGGGGTTACTGATAATTCTGAAATAAAAGTGTCTCTAAAGCAAGGAGAGGTGGCTATTGGAGATAAGTTCCTTTTGTGCAGTGATGGGTTATCTGAAGAAGTTGAAGACAATAAAATTGAAGCAATATTAGCAAAAAACGTTCATCCCCAAGAAATTGCTGATCAATTAACCATTGCCGCACTCAAATCGGGTGGTTCTGATAATATCACAGTCGTTGTCATTGAAGTTGTCTCATAGCTTCTTGCCATTGTTTTGGTGAATTGGTGTTGAGGAAATATTCCTGTCTAAAGCAATGTTCAATTTTTTTGACTTGCAGTTGTTTAAACAATTGGTGAAGCGATAATTGCTCATTTGAAATTTGTGTAGCAACAAGCCGACGTATTTCTTTTGTGTTTTTTATAATAAACGGAAATTTATGCTTCTCTAAGTGGCTTAAGTCAAGGCTCATTTTCTGAATAATCGTTTTTATTATTTTAGCTTTGAGTAGAGGCATATCCACAGGAATGAAAAGAATGTGAGTATACCCTGTTAGTTGTTGCAGGCAAGTTGCTATCCCTCCCAATGGTCCAAATCCACTCATTGTGTCTTCGATTCCATAACGGCCACTAACAAAAACGGATTCAATACCAGCATCAATAACTAGCTTTTTAGTTCTTTCTAGCAGTGTTTGATTCTTTATCGTTAATTGTGATTTGTCCGTACCCATTCGAGAAGAAAGTCCTCCAGCTAAAACCACCCCTGCAATAGAATTCATTACAACACCATTTGATTGGGCACCATTGGTGCAATATTTATCAGTTCCCCTTTTTTTATGTTTTCACTTTCCTCTGGTAGTATCAACCAACAATTAGACTGAGCAAACGAACACGATTGGTATGAGCCTTGATCGGATAACATTGTTACACATAATTGACCTTTCTGATCAATGTGAGCCAGTGCTTTAGCAAAAGTGCGAAAACCTTTCTTTTTACTCATATCTGCACTAACTTGCGCTTTGAGGATTTTTTCTGATGGAAGCTTTAACAGGGTGCGTATAAATGGTGAGACAAAAAATCGCATACCAGCTGCTGCTGCAATGGGATTTCCTGGTAAGCCAAAATAAATGACACCATTGGGAAGTTCTGCAAATAAAATTGGTTTTCCAGGGCGAATCTTAGCTTTATGAAAATGAATCTCGGCACCACGGGCAAGTAATGCTTGAGGAATAAAATCATATTTTCCCATTGAGACAGCCCCAGTGGAAAAAATTACCTTAACCTCTTTTGCCAATGCATCATCAATCAGTTTATTAAAGGCATTTATATTGTCATGACAACGCCCAACAAAAACAGGGTCACAATTAAGGCTTTGCGAATAAGATTTTAAGAAAGGTTGATTAGAATTAAATATTTTTCCAGAAGTTAATGAAGATGAAGACTTTTTAGCCAGTTCATTGCCTGTGGATAAAATAGCCACTTTTATTTTTTCAACAACTTTAATGCACTTAATACCAACAGTGGCAAGTGCCATAATATGTTGCGATTGAATAAGGGTGTGTTTTTTGACTACAGAGTCGTTAATTTTATAGTCTGTTCCTCGTTTTCGAATATTTCTGCCTTTTTGCACTAATTCTGACAAAGTAATGGTTTTGTTGCCCTTACTTTGGTTGATTTCTACCTTTTCAATCTGAATAACGCCATCAAATAAATCAGGAACAGGAGCACCAGTCATAATTTCCCAAGCCAAATGCTCGGTATCCGGATTAATCTCTTGGCAATCGCCTGCTTGGATGCTTCCTGATACGTTAAGAGTGATGTTGCCGAATTTTTTAATGGCATCATTGACAATTTTTGTTTGGATGGCAAAACCATCCATGGCTGAATTATTAAAACTGGGCACATTTATTGGTGATAAGATGTCTTCGGCTACTAAACGATTAAGCGCATTTTCCAACTCGCACTGTTGGCATGAATTAATGCGGTGGCTAGTAGCGACTTGTTCGATTAACTCAAGCGCCTTAGGGTAGGGTAAGAGTTTTTTCTTTTGCATGTTATTTGAACCGGCATTCTGAATGGTTGTTTTTAAATTGGCAATGAGTTGATAAATTTTCGTCACAATAATGGCATAGCATTTTTATGTCTTTAATTTGAATTTGGTGTTTTTCTGAAGACAACCCCCTGTTTTTAAAGGATTTTAAGGAGCGAGAAAAAGTTTCTGGTTTCATGTCCAATAAGGAAGCAATAATGGTTTTTTCATAAGGTAATAAAATTGTATTGGGGTTTTTTTGTTCAATAAATTGCTTGAGTAAAAACCACCCAACTCTTTCCTTGGAAGATTTTAAACGGTTGTTATCAATTTGACTTAAATAACTTCTGGAAGTTTGCGATAAATATTTTAATGAATTTAAGGCTAATGCAAGGTCTTTGTTTAATAAATTTCGATAAATTGAAGAGGGAAAAGACATCAATTTGGCTTCATTACTAATTTGTGCACTGCTGTAGTATTTATCATTAGTAAAAATGGATGATTCGATAACCAAGTTACCCGTGGAAAGCATTTGTTCAACAGTTTCATTGCCATCAGCTGTGCTTTTGTAGATTTTGACCCAACCACACAAAATAACATAAATTCGAGAGGCTGGTTCCCCCTCTAAAAACAGTAAGCTGCCTTTTTTATAGCTTTTAATGTTACTGAGTCTAAATAATTCGTTAACGGTTGATTGAGATAAATTTCTAAAAAAAGGAAAGTCTAAAATAACCGATTGATCCTGTTGTGGAATAGAGCACTGTATGGGTGATTCATTGCTTGGTTGATTATTTAATTGCTTGATTAGGGCCAGTTCAATGACATGCATCATCTCCATTTTTTCAGTTAGCATGTCATACCAGTTTTTGGCATTTACCTGAGGAACTTCATCGGCCTCCATTTTTTTGTGAACTTCTTCAATGTCCGTATTGATGATAAAGCAACCCTCAAAAGCCTTTCTTTGGCGCTCACTTGCAAGGGCTAAAAATGAACGTTTATTAATGCTCTGTTCACTGATTAATATTTTAAAATCACGGCGAAATTGTTCTGAGTCAAATTCATTGAAAGCAAAGCCAACTATGCCTAAAGCACGTTCTCGACCAATACGTTCTTTCCAGTTGATGTAGTTTGAGAGTGCTGATATTTCTGCAGGGATGTTGCGTTTATCAAATAAGGCGAGTTCAATTAACACATAACCTAAGTGAACGATAAGGCTGTATGTGTAGAGTGAAGAGGCTTGTAGGATATCGATTTCTTTTTGTTGGGTGTTTTGTCTGAACTGAGCTTTGTTGCTAAAGTTTGTATAGATATGTTGAAGTTTATCGTAACTTTTTCGTTGGTCTGCATTAAATTTTTTACCCTCATGCTGAGCAAATTGCAGTATCTCTTCAATCAACAAGTCGTTGGTCTTAATGATTTGTTGTAATTTTTCAAGGCTGTATTCGTCTTTTGTAGACAAATACAAACAGAGACTGCCGCGTTCTTTTTGAAACGCATGAATGGATTGACATAATAGTGTTAGAAGTTGATTCATTAATTATTAGAAATTATTTGATTAATGCTATTTTACCGATAACCAACACTATTTGTTGTAATGAGATGAAATTTAATCAATAAATGTCAATACTTGATTTCAATCAAGTGACTTCATTAAGCAATTCCTAAAATACTCTCATAAATTTCTATTTGTATATTTTGCAGAGGTAATCATGAAAAATTTAGAAAATGTGCCCAAGAGTGAACAAACTAAGGCGCTGACATTAAGCACATTGGCATTTACTGTTTGTTTTGCTGTGTGGACAATCTTTTCCATTATTGGTATCAAAATTAAAGGAGAATTGGGATTAAGTGATACTCAATTTGGTCTTTTGGTCGCTACACCAATTCTAACGGGTTCATTGAGTCGAATATTTTTAGGTATATGGACGGATCAATACGGTGGTCGTATTGTTTATACACTACAAATGTTGACATCAGCATTAGCTGCTTTCTTTTTAACCTATGCCCACAGTTATGGAATGTACTTAGTTGGTGCATTAGGTCTTGGTTTGGCTGGTGGTTCTTTTGCTGTTGGTATTGCCTATGTTTCTTCTTGGTATCCTGACCATAAACAAGGCACCGCTCTTGGTATATTTGGAGCTGGTAATGTTGGTGCTGCGGTAACTAACTTTGGGGCACCTATATTGCTTGTTGCAATGGGTGGAGAATGGCGAAAAGTTGTGTTGGTTTACGCATCTGTGTTAGCCATTACCGCTGTTTTATTCTTTTTATTCAGTAAAACAGATCCAGCCCATACTGGAGAAAGAGGTAAGGCACGACCATTTATGGAACAAATTAAGCCACTTAAACATTTGATTGTCTGGCGTTTTGCTTTGTATTATTTCTTTGTTTTCGGTGGTTATGTGGCATTAGCCTTATGGTTACCACGTTACTATGTTGGAGCTTATCATCTGCCATTAGCTACGGCTGGTATGTTGGCAGCAGCTTATGCCTTGCCTGGAGCTATATTTAGAGCACTCGGTGGTTGGTTATCTGATAAGTTTGGTGCACGCACAATCATGTATTGGACATTTACAGTGACTTTGATTTGCACAATTATCATGTCTTACCCATCAACAGATTACGTGGTAAAGGGCATTGAAGGACCTATAGCTTTTAATATTACTATTCCATTATGGTTGTTCGTCACCATGACAATAATTTTAGGTTTCTTTATGTCATTAGGTAAAGCCGCAGTGTACAAGCATATTCCTCATTACTTTCCTGAGAACGTTGGTTCTGTGGGTGGTATTGTTGGATTGATTGGTGGTTTAGGTGGTTTCATCTTACCCATTACCTTTGGCATTATGAATGACCACATAGGTGTATGGACTAGTTGCTTTATGTTGTTGTCAGTGATTATTGCAGTTTCATTGATTTGGATGCACTTTGCCATTAGACGAGCAGAGAGAAGAGCGCACCCAGAATTACGCAATGCACAGCATCTACCAGAACTAGATCAAATTAATTAAAAAAATCAGCCATTGCCTCACCAGAGGCGATGGCTTTATCATTATTTAAGAGGAGCATATATATTATGGCTAAAGACTTAACAAACTGGAATCCAGAAGACGAGCAGCAATGGAATTCCTATGGCAAAAAAATTGCCACTAGAAATCTGTGGATTTCTATTCCTGCTTTATTAGTGGGTTTTGCCGTATGGTTATACTGGGGAATTATCACCGTACAAATGATGAACTTGGGTTTTGCCTTTGAAAAATCAGAATTATTCACTTTGATGGCAATTGCAGGTTTATCCGGAGCAACATTAAGAATTCCTTCAACATTCTTTATACGCATAGCTGGAGGTAGAAATACAATATTTCTAACAACCGCTTTATTGATGATTCCGGCATTGGGTGCGGGTTTTGCCTTGCAAAATCCTGAAACACCTTTATGGCAGTTTCAATTATGGGCATTGTTATCGGGTATCGGTGGCGGTAATTTTGCCTCATCCATGAGTAATATTTCCTATTTTTACCCTAAAAAAGTTCAAGGTTATTCATTAGGTATGAATGCAGGTCTTGGTAATTTTGGCGTTACAACCATGCAAATTTTGGTACCATTGGTGATGACGATTGCTTTATTCGGTTCTATGGGTGGAGATTCGCTCGCATTACAAAGTACATCAGGAACCTTAATTGGTAAAATCCCTGCAGGAACACAAACCTGGATTCAAAATGCGGGTTTTGTGTGGATGCTTTGGTTGGTGCCGTTGGCTTTTGCTACCTGGTTTGGCATGAACAATATTGCTGATGAGCATGTTTCACCCAATGTTGGTTCGCCATTTGTGGCATTTGCCAAAATCTTATTTATGCTAGCTATTGGTTTATTGACTGCTACATTTGGCTTGTGGTTGTTGCTTGTTCAACACTTGGATAAATTTATTGTCTTACCTATTGTTATTATCATGACTGTTGTTTTATTAAAACTCATTCCTGGTGCTATAGGTCAAAATTTAACCCGCCAATACCAAATATTTAAAAATAAACACACCTGGGTCATGACGATTATTTATACCATGACTTTTGGTTCTTTTATTGGTTATGCAGCCGGATTTGGTTTGGCTATTAAAGTTATCTTTGGGTTTAAACACGTTATTGTTGATGGTGTTATGACGCATAATATTGCTAATCCTGATGGACCAAGTGCCTTGATGTATGCATGGACTGGACCGTTTATCGGGGCATTAATTCGACCTGTAGGTGGTATGATTGCTGACAAAGTCGGTGGTGCTCGTGTGACTCAATGGGTTTCAATTGTCATGATTGGTTCAGCTCTTGGTGTGGCTTATTACATGCAACTTGCTTATGCCAGTGCGACACCACAAGATTATTTTGTTCCCTTTCTAATTCTATTTTTGGTATTGTTTACCGCTACTGGTATCGGTAATGGCTCTACTTTTAAAACCATAGCGACTATATTTGATAAAGAACAAGCAGGACCCGTATTAGGTTGGACTTCAGCCATAGCAGCTTATGGCGCATTCTTAATTCCTAAGATTTTGGGCGAACAAATTAAAGCCACTACTCCACAATATGCTTTATATGGTTTTGCTATATTCTATGCTGTTTGTTTGGTGTTGAACTGGTGGTTTTACATGAGAAAAGGGGCTGAGTTCCACAATCCATAGATAAAAATACCGTAAGGTGGGTTTACCCACCAATAATTATTCAATTATGTTGATATAAAATGGTGGGTAAACCCACCTTACAATAAAACTTTAGAGGTTTATAACAATGAGTCAATTTTTAGACAGGCTAACTTATTTAACTAAGAAAAGTCCAGAAACGTTTGCAGAGGGTCATGGTATTACAACCGATGAAGACCGCGGTTGGGAACGGGCTTATCGAAATCGTTGGTCGCATGATAAAATAGTGCGTTCAACTCACGGTGTGAATTGCACGGGTTCGTGCTCCTGGAAAATCTACGTTAAACGGGGATTGGTTACGTGGGAAACGCAGCAAACCAATTATCCACGTACGCGTGATGATTTGCCTAATCATGAGCCCCGAGGTTGTCCACGTGGCGCGAGTTATTCATGGTATTTGTATTCGGCGACGCGTCTAAAATACCCAATGATTCGTGGTCGCTTGATGCGCTTATGGCGTGCGGCAAAAGCCAAACATTCTGATCCCGTTGTGGCTTGGAAATCTATCATGGATAATAAAGAAGACACGAATTCTTACAAGCAGATTCGTGGTCTTGGTGGTTTTGTTCGCGCTGATTGGGATGAAGTTAATGAAATTATTACTGCATCAAATGTTCATACCATTAAAGAATATGGCCCAGATAGAGTCGTTGGATTTTCCCCAATTCCAGCCATGAGTATGGTTTCTTATGCGGCAGGGTCTCGTTATTTGTCTTTAATAGGAGCAACGTGTTTAAGTTTTTATGATTGGTATTGTGATTTACCACCATCATCTCCACAAACATGGGGCGAGCAAACTGATGTTCCTGAAAGTGCGGATTGGTATAATTCTTCTTATATTATTGCTTGGGGTTCTAATGTTCCTCAAACACGTACACCTGATGCTCACTTTTTTACCGAAACGCGTTACAAAGGCACAAAAACAGTTTCTGTCACACCAGATTATTCAGAAGTAGCAAAATTAACTGATGAATGGTTACCAGCACGACAAGGAACTGATGCAGCATTGGCTATGGCAATGGGACATGTTATTTTAACTGAACATCACCGTGATAATGTCAGCCAATACTTTGATGATTATTGCCGCACATACACAGATATGCCTTTCTTGATTTGTTTGGATGAACACGAGACCGGATTAGTTGCTACACGCACGTTACGTGCAAGTGACATTAAAGATTTGGCTTCTCAAGATAAAGCAGAATGGAAATCAGTCTTAATTGATGAAAACACCAATAACCTTGTTGTACCAAATGGAACCATTGGTTCTCGCTGGGAAGACCGAAAAGAAGGTGAGCTTGGTAAATGGAATTTAGAAACTAAAGACAACACTAATGGCTCAGAAATCTGGCCTGTAAAAACATTGATTGATAACCACGATAAAGTGGTTGAAGTGTCATTTCCTTATTTTGCCAACAAACAACATGATCAAGAAATTTTTCAACACACAAATCATGAAGACGTTATAAAACATAAAATACCAGTTAAGAAAATAGAAACCAAAGATGGCAGCAAATACGTTGCAACAGTTTTTGACTTAATGATGGCAAATTATGGCGTTGATAGAGGTTTTGGTGATGAAAATTGTGCTAAAGATTATAAAGATGATCAACCCTACACACCGGGTTGGCAAGAGCAAATCACTGGAGTTGATGCCAATACAGTTATTAGAATTGCTAAAGAATTTGCCGAAAATGCTGACAAAACACGTGGACGTTCCATGGTTATTATCGGAGCAGCAATGAATCACTGGTATCACATGGATATGAACTACCGTGGCATTATGAACATGTTAATGATGTGTGGTTGTGTTGGTAAATCAGGCGGTGGTTGGGCGCATTATGTTGGACAAGAAAAACTACGTCCGCAAACAGGCTGGCTTCCTTTGGCATTTGCCACCGATTGGCACAGACCACCTCGCCACATGAATGGCACATCATTTTTTTACAATCATGCCAATCAATGGCGTTATGAAAAATTAGAAGTCGATGAATTAATTTCACCCTTAGCTGATAAAAAAGATTGGAGTCAATATTCACTAATTGATTGCAATGTCCGCTCTGAAAAAATGGGTTGGTTACCATCGGCTCCTCAGTTGAAGGAAAATCCACTGGAATTAACCAAACGTGCTAAAGAAGCGGGTATGTCATCTGCCGATTATGTCGTGAGTCAATTAAAGTCGAAAGATTTAGAGTTTTCTTGTCAAGACCCAGATGACCCTAAAAACTTCCCACGTAACATGTTTATCTGGCGTTCTAATATTTTGGGTTCATCAGGTAAAGGGCATGAGTATATGCTTAAGCATTTACTAGGTACACAAAATGCAGTGATGGGTGATGATATTGGAAAATTAGGCAAAGACTTACCAACAGAAGTTAAATGGCACGAAGATTCAGTCGAAGGTAAGCTTGATTTAGTCGTCACTTTAGACTTCCGTATGTCAACAACCTGTTTGTATTCTGATATTGTTCTGCCAACAGCAACATGGTATGAAAAGAATGATTTGAATACCTCAGATATGCATCCATTTATTCATCCATTAAGTAAAGCGGTTGATCCTGCTTGGGAATCAAAATCTGATTGGGCAATCTTTAAAGGATTAGCCAAGAAATTTTCAGAAGTTTGTGTTGGGCACTTAGGTGTTGAAAAAGACATCGTAACACTGCCAATGCAACACGATACTCCAGGCGAATTAGCACAAGCAACAGAAGTCAAGGAATGGTATAACGGCGATTGTGATCCAATCCCCGGTCAAACCATGCCATCTTTGATTGAAGTTGAACGCGATTACCCAAATACGTACAAGAAATTTACCTCTGTTGGTCCATTACTAGAAAAACTCGGTAATGGCGGCAAGGGTATTTCTTGGAATACGGATAAAGAAGTAGAAATGCTTCGTAGCTTAAATAGAAAAGTGCGAGAGGAGGGGGTTTCTAAGGATCAACCTCAAATTGAGACGGATATTAATGCAACGGAAGTGATTATGTCATTGGCTCCAGAGACTAATGGTCAAGTGGCAGTTAAAGCCTGGGAGGCTCTAGGTAAATTTACTGGACGTGACCACACGCATTTAGCTAAGCCAAAAGAAGATGAAAAGATTCGTTTCCATGACATTCAAGCTCAACCACGTAAGATTATATCTTCTCCAACATGGTCTGGACTTGAGGATGAACACGTCAGTTATAATGCGTGTTACACCAATGTGCATGAATTGATTCCGTGGAGAACCTTGACAGGAAGGCAACATTTTTACCAAGACCACAAATGGTTGCGTGATTTTGGCGAAAGTTTATGTGTCTACAAGCCACCTGTTAATACCAAGACAGTTGAGCCAATTAAAGGGCATAAACCAAACGGTAATAAAGAAATTGCACTTAACTTTATTACACCACACCAAAAGTGGGGAATTCACTCAACGTATTCAGAAAATCTATTGATGTTGACCCTCTCACGTGGTGGTCCAATTGTTTGGATTTCAGAAATTGATGCTCAGAAGATGGATGTCGTTGATAATGATTGGCTTGAATTGTATAACGTCAATGGCACAATTGCAGCTCGTGCTGTCGTTTCACAACGCGTACCTGAGGGCATGACCATGATGTACCATGCTCAAGAGAAAATTATCAATACACCCACAACTGAAACCTCTGGTTTCCGTGGAGGTATCCATAACTCAGTAACACGAGCTGTGATAAAACCAACTCATATGGTTGGTGGTTATGCACAATTGTCTTATGGATTTAACTATTATGGAACCGTTGGTTCAAACCGTGATGAGTTTGTTGTGGTCAGAAAAATGAACAAAATAGACTGGAAAAATGAATCAGAGCCAGAAAATACACGAATCGGAGGTGCATCATGAAGATTAGAGCGCAAATAGGCAAAGTCCTCAACTTAGATAAATGCATTGGTTGCCATACCTGTTCAGTGACGTGTAAGAACGTTTGGACTTCTCGTGAAGGGGTTGAATACGCCTGGTTTAACAATGTCGAATCCAAACCAGGAATCGGTTTTCCCGATGATTGGGAAAATCAAGCCCGCTGGAATGGTGGTTGGCAACGCACTAAAAGTGGAAAACTCATTCCCAAAATGGGTGGCAAGTTAAAATTATTAAGCAAAATATTTGCCAACCCTGATTTGCCCGAAATTGATGACTATTATGAGCCATTCACCTTTGATTATGCACATTTGCAAAATGCACCAGAATTGCCAACGCCACCAACTGCTAGAGCACACTCAGCAATTACGGGTGAGGTAATGGAAAAGGTCACAAAAGGACCAAACTGGGAAGAAATCCTAGGAGGTGAATTTTCAAAACGCTCAAAAGACTACAATTTCAAAGACATTGAGAAAGAAATTTACGGCAAGTTTGAAGAAACATTCATGATGTATTTGCCGCGTTTATGCGAACATTGTCTAAACCCATCGTGTGTGGCAACATGCCCATCAGGAGCAATTTACAAACGCGAAGAAGACGGCATTGTTCTAATCGACCAATACAAATGCCGCGGTTGGCGTATGTGTGTATCGGGTTGTCCCTACAAAAAGATTTACTTTAATTGGGAATCAGGCAAAAGCGAAAAATGCACATTTTGTTACCCACGTATCGAAGCAGGAGAACCAACGGTTTGTTCTGAAACATGTGTAGGGCGTATTCGTTACCTTGGTGTGATGTTATATGATGCCGATAAAATACTCGAAGCAGCCAGTGTTGAAAACGAGCAAGATTTGTACCAAGCACAACTTGACTTATTCCTCGATCCAAATGATCCAGAGGTTCAAAAGCAAGCCTTAAAAGACGGAGTGCCTTTGTCTTGGATAGAAGCCGCTAAAGAATCACCAGTTTACAAAATGGCGATGGAATGGAAAGTAGCGTTACCGCTGCATCCAGAGTACCGTACCTTGCCAATGGTTTGGTATATGCCTCCTTTATCGCCAATTAAAACAGCGATGCAAAAAGGAGAAATTCAATCCGATGGCATGTTCCCTAAATTTGACGAATTACGTATTCCTGTTAAATACTTGGCAAATATGCTAACAGCGGGTGAAGAAAAACCCGTAGAAGAAGCCCTCAAACGCATGATAGTCCTGCGTGAATTTATGCGTAAGAAAACCGTAGAAGGCGTAACCGATTTGGAAATGCTGGAAGAAAATGGCGCCAATGAATTTATGATGGAAGACATGTATCGCATCATCGCGTTAGCCAATTACGAAGACCGCTTTGTTATTCCAACTAATCACACTGAATATGGTGGAAAAACACCCTTTGATAACGAAATAGCCTCAGAAGTTAAAGGCTCGTGTGGTTTTAGTTTTGGTAATGGTTGCCATGGAGGAGGGGGTGAAAGTATTAAACTTAATATTTTTGATACTAAAAAACGCAACAATACCATGAATGGTAATGTATTAGGGCAAGGCGATAATGTGCTCAATGATTTAGGAGATGAATAACATGAAAACATTTAAAGTATTAAGTGTATTATTGTCCTATCCACAAGCTGATTGGATTGAACACAGCGATGAGTTAGAACAGGTTTTGTACGATGAAAAATTACTCTCAAAGCAAAAACTTAAAGGGTTAAGTGAGTTAATTAAACGCATTAAATCCTCTGATTTAATCGAATTGCAAGAACGATATGTCGCGACATTTGATCGCGGCGCATCGCACTCTTTGCATTTGTTTGAGCACATACATGGCGAATCACGCGATAGAGGACAAGCCATGATTGATTTATTGGAGATGTATAACGCCAATGGTTTGGACGTAGGGACTTCAGATTTACCTGATTATTTGCCTGTATTTTTAGAGTTTTTATCCACTCAAAACATCAAAGTAGCCGCCCATTTTTTGGGTGAAACACAAAAAGTATTGATGCTAATTAGCGAAAGACTTGCAAAAAAAGAACTTGATTATAAGCATGTCTTTGCCGCTTTAATTGAAGTAGCAGATGGTAAAGTCAATCGCACAGAAATTAAAAAAATCGTTGCAGCAGAAAAAGAAGAAACCTTCACCGATGTTGATGCCGATTGGATTGAGCCAGAAGCTTTTGGTAAGAACTTATTCAAATCAAAGGATTACTTGCATCAGAAAATAGCGATGAATATTCACTCATCTAATCCACATTCACAGCCAACTCAGGAGCAATAAAATGAACGAATTTTTATTTGGAATATACCCTTACATTGCTGCCACAGTGTTTTTACTTGGAAGCTTATTTCGATACGATAGAGATCAATACACATGGAAAGCCTCATCCAGCCAATTACTCAGTACAAAAGGCATGCGCGTAGGGTCAAATTTATTTCATGTGGGTATCATTTTGTTGTTCTTTGGGCATTTGGTTGGGTTGTTGACACCGCATAGTGTTTATGAGCATTTTATTAGTGCAGAAAGTAAGCAAGTGATGGCAATGACAGCGGGTGGAATCTTCGGAACACTCTGCTTTATCGGTATGGTTATCCTTATTCATAGGCGATTAACCAACCCCAGAATCAAAGCCACAACAAAGTTTTCTGATATCTTTATTTTGTTGTTGTTGTTTGTGCAATTATGTTTGGGTTTACTCACTTTGCCCGTATCTGCGCAACATTTGGATGGTTCATCAATGATAGCGTTAGCCAATTGGGCACAACATATCGTCACTTTTAGACCAGGGGCTGCTGCGTTTATCATTCACGAACCATTAATTTTCAAACTTCATATTTTCCTTGGACTCACCATGTTCCTAGTCTTTCCATTCACAAGGCTAGTACACGTATGGAGTGCTCCAGGTAAATACTTGTTTAGAAAAGGTTATCAAATCGTGCGTAAACGTGGTTAAGGTTTAACACAAAACTGTCATTCGGGCGAAGGCAGAAATCTAGAAAAATAAAAAGAGACGTATTAGCGTCTCTTTTTTTTTTGAAAAATTATAACACATAAATTTCAAAAATATACTCCGTAGGCACAAGGCATTGCCTTGTACATTTAAAATCCACAGATTAGCATAAATAATGGTACCTCAAACATCGACAAGGCAGTGCCTTGTCGCTACGGGAGTTAAATACCTGCTTTGCTTAATAAGTCGACAATACCTCGCATAAGATTGGCTGCCATTGGGTGTTCGGTTAAAAAGCCATACTCCAATTGCATGATGCCATCGTACAAGTCTTGTTGTTGCAAATTTTGATTAGCTAACATCGATTGGATTTTATTATCCAGTTGACTCATTTGTTGTTGAGTTTGGGTATCTATATTTTCATTGGTCTTTTTTAATTCTACTTGTAACTGTTCAAGCAGTTGTTTGACTTTTTCTATACTCATGTTCTAATTCCTCTATTACGTTGTTATAATTATACCAAAATCTGGGGTGTAAAATGCGTTTTAGAGTGTAATTGAGCGCTAAAATTTATTCTGCTTTTTCTTAATTATTGTCTCTCGCAGTGTACCAATAGGAATTCCAAACACAGTTATCTTACCAACATTATCAATGGTTTTGCCATCAGGTATTAGCTCTAGGGTTTGGTGCATAACTAAAGGACCTTTGATACGGTATTTTAAGGTTAGACGTGAGCCATCAGTGTGCCCTTTTACCGTTCCATTGGCATCGCTTAATGTTCCTGTGTAGTTATTTGGACTAACTGTATTGAGTATCCAATGTCTTTTTTGTGGTTCTTTTCCTTCAAAGGTTATTGTTTGATCAAGTCGAAAAGTACCATCTCTTTGCTCATAGCCATTGCTTTCTACATGAAAGGTAACTGGCTTTTTAAACAGTAATTTTAATGAACCATCACCTTGGCTAAGACCACCAAAGCCATTTTGTGCAGTGAATTCAAGTGGCGATTCATTGGCATTTGCAGAAAAGCTATGCAATAGAAAGATGAATGAGAATGTTAATAATTTATTAGATTTCATGTTTTAAAGTTTATCACATGCCATTATTTAATGACAGTATCGGTTTTATCATATCTTATAAAGAAAAAATGCCACACTGTCCTAATAAAGAACAATGTGGCATTTTTATTACACTGAGTTGGGGCTTTATTTAGCGGCTAAATCAAAGCGATCTAATCTCATAACTTTCACCCAAGCTTTAACAAAGTCATTAACGAACTTTTCTTTCGAGCTGTCAAATGCATAAACTTCGGCAACGGCTCGTAGTTCTGCATTTGAGCCAAATACGAGATCAACAGGTGTTGCGGTCCATCTTAATTGACCAGAACTGCGATCTGTACCTTGGTATATGCCATCAATTTTTTCTGATTTTGTCCACTTTGTAGACATATCAAGCAAGTTTACAAAAAAGTCATTACTTAATGTTTCTGGCTTATCTGTAAAGACGCCATGTGATGAGTTTCCTGTATTGGCATTCAATACACGTAATCCACCAACTAATACAGTCATTTCAGGAACATTCAGAGTAAGATAGTTGGCCTTGTCAATCAACATTTCTGCTGGTGATTGGCTGTTTTTCATACTAAAGTAATTACGAAACCCATCTGCTTTTGGTTCTAATACAGCAAAAGAATTCACATCTGTCTGTTCTTGAATTGCATCGGCACGTCCTGGAGTAAATGGCACATTCACCTTAACTCCAGCATCTGCTGCCGCTTTTTCAATGGCTGTAGCGCCACCCAAGACAATTAAGTCAGCCAATGAAATTTGTTTGCCTGAAGTTTTTGTGTTAAATTTAGCTTGAATACCTTCTAAAACGTTAAGAACTTTTTTCAACTCGCTTGGGTTGTTAGCTGCCCAATTGACTTGTGGTTCAAGACGAATGCGAGCCCCATTGGCTCCACCTCGCATATCTGTTCCTCGGAAACTTGAAGCTGAAGCCCATGCAGTTTTGACTAGCTCAGAAACACTCAAGTTAGATTTGAGTATGGCTTTTTTAAGCTTTTTGATGTCTTTCGCATTAACTAGCACGTAATCAACTGCAGGAATGGGGTCTTGCCAAATTAATGCTTCATTGGGAACATCAGAACCAAGGTATCGAGTGCTAGGACCCATGTCACGATGAGTTAATTTAAACCAAGCTTTAGCAAATGCCAAATCAAATTCTTCGGGGTTTTTTAAGAAACGTTCAGATATTTTTCGGTAACTTGGATCAAATTTAAGGGCTAAATCAGTGGTAAACATCATGGGTGCATGGCGTTTGGATTTAACATGTGCATCGGGCACAAACTTCACTTCATGGGCATTTTTTGGTGTCCATTGAGTTGCACCGGCTGGGCTTTTTGTCTGTACCCATTCCATATTAAGAAGGTTCTGCAAAAAATTCATGCTCCATGCTGTTGGTGTTATCGTCCATGCGCCTTCTAAACCGCTAGAAATGGTGTCCTCAGCATTGCCTTTGCCGCAACTGTTTTTCCAGCCTAAACCTTGTTCTTCAATTGCAGCTGCAGCGGGTTCTGGACCAACACAGTTTTTTGGACTTTTTGCTCCATGCGACTTACCAAAAGTATGACCACCCGCAATTAAAGCCACGGTTTCTTCATCATTCATTGCCATGCGACCAAATGTAGTGCGAATATCTCGTGCAGCAGAAATTGGATCAGGGTTACCAGCAGGACCTTCAGGATTAACATAAATAAGCCCCATTTCAACGGCTGCCAATGGTCGGTCTAACTTTTTGCCATGGTAGCGTTGTGAGTTGGATAAAAATTCTTTTTCTTGTCCCCAATTAACTAATTCAGGCTCCCAATCGTCTTCACGACCACCGGCAAAGCCAAAGGTTTTGAAACCCATAGAGTCCATAGCGACAGTTCCTGTAAGCACGATTAAATCGGCCCATGAAATTTTATTGCCGTATTTTTTCTTAATGGGCCACAACAAGCGACGTGCTTTGTCTAGGTTAACATTATCTGGCCAGCTATTTAAGGGTTCAAAGCGTTGTTGCCCACCTGAGGCTCCACCGCGACCATCAAAGATACGGTAAACGCCAGCACTGTGCCATGCCATGCGGATAAAAAAGGGTCCATAGTTGCCATAATCAGCAGGCCACCAGTCTTGTGAAGTTGTTAACACCTTTTTTATGTCTTTTTTGACAGCATCCAAATCAAGTGTTTTAAATTCTTTGGCATAATTAAATTTTTCACCCATTGGGTTGGATTCAACTGAATTCTGCCTTAAGGGCTTTAAATTGAGTTGGTTCGGCCACCAAAAATCCGGTGACATTGTTTGTTCGGCTGTAGTTGCAGAACTCAATGCTAAGGCAGCAACCATAGATGCTGCCAAAAGATTACTCTTTGTTTTTTTAGATTTGTTCATTGTAAATGTACTCCTAATGTGATTGATAAAATTGAGTTTTCACTCAAGTTGTAACCAGTATAGGGAAGTCTTATTGGTTAGTACATCACGAAAAATCGGAGATGAGTATCTATTTTTTTGAACACAGTCTATAGAAATGGCCTAAAACATTAAGGCGTAAGTGCTTTCTTACAAACTTCAACAAGGGCTTGGATGCTCGATGTACGGGTGAAGTTTGGTCGAAAGATAAAAACAAGTTCTCGATGAGGACCTGGTTCATCGAGGTGAATAACTGAGAGGGATTTATGTTGTGCTGTTAGTTGTTCAACTGCCATTTCAGGAACTAAAGTGGAGCCTAAATCACCTGAGACCATTTGAATTAATGTGTTAATACTGGTGGCACAAAACTCTTGTTTTGGTGTTTTTTCTAACATATTACAAACGCTAATTATGTGGTCTTTGAGGCAATGACCCTCCTTGAGTAACAGCAGATTGCATTGTTTTATCTCTTGGCTATTGATTTGTTTTTGTTGTGAGAATTTGTTGCCTTTTAAGGTTATCCAGTAAAAATCCTCTTGCCAAAATTTTAAAGTAAGTAAACCAGTAGTTGGGAAGGGTAAGGCTATGATAGCGGTATCCAGCTCACCATTTCGTACCATTTCGACAAGTACTTGTGATTGATTTTCTTCAATATTTAATTGCGCCTTACTATAATCTTGTTTCAAAACTGGCAATAATTTAGGCAATAAAAAGGGGGCAATGGTAGGTATGATACCTATAGAAAGAGGAAAACTTAAGGGTTTTTTATGGGTTTCTACAAAGTGTTTGAGTTCGTCTACTTGCAGTAAAATTTGGCGCGCTTGATGAAGTATTTTTTTACCTGCTGGTGTAATAAGAACTTGTTTATTATTGCGTTCAAAAATTTTCAACCCAAGTTGTTTTTCTAGTTCATTTAACGCAGTGCTTAATGCCGATTGACTGATGTTGCATTTTTCTGATGCTTTTTTGAAGTGTAAAGTTTCAGCAGCGGCCAAAGCATAAGATAGTTGTTTAAAAGATATCATTCGTCTAGGTTAATAAAGTTGGAGTGATAAATTAACATGTTTAGAATTATTTAGCAACAAATGCATTTTCTAGCACATAATGACCTTGGGTGCGTTTTTTTGCAGCAACAAAACCTTTTTCGTTGAGTATTTTGCACATATCTTTAATCAACGCCTCGCTACCACAGAGCATAAACCTATCGTCTTCAACATTTACCTCAGGCATTCCCAAATCTTTGGCGAGTTTTCCTGATTTTAATAAGTCAGTTAGGCGTCCTTCGTTTTTATAAGGCTCTCTAGTCACTGTGGGGTAATACAGTAGTTTTTCTTTAACCATATCACCAATATATTCATTGCTGGGTAGTTCTTGGGTAATAAAGTCATGGTAGGCTAAACAAGCAGAATATCGAACTCCATGGGTGAGAATAACTTTGTCAAATTGTTCATAGACCTCAGGGTCTTTGATGATGCTCATAAAGGGTGCAAGACCAGTTCCCGTGCTGATCAACCAAAGATTTTTGCCTGGAAAAGTATAATCAGTGACCAACGTTCCTGTCGATTTTTCTGATAGCAATAATTTATCGCCTACCTTGATGTTTTGCAAACGCGACGTTAATGGACCATCGGGCACTTTGATACTGAAAAATTCCAGCTCTTCTTCATAATTGGCGCTGACGATAGAATAAGCTCGCATCAATGGCTTGCCTTCAACCTCAATGCCAATCATAACAAAATGACCATTTTTAAAGCGAAAGGTTGGTTTGCGAGTGGTGCGAAAACTAAAAAGTCTTTCATTCCAGTGTTTTACATAAGTAATAGTTTCAGTGATGTATGCCATAGTATGTTGAATTTAAAAAATGCACATTCTACCTGAGTAAAATATAAAGATAATTAACTTATATCAAGAATTGGCTGTTAACCTTACAAAATTGTGCAAACGACTGCGATAATAATTCCACATCAACATCTGGAGCAAGTGCTACCCGGACGATGTAATCCTTGTCTTCTTCTTTGGTTGTGCCTTGTGTTGATGTTGCAGGAATAGTCCAATAGCTTCCCTTTAACTGACCATAACTGACGCAATTTTTACACATTTTAGGGTGAGCGTTAATCATAAATTCAATCAATTTAATATTTAATAGTTTTTGCTTTTCACTGTCACCGTTTGTGGGTAAATCCAATGAAAAAACCGACGGCATAAAACCGCGTTTTACCATTGCCTCTGACACATAATATATTTTTGCTTCGGGCAATTGGTTTTGTATGTTGTTAACTAAGTCACGCGTTTTTAGATAAGCTTGAACAATTCTGCTCGGCATGGAGGGCATATTTTCAGCCAAAGTATGCAATTGGTGCGCATTGGCTTGATTGTCTGATAATTCCAAATGACTTGATATTAATGGCAGAAGATCTTTAGCTGCGTAATTAGCGGCACAATAACCACCGATGCAACGACCACCACTGGGAAATTTTGAGCCGCTGGCAAATGAAATGGTTTGCACATCTTTGAGTTTACTCGCTTGATGTAATAGTTGTACATTTGGGCAAAATGTTTGATCGACCATAAAAAATGGCTCGATTGCCAGTATATTGCCTTGAGTTAATCTTTTTCTGGTCAACACTTCGGCCAATTTATCCATGTCTGGTACTTCGACTCTGGGATTAGTCGGAATTTCAGCCAAAATCAAAGCCACACCATCGGTATTTGCAACTGATTCAAGTGCTTCATCAAGGCTAGAAACCAAATTTTGACCACCATCAACATGCATATCAACAATTTCGACATTATCCATCAAATCAGCAATTCGGCGAGATTGGTCATTGGTGCCACCGTAACAATTAGGTGGTAATATGATTTTAATCTCCTTATCTGGATGTTGAGTCATGGCATTTTCAACCAAGCCCATCAACATGGCGTATTGAATAGAAAGACCACTTGATGCGATTAACGGTTGTAATTCACTGCCAGTATTTTCTTTAATGCAACCGAAAATTATTTGTTTGTCTTCTTCTGTATTTGAGGTTGTAACTTGTGTAATGGCATGAACAATTTCTTTGAGCAAATTCAATGCATTTGGTGGCGTCATGGCTATGGTTTCACGCCTTCTGACGTGTTGTATGGCACTAATTGACTGTATTTCGTTTTGATGAATTAACATAACACTGCCCAGTGTGGGGTGAATGTTAAGCGTTATGTCTGCAAAACCTGATGATTCTAACGGTTTGTCAAAATCCTTTTGGGTAACAAAAACAACAGTGCCTTCAAGTTGGGGAATGTCCTTAGGGTTGGTTATTTTTTGCAATGTATAATGGTAACCATAGATATCTTGCAATCGTGGCTCATCAATAAGGGGAGGGTTGTTTCCATCGTAATAAATGGTGGTTGCTTTATTATTTAACTTGTTTTGACGCAGAATGGACAACAATGGCATGGTGCGGGAGGAAAAAGAAATGATTTGTTCATTTGAAACATTATTTATTTCTGCCAAAACCCACTCCAAAAGGCTAGACAACTGATGCCCTAAACGGATGTAATCGTAAGCTGTTGGTAATTGTTCCAAGTCATCAATTGTGTATTCACTTTTGGCAATGAGTTTTTTTAATTCATCTAAAAACTCAGATTTTGCTTTCGATTCGTTGTAAATATCCAAACGATGGGTGGTTAAATCCACCCAACTTTGTGGTAGTTTGTTCAATAGTTTTTTAATTGAGTCGAGAAAAGTGTGCATCAAGGTAATTGCTTTTAAAAAACATATTGTAACTGTTTTTAGTTTGGCTTTAAATAAACAATGATAGTTGCAATACAAAATAGTTTCCTTTAACTCATTGTTTTTTATTACTCATTGCCGTAGGGTGGGCTTGCCCACCATCTGTGTTTCAGTAGTCTCATTAATTGAGAAAAACTATTTCTTTAAAGCATTGTGTCTTAGAAGTTTTACTAAGCAATCAGTTCTAAATCGGTGGGCTGAGCCCACCCTACGACTCCACTACAGGAAAAAAACTTATTTTTTGCATAAGCCATTCGCATAATCAAACAAAGCAGGCAAACCGCCAGTGTGCCAAAAAAGCACGTTTGAATTGGGCTTTAATTTATTATTTTTTAGACAATCTAACATACCATAAAAAGCTCTGCCCGTGTAAACAGGGTCTAATAAAATACCTTCGGTTAACGCCAATTCATTAATGGCTGAAATTTCATTATCCGTCATGATGCCGTAATCTTTTTGGTTATAATTTCTATTTATTGGAATATCAGCCAAGGTAAATTTCTTGTCTAGCTGCACTATTTTTTGCCCTTCTTTCACAATCGACAACACATCTTGGGCTAGTGTGCATTGCTCGCCGTTATCCTTATCTATTTTTATCGGAATTAACTCAAAATCCAAGTCATGTAACTGCATACCCAACATAATACCTGCTTGAGTACCGCCCGAACTTGACGCAATAAACACATAATCAAGCTGGATATTTTGTTCACGCAATTGCTGTTTTAGTTCACCAACAGCATCCACATAACCCAAAGCACCCGTAATATTAGAACCACCAATGGGAACAATATAAACCTTTTTACCTTTATCAAAATGTGAAATATAAGCCTCAAAATCAATTTCCTTGGCATAATCATTGGTGAAATGAATTTTCGCACCCAATAATTGTGACAACAACAAGTTACCTTGATAAACTTCAGGCTCACAACCTTTGACAATAATATGGCATTCAAGCCCCACTTGTGCACAAGCCGCCGCCGTTTGCCGACAATGATTGGATTGCTGCGCACCAGCAGTCACCACTGCATCGCATTTATTATCCAATGCTTGCTGTATAAGATACTCCAGTTTTCTGGTTTTATTACCACCCGAAGCCAAACCCGTTTGGTCATCTCTTTTAATATAAATCGAATAATCTGGATATTTTTTCGATAAATTACTTAATTTATGCAAAGGCGTTGGAAAAAAGCCGAGTTGGTGTTTTTTATTTATCATATGGATTCTTACATAATTTAGATTGTTTGTTGTTTACTGTGCTTTAACGTTGCCAAATTCACGATTTTTCATGTGGTTTATTTTCTTGTGAGTGTCACTATTGAATTTAATCCTATTGATATATTTATTGCAAATTATAATAGTTTTATTTCTAAGAAAATACCTTAGTCGTAGGGTGGGCTTGCCCACCATCATTGTTTAAGTGACCAAGTAAATTGTAAAACACTCTTTCTTTACGATATTGTGTTTTAGTAACTTCGATAATCAATCAATTCTAAATCAGTGGGATGAGCCCACCCTACGCAAAGAGCATCATATCAAATAGGAATATTGAAAAACGTTTGTGGATTTGTGCCTTCTTTGCGATCTTAGCGTTACTGCTTTTAGGTTTCACTCCGTGCTTTTTGCAATTTCTTATAACTTTCTATCAGCTTGAGGTGTTTGTCCAAGCCTTCAAGTTTCATGCTGGTTTTGCACAGACCTGAAAAGCGAACGGTGCCATTGACTGTAGCGACCACATTTTTCATGGTTTCGGCACCAAACATGCGGTTGAAATTGGGCAGGTAATCTTTTAGTTCTAATTTATTGTCTAATGTAATGACTAAAACGGCATGAATCGCTTGGTAAAATAAGTTACGTTCGACGGTGTTGTCGTTGTATTGCAGAAATTCTTCGACTAAATCTTGAGCTTGTTCACGTTGCTTAAGGGCGAGGTGGCTGAGGATTTTAAGTTCTAAAATAGTGAGTTGTCCCCAGATGGTATTTTCGTCAAACACAATTCCGATTAAGGTGGCAATGTCCATGTAATTATCAAGCTGGCTTTGTTCTAGGCGTTCGACCAAGTTGCTTAAGGCTTCATCACTCAAGGTGTGAATGTTTAAAATATCTTCGCGATAATCCAGTGCCATGTTGGTGTTGTTCCATATCAAATCTTCGACTAAATAAATTTCAGAATAGTCGGGTACCAGAATTCGACAAGCAGCCGTTCCTAAGTCGTTATACTCAGCGATATAAACTTCTTTGCCTAATTTTTTCAAGATTGCCAATAAATCCTCGCTTTCTTGTTGGTTGGTGCCAGAAAAATCCCAATGATGAAATTCATAATCACTTTTTGCACTGAAAAACTTCCATGAAATAATGCCAGTGGAATCAATAAAATGTTCCACAAAGTTTTCGGGTTCTTTAACCGCAAGAGAATTAAATGTGGGCTTGGGCACATCATTCAAACCTTCAAAACTGCGACCTTGTAAGAGTTCGGTCAAACTGCGTTCTAGTGCCACTTCAAAGCTGGGATGGGCACCAAATGAAGCAAAAACACCACCTGTTTTTGGGTTCATAAGGGTGATACACATCACGGGGAATTGCCCGCCGAGCGAGGCATCTTTTATCACCACTGGAAAGCCTTGCTCTTCCAATGCGGCTATGCCTGCCACGATGCTTGGGTATTGTGCTAATACCTTCTGCGGCACATCAGGCAAGGTGATTTCTTGTTCGATAATTTGTTTTTTAACCGCTCGTTCAAAAATCTCCGACAAGCATTGCACTTGTGCTTCAGCGATATTATTGCCTGCACTCATGCCATTGCTGAGGAATAAATTTTCAATCAAATTGGATGGAAAATACACGGTTGTGCCATCGGATTGGCGTACAAAAGGAAGAGCACAAATTCCCCTTTCTTTATTGCCCGAATTGGTGTCAATCAGGTGGGAACCACGTAGTTCGCCATCTGGATTGTAGATTTTTAAACAATAATCATCCAAAATTCCACTTGGCAAGTCGTCCTTAGTATTGGGTTTGAACCATTTTTCAGATGGGTAATGCACAAATTCACTGGTGGCAATTTCTTCTCCATAATAATAGTCGTTATAAAAAAAGTTGCAGTTTAGCCGTTCGATAAATTCGCCCAATGCCGAGCATAAGGCACTTTCTTTGCTCGTTCCTTTGCCATTGGTAAAACACATGGGAGAAGCGGCATCACGAATATGCAGCGACCAAACATTTGGCACAAGATTTCGCCACGAAGCAATTTCTATTTTCATACCCAAATTGGCAATAATCTTCGACATATTAGCAATAGTTTGTTCTAGAGCTAAATCTTTGCCTTCGATAAAAGTCTGGCTATTGCCTTGAGGGATAAATAAAGTACTGTTGTCTTGACCCAAATCTTCAACTATTTCTGTCTTAAATTCAATCCCTGTTTGGATGACTTTTTTAACCGTACAACGATCAATCGAGCGTAAAATACCACGACGATGTTTATCTGATAAGTCTGCTGGTAATTCTAACTGGATTTGAAAGGTTTGTTTGTAACGGTTTTCAGGGTCAATAATGTTATCTTGTGATAAACGAATATTATCCGTAGGGATATTGCGAGAAATGCAATAAACACGCACAAAATAAGCAGCACACATAGCAGATGACGCCAAAAAATAATCAAATGGACCGGGTGCCGACCCATCGCCTTTGTATCGAATGGGCTGATCTGAAATGACATTAAAGTCATCAAATGAGGCTTGCAAGCGAAGGTTGTCGAGGTAGTTAACTTTTATTTCCATTAGTATGGTTATTTGTCAGGTTTCACAACGTTGTTGATGTAAACCCATCTTGTTAGAAGACTTTAATCTTAACAACCTTTGTTTAAATTGGCTAGGATTTTGTTTAAAGATTTTAGGCTTAATTTGAAACCATT
>JALSLV010000036.1 GCA_026988115.1 Lysobacterales bacterium | reverse complement strand
TTCACCAAGCCTCCTGAAACGTATAACGATTGAATTCACTTGCCGCAAAAAGCAGAGTGGAGCGACAGCGGAACGCCGCTTTTTGCGGTCAAGTGGAATGATTTGTTATAAACCAACATTTCTAAGCCCTAACATCAAACCAAGAACATAACCCGGCACAATGAAAATATTTGCCAATAATAAACCAATGTTATTCAAAATAACCAATTCCTTTTTAGTGAAATTAGGATCTTTTGATTCTTCTACTATTGCCCTATTTGCTGCCATCAGTTCATGAACCACGCCAATAATTAACATTGGAAAAACATAAATACCTAATTCTTCGCCAAAACCATCTTGAAAGTAGCCTAAGACAAATAAGATAACAAAACTAACAGATAAAATCTCACCTCCAATAAATCTTAATTTATTTGGGCGTTTTAAATCGTCAAAAATGCCTGCAATTGTAGCTAAGATAAAAACAACCAAATATGCTATCGCCCACCAAGGCATATATTTCTCACTTTGTGTTTATAACAATTATTAGGGTGCATTGTGTTGGAATAACGCTTTATATTTAGTTTTTCCATCGTGCTTATTTACCCTAATTCTATTAAATTGAAGTAATAATACTTAAATTCACATAACTTATCAATTATTTAGCGTAGCTTAAATTAATTTATAACAGTTATCCATGCAATATAGACTGATAATTGTCGATAACTCATTAATAGTGCACATATGGCAATAAAATATTAGATAGATTACGAGATAAAAACCGCTTCATGCACTATAGTTCTAAGACTGAGTCCTCTTATTAAAATTGGGTAAAAAGGTTTTCCCAACCACCCAAAACCAAGCGTTTAATGTCATACTATTTTTGTATAATGAGGAAAGGCACCAAATCAAGTTGAGTGAAGGCTTGGCAATCTGTTGAATTTATCGTTATCTGATAAAGATTGCCACGTCGCGTTGCTCCTCGCAATGACGGAGTATTTTTTAACCTCTGTGTAGCTCTGTGATTCCTCCGTGAATCTCTGTGTTCCATAGCAGTTCAAATAAAACCACCATTCCCAATGACGGGCAGGCACAAGGCACAGCCCCTACACTAGTTTTTTTTGATTGATTAAATCCTTTGCGTTCTTCGCGCCTTCTTTGCGACCTTTGCGTTACGCTTTTGATCTTAAACATTTCACATCACCAACAAAAAAGACCAACATAAGTTAGGCTTTAAAAATGTTGTATGTCATTGCGAGGAGGAACGACGTAGCAATCTGTTGAATTTATCGTTATCTGATAAAGATTGCCACGTCGCGTTGCTCCTGGCAATGACGGAGTATTTTTTTTTCTCTGTGTAGCTCTGTGATTCCTCCGTGAACCTCTGTGTTCCTTATCTTAAATTACAAACTCCCAATCGCTTTAACACAATAACTCAAGATTGATGGAATAAACAACAACAAGCCTAACTGCAATAAGGCATTAAAGCTTAGGATTGATTTCACATCGAATCCTGCGGTTATTTCTTGATCGCTGTCGGACTCGTCAAAGTACATGGTTTTGATAATCTTGAGGTAATAGAATGAACCGATTACAGCAAAAATTACCGCAATACCCGCAAGAACATAATAACCTTGATCAATCACAGCTTTAAGTACTACTAATTTGGATATAAAGCCAACAAGTGGTGGGAAGCCTGCCATTGATGCAATGATTAATAACATCATAAAAGCAAACCAGCCGTTGCGTTGATTAAGGCCTTTAAAATCTGAAATCTTTTCAGCTTCAAAGCCTTTGCATGAAAGCACGATTATCATGCCAAATCCAGCCACACTCATCAAAGCGTAAGTGATGATGTAGAACATGGAAGCAGAGTAACCGTCTTCGCCACCCAAAAATCCCAGTAACATAAAGCCAATATGTGAAACTGTTGAATAAGCAAAAAGGCGTTTGATGTTGTCTTGTTGCAAAGCGAATAAATTACCAATTATTATGGATAAAATGGCAATAACGGCGACTATCTGTTGCCATTGGTCAATTATACCATCCAATGATTGAGCCAAAATGCGTATTGCAAAGGCAAAAGCAGCAATCTTTGGCGCAGATGAGATGAACAAGGTAGTGGCAGTTGGCGCACCTTGATAAACATCAGGCACCCACATATGAAAAGGCGCCGCGCCAAGTTTAAATGAAACGCCAACCAAAACAAATACTAAGCCAAAAACAACCAATAAATTATTCTGAGATTGCCCAATGGCAGCAGAAATCTCATCAATTTGTAATGTCCCTGTAGCACCATAAATCATTGACATACCGTATAACAACATGCCTGATGCTATCGCGCCTAAGATAAAATATTTCATCGCGGATTCGTTGGATTGGGCATTATCTCTATCAAATGCGACCAAAGCATAAGAACTTAAAGCCACTAACTCAAGACCAATATACAAGGTAATGTAGTTATAACCAGAAATCATTATCATGATGCCAAGCAAACCAAATAACATCAAGGCATAAAACTCACCCTTAAAAATATTTTTATTGCGCAAGTACTGTTTAGAATAAATAAAAACAAACAGCATAATGAAATACACCGCAATTTTGAGAATATCTCCCATATAATCACGCACAAAGTTACCATTAAACAACACTTGTTTAACCAGTTCGTGCGCTCCCATATGGCTTTTTGCTGTTGCAATGGCTGCAAAGACGACACCAATGATTGAGGTTAAAACTAATAATCCGCCTTTTTCAGAACGTGAAAACAGACCTAGTAAAAGTACAGCACACGCTGTGGCAAGAATGATTAATTCAGGCAGTGCAGGTGTTAATTCAGACCATCCAAACATAGTTTATACCTTAGAAATAGAGATTAAATCAATTAAATGTGAAACCGAAACACGCATCACATCAATCAGAGGCTCAGGGTATAAACCCAAAGCAAGAACAGCAATGGCAAGCACTGCTAAAATAAAAGTTTCACGCTTGGTGATATCGGTTAATTGTGAAACGGCTTCGGATTTAACTTCTCCAAAAACCACACGTTTAACCATCCACAACGAATAAGCTGCGCCAAATATCAAAGTTATTGCTGCTAAAAAGGCAAACCAGAAATTGGCTTGAAA
>JALSLV010000035.1 GCA_026988115.1 Lysobacterales bacterium | reverse complement strand
CCTGTTAGTTGATTGAATTTTATCTAACAAGGCGAGTTTTTAAAAGCCTGCCACACTCATTGTTCCGCTACGCTCCACAATGAGTGTGGCAATTATTTAACAATAACGTTGTGAAACTATACAGTTATTAAATTATGAGTTAAGCGAATTATCTAATTTTTCGAAACAATAGTCTTGGTAAAGTGAACAATTAAATGAAATAGCTGTTTTTTTTTACAACTGTTGTACACGTTCCTCATCCTCAAAAAGTAAGGTCTAAATTTAAGCGGTGGATTTTAATAGCTTAAATCAGGTCATGTGGATTTGGATTAATTAAATTATTTAACCTAAATTTAACGCTGCTTGATTTATACTTGAGTTAATACCCAAATCCCGATATAGAAATCACAATGAGAGCACAATCCCTTAATGCACCTAAGAAATTGTCAAAAAGCTTAATCACCAATCAGGTGGATTTAGTTTTTGTCAATTCCTTTTGTACATCAAGTGCTTGCACTCTTTATTGCGATTCACTATCGGGATTCGGGTAATAACAAAAATTGACCAGAGAATAATTTACTAATGCAAAAGACTTTTCTTATTTTTCTACTCACATTCGGCTTTTTTCCTGTGTAGGCGAAATTTTACGATGAAAGCTTTGTGATGGCTCAAGTTCGCACAGATTTCAACGATTTTCAAACGGGCACTGTAAATCAACCCATTACACTGGATCGATGTTTATTTGATTTTCCACAGGTCACAAACAGTTATGCCTGTGAAGGACCCACTGTTTATACTCAAAGCAATGCTTATTCAGCAAATGGTGGAGATTCTAGTGACAGTTATTGGGTTTTGCATGTCAATAATGAAAGCTCTTTTGCTCAATTCGAAGGTGTGCCATATAACTCAGGTCCTCCAGGGCAATCACTGGCAGTAGTTGAACCAGGTTCTCAGGGGATTATGGGATTTTCTGCTTTTAAAGAATGCCCTCATTGTTCGCAATCTTCCAATGTTGCTTTGTGTAATGCAAGCTGCGAAGACTTTTACCGTGCACATATTGTTTTAAGTCATAAATTCTGGAGTGGAAAATAGTATTAGTTTTGATATAAAACTATACGATTATAAAGCACCAGAGAATACTGTAATGGTCTAATAAACTCGGAGACTTTTTTAGCCTTATAATAGACACAACGAGGTAACAAAAATGTCAAAAAAAAGAAAACAACGGCTGTCATTCACAGTTGAACAAAGCTTAGATTATGCCAAATTAATGGTTAATGAAGGTTATACAAACCAACAAATTGTTGAAATTTCAGGAGCTGGTTCTACCGCCGTTTCACGCTGGAAGAAACAATATCTTGATGAATTATCAGGTATTACCCCCGAAGGTAAAAAAGCATTAACCAGTGAGCAACAAGAGATTCAAAGTCTTAAGAAGCAATTATGGCGAGCAAAAAGGGATAGTGAAATCTTAAAAAAGGCTGCAGCCATCTTTATACGAGAAGATTAAAAGCAATGAAGATAAAAGAACTAAAGATGGCAAATTCAGATTATACAATCAACGAAATGTGTGATGTTTTCGAGTTAAATCAAAGTACCTATTTTGATCATGTTAAACAAAAGCCACTTGCTGGGGAGAAGAAAAAAATTATTTCAATTCTCAAGAAAACAGCCATCGACACTAAATACACATATGGCAAAAGACGCATGCAACAACAACTAAAACTTGAAGGCATCAATATTGGCATTCATAAAACAGCCAGTATGATGAAACAAGCAAAAATAGTGGCTATTAGACCTAAGAAGAAACATTATTACCCCAATGGTGGCATTTGCAATATAAAGATTGAAAACGTACTTAATAGGCAGTTTAAGCAATCAAAACCAAACACTCATTGGGTTGGTGACATCACTTATATTCGCAACCACCAAGGCTGGAGTTATTTGGCAAGCGTACTGGATTTAGGAACAAAAGAAATAGTCGGCTGGGCTTTGTCAAAATCACCCGATGCTTCGTTAGCAAAAGAGGCATTAAGCAATGCTATTAGCAGAAAACAGCCAGATACAAGCAAGTTATTGTTTCACTCTGACCAAGGCACACAATACACCGCAAACATGTTTGCGGTGTATTGTGAAAATTTAAATATCACACGAAGCATGAGTCGCAGAGGTAATTGTTGGGACAATGCTGTTATGGAAAGATTTTTTAGAAATTTAAAAACAGAACGATTAAACCATTTGAGGTTCATTAATCATGACGCTGTAATTGCAGAAGTTGAGAGTTATATCTATTTCTACAATTACAAAAGGTTAAATTCAGCCATTGATTATTTAACTCCAAATCAGAAATTTAACGAATTAAGTAAATGTGGCTAAAAATGTCTCCGATAAAACTTGACCATTACAACTGGGCATAAGTTCTCCAAATTTGATGCGCAGTCAACAAAGTGGGTTTGTAATGGTCAACTTTAAATATAAGTAAGGTCTATGTCGCTAAATGGACCAATCCTTAAAAAACACAATATATAAACTACCTTTGTCAAGATACAAGGGTAGTTTATGTGAAAAAAATATTTCACTAAGAACTGTTTCCAGTTTATACATATTCTTACATAAGCATAATTTAAAATGTTTGTAACTCATTAAATTATCTGTTAATCTGCCTATTTATTAAAATATATTACAAACCTGATTAATTATGGAATTAAATAACTATAAAGATACGTGGAATAATCGTGTGAACTCTCTAAAATCTGGAGCGATTGCGGTCGATGGAAGTACAGATGAAGCTACGTTAATGAGTAATGGTAAGTGGACTGCTAATCAAATGTTAGCCGCTTTGAATATCAACAAAAACGATACCGTTTTAGAAATGGGTTGTGGCGTTGCTCGTATTGGTAAATTACTTGCTCCACATTGTGAAAAATGGATTGGTACAGATATTTCTGAAAACATGTTATCAGTTGCCAAAGATCGTATGCAAGAGTTTGATAACATTGAACTTTATGCACTTAAGCGCAATGACCTTTCTTGTATCAAAAGTAATAGTGTCGATAAAATTTATACTGTAGCAGTGTTTTGTCATTTGGATAAAGAAGATTTATTTAATTATATGCGAGAATTTAACCGAATTCTTAAACCTGGTGGATTAGTTTACATGGAAACTTGGAATCTTGCTACAAATATTGGTTGGAAGAGGTGGCAATATGAAGCCGATAACTGGTTTATCTCGAATCACTCTGAACGAAAAGATGTGGCTCGCAATCAGTTTTGTTCTCCTGATGAATTTAATCTTTATGCTCAACATGCTCAATTAGATATTCTTGGTTCGTATAGCGACTCTGTTTGGAATCAAATTGTTGCAACAAAAGACATGTCACAAGATCAAAAATCTAGTACTGTTGATTATTTAAAAGAGAATGAAGAGCAATTTATCTATTCTCAAACATTTTCAAAATTATTTGAATATGCTATGGATGTTACTTACAATGTAATACACCCCAAGGAGATGTTAAAATTTATTGATACCTTGGGAGATAGACCTGTAGCAGAACTATATAGAAAATATGTTATTGGTTTATGGAAAAATAATCAAACTGTTTGGGGTGAAATTGAAGATTAAATTGTTCATTAGAAAGGCTCATCGCTACATTGGTTTAATCGTTGCGTTGCAGCTTTTGGCTTGGACTCTTGGTGGAATATGGTTTACTTGGAATGATATTGATAAAATCCATGGAGATCATTTGCGGAAATCTGTGCAAGAGAGCCTCCGAAGTCCAAAGGTTTCAGTGCAAAAAGCATTGACTGTTTTAACTGACTTTAAATCACTTAATTCAATTCGGGTTATTCAGATTTTATCAAAACCGGTATACCGAATAAATTATTTAACGACTCATAATGCCATAAAAACGTCTTTGGTTGATGGAGATTCTGGCAAATTAATGCCAGAACTAAGTCAGAAAAATGCCATTGATATTGCCAATAAGGCAAAGGATTTTGATGCTCCTATAGCCTCGGTTGAGCTGATTAACCAAACTGATTCACACCACGAATACCGTGAAAAACCAATGCCTGCGTGGGCAATTACCTACGATTACCCTGAGTCGCCGACGTTTTATGTTTCAACGAAATTAGGCACGTTAACGGCTGTTCGCTATAACTCGTGGCGAATTTTTGATTTTTTATGGATGTTACACACAATGGATTACCAAACACGCGATGATTTTGGTAATTGGTTGATTAAAATATTCTCACTCATTGCCTTAGTTACTGCAATTTCTGGCATTGTTTTGTTTGTTATTAGCTCAAGAAGGCGACAAAGAAGATAACAGATAAACCAATTGGTATGCTGCATCTGTGATTTGTTTTTCTGCAATTTTGCGTGCATTTTTGTCGTAGTCTGTGTTGATTAAAATGGTTGGTTGTTTTTGTCCTTTTCTTTTGGCTTGTTTATGCGCTTTGAGGACTTTTTTCGTGTAGGCGTACTTGGTTGCTAATTTGTTGGCTTTTTTTGACCACTTATTAATGGCTTGTCTTTGTTGGTTACTTGCTTGCTTACCAAGTTTATTTGTGAGTTTTTTGGCCTTCAAATCAATTATTCTAAAAGAAGTTGTGTTGTCTAATCGAGAATCCCAATACCAATGCAAGTTTTTCACCCGTCCTTGCCCTTTGATTTGGATTAAATTCCCGCCCCGATCTCCTTTTGGGAAATAATATTTGTCAAACAGTGCCGTGCTGTGCAAAGGCTGATGAGAATCGCCAACCAAATGCAAAACCCAACACAAAGCGATGGCTTTTTGCCTTTTGGTTGTTCCTTGTTTTGATAAAATAGCAAGGTTTCCTTTGAGTGCTTGAATAACATTTAAATGCTTATGCAGTTTGCCATTGAAATTGGTGTTAAGATTTAAGAATTTTGTGTTGATTTTTTTATCTAAATACAAAGGGTAATTGATGTAGTGCCACGAGCCACGGTGGTATTTTTCTTTTAAACCTGAGTGAAAGTTTCTGGGTAAATCCGACCATCTTGCCGCTTGCCTAAATATCCACTCATTAAGATACTGAGGGTTTCGTTTGACTTGTTTGGGAATGTTTTGTTTAAAGTCTTGTTTATACCGAGGGTGGTGTTTGAGAATATCAACCCAATAATTTTGTTGTTTTGACGTCATTAAGTCCCAAGAAATAGCCGCCATTAAATGATGTCCTGCGGCATTCCAAGCGTGAGATGAAAGCGATGCAGTGATAAGCCCTAATAAAAGTAGGACTTTATACAACTTGGATAACAAATTAAACTCCTTTTAGGCGATAAGTCTGCAGTTTTAGAGCGTAATCTTGCAATACCTTTACGCCACTTTTTTCAGCCTTTTGACACCAAATTCTTATGGCTTCAATCATTTGCTCGGAAGTTTTGCCATTGGATTCCCAAATGCTTTTTAATTCATCGCGGTATTTAATGATGGTTTCGATTGTTGGTGAAGTTTGGATGTATTGTTTAAACAAATCTTTAGCTTCATCATCTAAAAAACGCCAATCAATAGACATGGAGTTTAAAAACTTATCAGAAGATTGTTTAATTTGCTTACTGCGCAAATCATACTCTTGCGAAATAGCGGGTTTTATAACGTCTTTTACATAGACTTGCAGTAAATTCACTTTGTGTGTTAGCATGGCCTTAACGGCTTCTAAATCCAAGTTTTTATTATTAGATTGCTCCAGTTCTGGCACTGTTTTCTTGATTTTAGCCAGTCCAACAGAGTTTAATGCCTTGATTACATACCAGCCCAAATCGTATTCTCCTTTTTTATGAGCAAACTTACATGAAGAGGGAAAAGCGTGGTGGTTATTGTGTAATTCCTCTCCACCTATAACGACACCAAAACGTGAAATATTGGTGGAACAATCTTCGGTAGAATAATTGCGGTAACCGTACCAATGAGCCAAACCATTAATCACACCAGCTGCAAAGAACGGTATCCAAACGATTTGTATTGCCCAAAAGGTGATGCCAATGGCACCAAATAATGCCACATCTATTAGCAGCATAATAAAAATGCCTAAAAAATGAAAACGCGTATAAATATTCCGTTCAAGCCAGTCATTGGGCGTGCCTTTGCCGTATTTGTCTAGGGTTTCTTTGTTTTTACGTTCTTTGGTATAGAGTTCGACACCAGAATAAAGGACAGTTTTGATGCCATAGTACTGTGGAGAATGTGGATCGTCTTGTGTTTCGCATTTGGCGTGATGTTTGCGGTGAATGGCAACCCAATCTTTGGTGAGCATGCCTGTTGTTAGCCATAACTGCAACCGAAAGAAATGACGAATAATTGGGTGCAATTGCAATCCACGATGCGTTTGATCGCGGTGTAAATACAGTGTAACGGCTAAAATGGTGATTTGGGTGACGATTAATAAGGTGATAATAAGTTGAAGTAGGGAAAAATTGAGTATGCCTTGCTGTAAAAACGTTAAAATATTCATAAATTTATGGTTATTTATATTAAAAGCGATACTATAATATCTTTTACTCCATGAGTCGAGAACTAATCGCGTACTTAAGCGTATGGAAAATACCAAATTAACCGTTAAAAATATTTCGTTTGCTTTCAATAATCACCTCATTTTAGATCAGGTGAGCTTTGATGTGTCGTCAATGCAGGCGATTACTGTATTGGGACCCAATGGCGCAGGTAAATCAACCTTGTTAAAAATAATGTCTGCGAGCCTATTTGCGACTGATGGGGCGGTTGAATTTATGGGAAAAAATAGTCAGTTGCAACGCCAAGCTTATTTGCAATTAATTGGTTACATGCCCGAGACTCCCTTACTCATGCCTGAGTTAACAGTAAAAGAGCAGTTGCAATTAATTGCTACTCTTAAAAAAGTTGTATTCAACGATGAGTTAATCGAACAATGCCAGCTTCAAGAAGTTGTCAATAAACGGTGCAAAGGTTTGTCTTTGGGTTATAAACAGCGCCTTAATTTAGCGGCAGCCTTGATTAATAAGCCCAAATTGTTAATTATGGATGAGCCCTTAAATGGCTTGGATCCACACCTTATAATTGATTTTCGCCATATCATTCAAAAACTCAAGCAAGAGATAGTTGTTGTTATGTCGACCCATTATTTAGCAGAAGCACAAATGGTCAGTGACCGTGTGCTGATTATGCAACAAGGCAAACTACTGGATGATGTGATCCTGCAAGATGGCACAGATTTGGAAGAACTCTACTTGCAGCATACCCGCAAAGGATTGCTGTTATGAGTTTGTTTCAATCTGAAATAAAGTACTATTTACGTTCTCCAATTATTTGGTTGATACTGTGTTTGGTTGCCTTTTTAAGTGCTTGGTCATTTTTGCTTTCTATTGAATTATTTACTGCTTTGCAAGTAAAATTTGCAGGCATGAGTGATGCGCCGACAATTACTCAAGGGATTTTGACGCCATTTATTTCATCTCAAGCGAAGATTTTGCTTTTTATTACTTCGATAATTGGAGGTTTGAGCTATGCCCGTTTAAGTCACCATAACGGCTGGTCGTTAATGCATTTGGCACAACAATCAGAATTTAAAATTATTTGGCAAAAATACCTGGCATTAATAATGGTTTGTTTTCTTTTTATATTGCCGGCTTTATTAGCAGTCGTTAGTTTAACCCTTATCAGCAGCAGTCCGTGGATGCCAATTGTGGTGATGTGTTTTGGTTTGCTGTTTTTGATGTTTTGGATGGTTGCTTTAACGATGATGATTTCGAGTTTTCTTGGCAATTCTGGTTTTGCCATTTTACTTTCGTTGATGGTATTGATGGCTTTGTTATTAGTAACTCAAAGCGGATTAGGTGCCGAGTGGGGTAAAAATTATTTGCAAATAATTTCTCCCTTTTATCATTTTTTTCAATTCAGTAAAAACCAAATCCCCATCGCTTCATTGGCTTATTTTATTTTTGGAATAGCCTTGTTTTTGTTGGTCATTAGGGTAAGGGTAATGCATAAGAGGTATGTTTTATGAGTTTTCGTATTCTAAAAATGTATTCTGTAGTGTTGGCATTTGCTTTATTGCTAATGATTGTCTTTGTTGTGCTTGAAAAACAAAACAGTGTTTTCGTGATTGATAAATCATCGGGATTATCCGCTAAAACTGTGCATTTACTCCAACAAATTAAACAACAAAAGCCAGTAAAATTTACCATTTTCAGTCGTGAAAATTCAGTAATTGCCACTAAAATCAAAAGTTTTCTTTTGCCTTATAAAAAGGTAAATAAATTCATGCTTATTGAGTTTCTTGATCCCAGCCAACACCCAAGTGAGGTGAAAGAAAACTCCATCACCATGCAAGGAGAAATGGTGCTTTCTTATCAGGATGGTAGCCAATTAAAAAGGATAAATATAACCGAATTATCCGAATCAGCCATTAGCAATGCACTGTTAAGGTTGCAAAATCAAAGCGATGAATGGGTGGTTTTCGCTGAACGTTATGGCATGAAAACCATTGGAGATGAGTCCGATACAGGTTTATCTCAGTTATTGATTCATTTGAAAAAAAGTGGATTTAATATTGCTCGTATGCCATTGGATAAAAGCCTAGTCTTGCCCGATAATGTGAAATTATTAGTATTGGCAAATCCAGTTGATGTATTAAAAAGCCCACTAGTCGAATATCTTATTGGGTTAATGGAATCAGGAGTCAGTATTTTATGGTTCGATGACATCAATAGCAATCAAGTTCAGTTAGAGCTGGCTCTGGGCGTTTTTTCAGGCAATGAAATAATTATTTCTGAGGGTAAAGACAGCAGCTATTTATCAGATTTTCCTATACATGCCATTACTGAGAATTTTAATCAACCGATTTTTATTGCTCAGGCTAAGGAAATTGTTCTTGATGATGCAACGCCATTTATATCAGCTCAAAACAACACTACCATCGCTGTGGCTCAACAGTTGCCTAACAGTCGACTAGTCGTTGTTGGAGACAGTGATTTCATCAGCAATCAATACCTAAATTCTGTTGCCAATAAAAGCATGATTGATCGCATCGTTGATTGGTTGTTATACCACGATAATCGCATTAATATTCCTGTACAGATAAATAAAAACACTCAATTGGTGTTAAGTCAAACGCAGTTAGTTGTTTTAAGTGTGGTTTTTTTGTTGTTAATTCCATTGATTATATTATCTATCGCAATTTATGTGTGGAGAAAGAACCGTGCCCAGTCATGAATACTGGATGTCGCAAGCTATAGACTGCGCTAAACAAGCTGAATTAATTGGTGAAGTGCCTGTTGGCGCGATTATTGTTAAAGAAAATCAAATTATCGGCAGGGGTTACAATCAAGTCATTAGCCAAAGTGATGCATCGGCGCATGCTGAAATTCAAGCCATAAAAAATACAGGAAAAAGCCTTAATAATTACCGTTTAGTTGAAACCACATTATACGTCACACTTGAACCTTGTATGATGTGTGTGGGTGCAATCGTTCATGCACGAATTAAACAGGTGGTATTTGGTGCTTACGACAAGAAAACTGGCATGGCAGGGACTTGCGAAAATTGTTTTGATAAACCCTACCACAACCACCAAGTAGAGACACTCGGTGGTGTTTTAGAGCAAGAGTGTGCGCAATTATTGCAGAATTTCTTTAAAACAAGGCGAAAGGCAAAGAAACTCAATAATGCGGCGGTGTCTCATCAACTGGATTAGTTTGTTGCCAATGCTGTGATTCATCTTCTATTTTCTTATCCAATAACTGTATTTGCCTTGTTAATTTATCCAATACTTTTTGTTGCGAAACAATGACGTCATTGAGTTGTTCAATGGATTCTTCAGCAAAGGCGAGTTTGGTTTCGATTTCAATTATTTTATCTTCTAATTCGTTCATGTTAATTGAAAGTAATTAATTGATAGCCTTGTGATTGCAGGCTAATTAATGCAGTAATGGCAGATAATGACACATCAACAAAGTCTAAAATTTCATCGCGTTTATAACCACGAAATTCAACAGTTTGACCGCAAACAATGATTTGCACACCAACATCGTGAAGTTTTTTTAATAGTTCTGCATTTGGGTTGTCGCTGATGTAGCGCTTGTCGTATGCACTATTAGTTAAAATATCTTTACCGGCTTTTCCATGTATGACTAAAGCGGCTTTGATGTTCTTTTTCTTAACACCAGCATCAATGTGCATGTTTAAAAATCGTGCCACGGTATTGATGCCACGGTTGAGTTCTTCATTGTCCTGGTTTGAAGTATAGACATCAAATACAGCCTTGACTTTTTTTGGTGTTTTAAAAGAAGTATTGGCAACAGGTTTAAAGTCTCCATAGTCTTCGATTAAGCGTTTAGCAGAAACAGTTAAACTCGTTGCAATAAGAAAGAGAACGAGCAATAAAATAAGTAGTTTTTTCATGGTTTTAATTCCTAGAGTGTTGTTTGATGAATCATGTTTTAATATGTGTTATTTAACGCGCATGCCAGGTGATGCACCAGCATGCGGTTCCAAAATATACAAGTCTTCACCTCCTGGACCTGCTGCCAAAACCATGCCTTCGGATAATCCAAAACGCATTTTACGTGGAGCTAGGTTGGCAACCATAACCGTGTGTTTGCCAATTAAATCTTCAGGTGCATAGGCTGATTTTATGCCAGCAAAGACGTTTTTAGTTAAACCGCCTAAATCAAGGGTTAATTGCAATAATTTATCTGCACCTTTGACATGCTGTGCATCAATTATTTTAGCAATGCGTAAATCGATTTTGGCAAAATCATCAAAGGTGATTTCATCAGCAATTGGATCATCTGCCAAGGGTCCGGTGATTTGAACTTCTGGTTCTAATGATTTTAAATCTTCTTTTGAATCTTCCATCATTTTTTCGATGCTTTCACTTTCCATGCGTGTGATAAGTGGTTTGAATTTATTGATTTCGTGGTTTAACAACGGTTGTTTAACGGCATGCCAATCATTAAAATCAATATTCAAAAATTCAGCGGCTTTATCTGCGGTATCAGGCACGACTGGTGATAACCACGAGATTAATATACGGAATAAATTAATCCCTGTTGAACACACTTGATGCACTTCTTGTTGTTTATGCTCTTGTTTAATCGCTTGCCACGGAGCCATGTCCGAAATATACACATTGGCTTCATCGGCTAAAGTCATAATAATTTTAATGGCTTTGGAATACTGGCGTTTGACAAAAAGATTGGCAATTTCCTCCGATGATTCAACAAATTTTTGGTACAACTCTGGATTATGCAGTTCAGCTGATAAATTGTTGTCAAATTTCTTTTTGATAAACCCAGCACAACGCGAAGCAATATTGACAATCTTACCCACTAAGTCAGAATTAACCTTAGTGACAAAGTCTTCCATGTTTAAATCACTATCGACAATTTTGTCATTCAATTTGGAGGCATAGTAATAACGTAAATAATCAGGCTTAAGGTATTTTAAATAAGTTGATGCGTTGATAAAAGTACCACGCGATTTTGACATTTTAGCACCATTAACTGTGACAAAACCATGCACATAGACTGCATCAGGCACTTTGATACCAGAGCCATATAACATCGCAGGCCAAAACAAACTGTGAAAATACAAAATATCCTTACCAACAAAATGCACCATTTCGGTATTGGCATCAGGTGCTATCCACTCTTCTAAATCTTCGCCATTTTTTTCACAAACGTATTTTAAACAACCCAAATAACCCACAGGCGCATCCAGCCATACATAAAAATATTTATCCTCAGTGTCAGGAATTTTAAAGCCAAAATAGGGCGCATCACGCGAAATATCCCACGATTGTAAACCCATATCAAACCATTCTTTGAGTTTGTTTATCACTTGATCTTGCAATGCCCCTTTGTTCATCCAATCTTTGAGCATTTCTTCAAAGTTTTTAAGGTTCACAAAATAATGCAAAGATTCTTTAATGATGGGAGTAGCACCAGAAATTGTCGAACGTGGATTAATGACTTCGGTAGCATTATATGTGGCAGCACAAACCTCACAATTATCGCCGTATTGGTCAGCCGCTCCACATTTTGGGCATTCGCCTTTGATAAAGCGGTCAGCCAAAAACATTTTCTTTTCAGGATCAAACAATTGTTCTACCACTTTGGTGTCAATATGACCATTTTCTTTTAAACCATTATAAATACGGTTGACCATCGCTTGATTCTCAGGCGAATGGGTGGTGTGGAAATGGTCATAAGAAATATTAAAACCCTGTAAAACCTGCCAATGTTCTTTGCGCGTGCCTTCTACAAATTCTTCAGGACTAATGCCTTCTTTTTCTGCACGCAGCATAATTGGCGCACCGTGTGCATCTTCAGCACATAAATAACGCACTTGCCGTCCCAACATTCGATTAACTCGCGCAAAAATATCAGATTGTGTATGCTCAAGCATATGACCTAAATGAAGGTTGCCATTTGCATAGGGAAGGGCGGAGGTGATAAACAGTTTTTTCTGATTCGTCATGTATGTACTTTTTTATAATGGTAAAAAAGGTATTATCTCATTATTTAATGAAGAGATAATATTTTTATTTAGCAATTATTTAAAAATAATTAGCATATCGAGTAATTACACATAAAATAAACTTTTAAACTTAGTAATAATAAAAGAAACCAAGAACATGTTAACCGAACAACAATACAATAAATTTACCGAACAAGGCTTTAATCGCATCCCTATGTATCGCTGTGTTTCAGCAGATCTAGATACGCCTTTAAGTGCTTGGCTTAAGTTGGCCAATGGTAAAAACACCTTTTTGTTGGAGTCGGTTGTTGGTGGTTCGCGTTGGGGACGCTATTCGATAATTGGCTTATCTGCTGACATAAATTACGTCGCGCGTGATAACCAAATAACCAAATACGTACTGGGCGAGATTGAAGAAAGCTATTCCTGCGATAATGTGTTAGATGAACTGCGTGTGATTAAGGACGAATACAAAGTGCCAAAAATTGAGGAATTACCTGCATTTAATGGTGGATTGGTCGGTTATTTAGGCTATGAAATAATAGAACATATTGAAGACAAACTCAAAGGCAAAGCACCAACCGATGAGTTAAATATTCCCGATGTTAATCTCATGGTGGCTGAGGAAATTGCTGTTTTTGATAATTTAGCAGGTAAGGTTTGGATAATTATACACGCCAACCCTGATGAGGACATGGCTTATGCCAAAGGCATGAAAAGATTGGATGAATTAACCCATAGATTACGAAGTGGATCAACAGGTTACGCTGAAACCATTAACCAAAATATAATCAATAAATCAGACGTTAAAATGTCCTTTACTCAAGATGAATTTGAGCAAGCTGTGGTTAAATGCAAAGACTTAGTCAAATCTGGCGACATCATGCAAGTGGTGCTTTCTCAACGCATGAGCACTCATTTTAATGCGCGACCATTGGATGTTTATCGGGCACTACGAGCATCCAATCCAAGTCCGTATATGTATTTTATGGATTTTGAAGATTATCAAGTGGTGGGTTCATCCCCAGAAGTATTGGTACGCAAAGAAGGCGATACTGTGACACTGCGCCCAATTGCAGGCACGCGTGTGCGTGGTAAAACAGAACAAGAGGACGAAGCATTAGCCAAAGAACTATTAAACGACCCAAAAGAATTGGCAGAACATTTAATGCTCATTGACCTTGGTCGCAACGATATTGGTCGAGTAGCACAAACAGGAACGGTCGAATTAGTGGATAAAATGGTCATCGAAAAATACTCGCATGTGATGCATATCGTTTCTGAAGTTCAAGGGAAATTGCAGCCTGACAAAGACAATATTGATGTTATTAAAGCGGTATTTCCAGCCGGAACCTTGTCAGGTGCAGCCAAAGTACGTGCCATGGAAGTCATTGCCGAGCTAGAACCAGTAAAGCGAAATGTTTACGCAGGAGCTGTTGGCTATTGGGGCTGGCACGATGACATGGATTGGGCAATTGCTATTCGAACAGCGGTCATAAAAGACGAGCAATTACACATCCAAGCAGGTGCTGGATTGGTGGCAGACAGTAACCCAAGTAAAGAATGGGAAGAAACCTTGAACAAAGGCAAAGCGGTTTTTAACGCGGTATCAATTGCCACAAGTGGAGATTTATAATGTTATTAATGATTGATAATTACGATTCATTCACTTACAACTTGGTGCAATATTTTGGAGAATTGGGTTGTGAAGTTAAAGTCATCAGAAATGACGAATTAACAACCAAAGAGGCAATGGCTCTTAATCCAAGCCAAGTGGTTATTTCACCAGGTCCTTGCAATCCCGATTTAGCAGGAATCTCCATGGAAATGATAAAAGCTTGCGCAGGCAACACGCCATTATTGGGTGTGTGTTTAGGGCATCAATCGGTTGGACAAGTTTTTGGCGGCAAAGTTATCGGTGCCAAACGAATCATGCACGGCAAAACTTCAAAAGTTTACCACCAAGGTAACGATGTTTTTACAGGAATAGAAAATCCCGTAACAGTGACCCGTTATCATTCTTTAGTGGTTGAAAAAGACAGCTTGCCCGATTGCTTAGAAATTACCGCATGGACAGAAGATGAACAAGGAAATTTCGATGAAATCATGGGTTTTAAACACAAACAATACGAAATTTCAGGTGTACAATTCCACCCCGAAAGCATCTTGACCGAACACGGCCACCAAATGCTCAAGAACTTTTTGGATGGTAAATAAGTTTTAAATTGTTATATACTCTTTTGTTTTCATCAAAAAGGCACAACAATAGAGTTGTCATTGCGAGGAGGAACGACGTGGCAATCTGTCAAGTCTACCACGATTTTTAAGAGATTGCCGCGTCGCCTATGCTCCTCGCAATGACGATTTATTCATCGCCGTTATAAACTCATCAGTCCAGTAGGTTTAGTTTCACCAAACCTTTTAAACTTTTGTTTTTCATCAAAAAGGCACAACAATAATATTGTCATTGCGAGGAGGAACGACGTGGCAATCTGTCAAGTCTACCACGATTTTTAAGAGATTGCCGCGTCGCTTATGCTCCTCGCAATGACGATTTATTCATCGCCGTTATAAACTCATCAGCCCAGTAGGTTTAGTTTCACCAGCCCTTTAAAACTTTTGTTTTTCATCAAAAGACACATCAATAGAGTTGTCATTGCGAGGAGGGACGACGTGGCAATCTGTCAAGTCAACCACGATTCTTAAGAGATTGCCGCGTCGCTTATGCTCCTCGCAAAGACGATGATTTATTCATCAAAGTTATAAACTCATCAGGGTTATTTAAACCTAAATAAATTTTATCAAAGGTGGTTTTGACAACTTTAATTTATGTGATATGATGAGATTATGATAATAGATGAATTAATAGCCCTAATATTTTCTTTTGTGGGATTAATCCTTGAAGGATTTTCTACTTTTTTTGTTGTGATTATTAATGGTTTTGCTTATTTAATTGAATTTATCATGCTGTTATTTGTTTCCGATTTTTCTTTGGGGCGTGCCAAAAGGTATAAGCGTCATAAAAAGAATGAAAATACCTCAGAATATAATCATCAAAACCAAAGCGAAGCTGGCATTGAAAAATATTTTCCCATTATGATTGTTGTTTTTGTGGTGATTTTCTTCGCATTCAACCATTATAAAACACGCAGCATTACCTTTGTTGCCGAAGATGGACATTCTTTGCCTTTTGCCTCAATCGTGATTTACCAAGGAGACAATATCGTGCACAAACGCACGAAAAACAATGGCAGTTTAAAAATTCCAAGATTTGGCGTGGATAAAGTCGTTATCAATGATAAACGCTATAAATCTAACACTTGGGAAAGTGATGAAATTGAAGATATACTAACGGTTAAACGTTCGTTGTTGGGTAAAGGTGTAGATAAACTGGCATCGAAGTTGCTTGAGCGTTTAAAAGGCAATTAATATAATGCATACTCAAAAGATGCAATTTACGATTCTTGATAAAGATAAAAGGGAGCAACAAGTAGATTTGATTTATACTTTGCTTGGTTGTTGGGTTCAAAATGGTCAAATATTAGAGAATCAATCACCAATTGCAGAAAGTACAGACAGTTTTAAAATTTTTGTAAATACACCTGATACCGATTCTTTGGAAGTAAACTACAGTAACGCATATACACGAGAAAAATATAAAAACCTCAAAGAAGTTGGTTTGAGAGTTCCTATTGTTGAAAATTTAGGTGTTCATCCTGAGAGTATTGATTTATGTGACTGCAAGGATTGTGGCAGTTACATTCTTTTCACGACGTTTATTGCGATTGAGTCGCCCTTAAGGTGTGGCGACTGTTTTGGAATTATTCCTCTTTATAAACTCCCAAAAACCAATAAACACGGTTATTATGATATTTTGGCTTGGCAAAACAACTACCAATCTTGTGATAGTTTGCAAATGGGATGTCGAATTGGGGAGCGTTTTGGAATGAATCAAATGATGAAGTTTAACTCGCCTTTATCGCGTGATGGCTTGGCTATTTGTCAAAAGATTGAGGAATTAACTCAAAAGGCAACTTATTATTACTTGTATAAAGGTTCTGCTCAATCGGCACAACTGGAGTTAAACCGAAAATGCCCGAGTTGTGGTGAAAAGTGGTTTAGGCAGAAGCCTTTATTTGATTTGTTCAGTTTTCAGTGTAAGAAATGTAAGCTGTTATCAAATATTGCATGGGATTATAAATAATGCATAAAGCCAAATGCCATTGTGGCGACGTTGAGTTGTCTTTTGCAGAATTGCCAGATACTTATACAATCTGCAACTGCTCTATTTGTCGCCGTTATGGTGTTAAGTGGATTTATTTCACTTCGAGTGAGGTGTCTATTAAGGAAAAAACACCGACTACGGAATATATCTGGGGTGATAAAATGATAGGTTTTCACCATTGTTCGGTATGTGGATGTGTAACCCATTACATTGGATTGCCTGATTGTGGTTTAGACAGAGTGGCAATTAATGCCAATTTGCTTGAATACCCTCAATTATTGGATGAATTGGTGATTAGAAAGTTTAATGGGGCAGATATGTAAGGAAAAATTTGTAAGGTGGGCTTGCCCACCAAATTTAATACTCAATAGTTATCTAAACATCTGAAACACTGATGGTGGGCAAGCCCACCTTACGATATATGGAAAGTTAGAGATTGTTGGTCAAGTGAAAAAGGAGCCCGCAAGGGGCTCCATTAAGTTATTCTTATTTAAGGAAGTAAACTTTTAAGTAACGATGAGTTGTTTTCTTCTGTTAGTTGATGCGTAATAAATTTCTTTATTGGTGGAAATCGGTTGCCGAATCGCAAGAGTCCTTTTCTCACTATTTTTGCTAATGGTTTATCGTTGGTGAAAAGTCCGACGATGCCATTCGTGCCAAGGTATAAAGGGCGTGAAATATTGCGGTGTTTGCGGTTATAACGACGCAATAAAAATTCGGAAGCAATACCTTCGCCATTGTTATGAGCGTTGATGATGAGTTTGCTTAATGTATCCGCTGAGCGCAAACCTAAATTAAATCCATGGGCGGTGACAGGATGCATGCCAACGGCAGCGTCTCCAATCAATGCAAAGCGTTTAGCGAAGAATTTATTGGCATAGGTGGCAACCAATGGATAATTGTGGCGCTTGTCGAGTAATTTCATTTTGCCCAATTTGTGACCAAAGCGTTCGGCAACATCTTCATTGAATTCTTCATTTGTCATGGCAAGTACCTGAGCGGCATCGGGTGATTTCAATGTGATGACAATGGATGATACGTTATTATTTAACGGTAAAACTGCTAAAGTACGTTCGTAATGGAAGCATTCGCTGGCAGTATCATTATGCGATAACTCATGGCTCATGCGACAAACAAGGGCGCTGCGTCCAAAATCGTGCATATCGGCTGATATTCCCATCATTCTACGGGTGGCAGAAAAGCGAGAATCGGCACCAACAACAAGTTTTGCGCGAATTTTTTCTCCATTTTCTAAAACAACAATACTGTTTTTGTCTCCAGCAATAATAGATTCAACTTTGTTACCATAAAATGTAGTGATGTTTGATTTTCCTTGGATGGCGTCAAAACAGGCTTTGCGAATGCTGAAATTTGGTATCATATAACCCAGTTCCTCAATGTCTGATTTAGATGTGTCAAACTCAAGTGAATAATCGGAATCTCCATCAAAAACATCGGCTTTTTTGATAAATGAGATGTTTTGTTCAGGAATTTTTTGCCATATATCCAGTTGTTTCATCAATTTAAGGGATAAATGCGTCAAAGCAATCTCTCGTCCATCAGGTGCTGGGTTTTTAATCGATTCCTCTTCTTGTGATTCTATCAGCGCAATCGTTAAGTTAGATTGAGAAAGTGAATTGGCAAAGCTCAGTCCAGCAGGACCTGCACCAACGATGGCAACATCAAATTTTTTCATAACTTTTTTACCGTGTTTTATCAATGACAGTCATTAGAACAAAAAGTATGTGATTGTGACTTGATGATTGTCAATTCTCTTGCGATAAAAGACAAAAGTTAAGCATTGATAAATGATATGAAAAAGCTTACAATAATTGGCAATTTTTTGGGTATGAGAGTTGTTGCCCAAATATTCCATTTTAGTTAAACAAAAAAGAGGAGTTACATATGAGTTTAGAGCTTATTCCTATAATTCTAGGAGTTATTGGTCTTGTCATTGCGGTTTTGATTTTCGCTATGTTGTCAAAAATGCCGTCAGGTTCTGGTAAAGTTAAAGAAATTGCCGATGATATTCACAACGGCGCCATGGTCTTTATGAAACGTGAATACACCATTTTAGTTGGTTTTGTTGTTATTTTATTTATTGCACTTTATGCGGGATTTGGAACATGGCAGACACCATTTTCATTCTTACTAGGAGCGGTTTGTTCAGGCATTGCAGGTTATTTTGGCATGTTTTCTGCCACCAAAGCCAATGTCCGCACAACGGTTGCTGCCAATGAAAAAGGGGCAGCAGCTGCCTTATCGGTTGCCTTTTACGGTGGTTCAATCATGGGTCTAACGGTTGCGGCTATGGGACTTGTTGGATTGGGAGCTTTATATTATATGTTTGGCAGTGACCCTGCACACGTTCATGCGATTCATGGATTTGGTATGGGTGCATCCTCTGTGGCTTTGTTCTCACGTGTTGGTGGTGGCATTTTTACTAAGTCGGCTGATGTTGGCGCGGATTTAGTTGGAAAAATTGAAGCAGGTATTCCAGAAGATGACCCACGTAATCCTGGCGTGATTGCTGATAATGTGGGTGATAATGTCGGTGATGTTGCTGGTATGGGTTCGGATATTTTTGAATCTTACTGTGGTGCGATGATTGCTTGTATTGCCATTGCTGAGGCCATGACAGCCGAAACCATAACAACTCTTGGTGGCAGTCAAAGCAATC
>JALSLV010000034.1 GCA_026988115.1 Lysobacterales bacterium | reverse complement strand
AAAATGGTTTCAAATTAAGCCTAAAATCTTTAAACAAAATCCTAGCCAATTTAAACAAAGGTTGTTAAGATTAAAGTCTTCTAACAAGATGGGTTTACATCAACAACGTTGTGAAACCTGACAATTAGTAACATATTATTTATTATTAGGGATGAAATCAGTTAACTATTGTAATATAATTCAGTGATAGGTTTTACTCATTTAGATAAGTTTCATCACTTTATTTGCATTAAATCAACAAGATGTAAGTTGTATTAATAATTTAATGTATAATTCTCAAAATAATAGACAACAATGAGGCACTCATGAAATTTTTAATGACTCTTTTACTTTTTTGCGGATTTTCTTTATCCGTCAATGCACAAATCGTACGCATGGAAACTGTTTTGGGCAATATTGATATTGAATTGCGTCCTGATGTTGCTCCTGTTACTGTGGCTAATTTTTTGAATTATGTCAATGATGGAGATTACAATAATTCGTATTTTCATCGTAGTGTTGCAAATTTTATTATACAAGGTGGAGGATTTACTTATATAAATGGTCAAAGTGGTTCTGTTCCAACTGATGCGCCAATTATCAATGAATCTACTTTTTCTTTACCTAATATACGCGGAACCATCTCGATGGCACGAACCAGTAATGTCGATAGTGCCACCAGTCAATGGTTTTTTAATACAGTAAATAACCCCAGTTTAGATGGTAATGGTGATGGTTATGCTGTCTTTGGTTCTGTTAGAGCTGGAATGGATGTGATAGACGCTATAGCTGCATTGCCGATTATCCGCACCTTTGCTTCACCGATAAATGAAATACCACTGATTAATTTTTCATCAGGCAGTATTCAACAATCCAATCTTGTATTGATTAATCGTGCTTATGTTTTAGATGAATCTCTACACATCAATCCTGGTTTAAACGGCAGCTGGTTTAATGCAGCAACCTCAGGACAAGGGTTCTTTTTTGATTATTTTACGTCTATCGACAAAATGTTTATGGGCTGGTTTACTTTTGATACCGTTGAGTTGAATGCTGGTGTGGCTGCCAACTTGGGAGATGCTAATCAAAGGTGGCTAACAGGATTAGGTAATATTAATCATGAGACCAATGCCATTTCATTTGACATCTTTTCCACCTCTGGCGGCTTGTTTGATAATCCCCAGACTGTAACCAACTCAGATGCTGGTTCTGTTGGTACAGTAACAATCACTTTTACCGATTGTGCCAATGCGACAGTGGATTATAATTTAACCTCTCCAGCGGTTTCGGGCTCATTTCCTATAACGCGTATTGTTAACGATAATGTGGCATTGTGCGAATCCCTATCACGGCAAGTTGGTACTTCGAGATAAAAAATGAAAAGTGATATAAGTCCTGCTTATTTGCGTCAAAATATTATTGGTGTGGATGCGCCTTTTTGTACGCCTTTTGGGCAACGTTTGATGCTTTATGGAGATTATACCGCATCGGGTCGTACCTTAAGTTTTATTGAGCGTTACCTAATGAAGTTGCAACGCCATTACGCCAATACTCATACCGAAGATGACATGACAGGCCGTTCCATGACACGGTTGTTACACTCGGGTGAAGAGACCATTAAAAAGTGTCTAAACGCGGGAAAAGATTACCGCATAATCAATATTGGTACAGGTGCAACTGGTGCAATCAATAAAATGCAACAAATCTTGGGTGTTTACTTGCCACCAGCAACTCGAAAAAGTATTGAAGAAAATAGCAATGTGGATTTTGCAGAATTAAAGAAAAAAGCCCCTGTGGTTTTTGTTGGGCCTTACGAACACCATTCCAATGAAATTTCATGGCGTGATGGCTTGTGTGAAATTGCAGAGGTGCGCCTTGATAACAAAGGGCATACGGATTTAGCGCATTTAGAGGAGTTGTTGCAAAAGCCTGAATACCAAAATCGAAAGAAAATAGGCTCATTTTCGGCGGCATCCAATGTCACGGGCTTAATCACTCCTGTGCATAAAATTGCAGCCTTGTTGCATAAATACGATGCTTTGGCTTTATTTGACTACGCTGCCAGTGCGCCTTATGTGGATATAGACATGCAGCCCAAGGACTCAACACCTGAAAATAACACCTCTTTAGATGCGGTTTTTATTTCTCCGCATAAATTTCTTGGTGGCCCTGGCTCAAGTGGTGTGGTTGTGTTTAATAAATCTCTTTACAATTCCCATCTGCCACCAACAGTCAGTGGTGGTGGAACCGTCAGTTATGTGGCAGAACACATGCATGATTTTTTTGATGACATTGAAGAACGTGAAAAAGCAGGAACTCCAGGTGTTTTGCAAATTTTACGTGCGGCTCTTTGCTTTAAAGTTAAAGATGAAATAGGTGTGGATGAAATTGCTCGCATAGAACACCAATGGTTAGGCAAAGCTTTTTCAGTTTGGAATCCAAACCCATACATAGAAGTATTGGGCGATTTAGACATCAATAACCGTGTCGGCATTGTATCCTTTAATATAAAAACTAAACAAGGCAAGTACTTGCACCCGAAATTTGTGACGGTTTTACTCAATGATTTGTTTGGCATACAATCCAGAGCAGGGTGCTCGTGTGCAGGTCCTTATGGGCACCGATTATTGCATATTGATGAAGCAACTTCAGAATCTTACCGAGAACTGATTCAAAAAGGCTTTCACGGCATTAAACCGGGTTGGTGTCGCATTGGTTTTCACTACGTTATGGATGAAGCCGATGTTGACTTTATTATTAAGGCGGTCGAGTTTATTGCTCAGTATGGTGAAAACTTTTTGCCGTGGTATGATTTCTGTTTAAAAGAAGCCTGTTGGAAACACATAAAAGAAACCAATGATTGTCCTGAGTTGAGCCTCGATGAAGCTTTTGTAGAAGACGATAGTGCCAATTCCAATCCTGTTCCAGTGGGATTGCGAAAAGGTTTGTATGCTCAGTTTTTAAGCGAAGCAAAACAATGGGCAGATAAAGGCAAAGATTTACCTCACCGAAAAACAAACTACTTCGATGAAGTGTGCCACCTTAATCAATTTTTGGTATAAATAATGGTTAAACACCAACATAACCCCATAATTGGAGCGGCATGGATGATTTTAGCAGGACTGTGTTTTGCATTAAATAATTCAGCGGTTGTCTATATGAATGAAACATTAGGGCTGCATCGAACAGTCATTGGTTTCTTCCAATATTTTATTGCCTTTATCGTTATGTTACCCTGGATAATTAAATCAGGTTTGACAGCGGCATTAAAAACGGAACGTTTGATGTTGCATGTCATTCGTGTCTTTATGTCAGTTATCGGCATTCAACTATGGCTTTGGGCATTAGCTTGGCCTGTTCCCATTTCTCAAGCCATTGGGTTATTAATGACTTCTCCAATATTTGTTACCATCGGTTCAGCCCTTTTTTTAAAGGAAAAAGTAGGCGTTTCACGCTGGGTTGCTACTGTGGTTGCAGTTATAGGATCATTAATTATATTAGATCCATTTAACGACAACTTTCAGTTGGCGAGCCTATTGCCTGTGGCTGCTGCATTCTTTTGGGCAATATATTCATTAATGGTAAGGCATTTATCTGATACAGAAAGTACGGGTTCAATGGTTGTTTATTTATTAATTTTGATTGCTCCTTTCAATTTCTTTATTGCATTGCCTAATTTTCAAGCTCCAACCGAAGTGACTTGGTATTTCTTGTTAGCCTCAGGTGCCATAATCGCTTTGGCTCAATGGTCTCTAGCACGAGCCTATGCGAATGCAGATGCTTCCTTTATTCAACCTTTTGACTTGGTCAAACTTCCCTTAAATATATTTATTGCATGGTTAGTTTTTGCACAAGTGCCAAACAACATGTTTTGGTTAGGAGCTTCTATGCTTATTGGTGCGACATTATTTATACTTAATAAGGAAAAACAATAATTTTTAGATGGTAATGCTAAGAACAATTGCAGTCATTGTTTTAATTCAGTTATTAACTGGTTGTAGTTTTGATCTTAACAGTTTGCATTCGATAAAATTCAAACAGTCTTATTGTTTAATTAATTCTGACTCTCTTAATCTGGAGACACTTGATAGTTGCGAATTTAAACCTTATGAAAATCAGCAAATAGACTTTAGTGAGGCGCATGATTTAGCAGTTTTTAAATTATCTGAATTTAAAAATTTAGATTCAATTAATGTTCCTGTTGTTGTGGTTGATTTTAAATACTTTCAAAAAGTCAGTTATTTTTCTAAAGATGCCTCAGGTGCGATAAGCACCAATGAAACAATGTATAGAAAAGAGGTAACAAAAAATAGAATTTTTAGTTCTGAGCATTTTGTCTTCGATTTTGATCGCCTTGCACAACAGCACTACGTAGTTATAAAAATTAATTTTAAAGTGGCAGCCCTAATCAAACTGGTTGATAAGAAAGAATACATACGGTTTGATCGAAATACCATCATTTTTTTCACCATACTCTATACCTCTATGTTTGGTTTGTTTTTAGTGAACTTTATCTTTTTTCTCTATATCAGAAATAAAACTTATTTGTATTACTCACTTTTCATATTATCAGCATTAAACACTTTTTTCTGGTTTGAAGGACGTTATATTGATTTTAAACTATACACTATCAGTGGCTTTTTACAAAACATAAATCAGTACAGTTATTTAGTGTCAAATGCCATTTTATATTTATTTATATACCGTTTTCTTAAGCTGGATTTTCGTAAAAGTTTGGAAGCTAAAATTGTCTATTGGCTAATAATGCATGTGGTGATACAGAGTATTTTATTTGTTTTTGTTGATGCAATCGGTTATCAAAAAGGAGTGGATTTATTGATAGACTGGAATAATTTCACGGTACAAATAGCCAATATGAGTATTTTATGGATTGCATGGACTGTTTATAAAAAAGGCAACAGGCAAGCAGGGTTTTTGTTGATTTCCTGGTCTTTGTTTATTGCTTTAAGCTCTTTAAGGCTTTATTTTGTTCTTAATCCTGGACCCAATATGTTTTGGTATCAACATTCCTATGAGATTGGAGTGTTGGTTGATGCCTTTGTTTTAGCTGTTGGATTAGCTGATCAATCAATGGTGTATAAAAAATCCAGTGAAATTTCTCGAATGAAATACTTAAAGGCGAACCGCGCTTTACTTGGTGAAACCTTAATCAATAACTTTTTACATGAAATTAAAGACGAAATACTCAAAAAGAAAGATGTGCAAGGTTATGTTTTTGAAATTGAGAAAAAATTTGCTCAGATGATTATCAAGTACGCTCCCATGCAATGCGTTAAAAGAATCAGTGTGCAAAATAATCAATTAGAATGCACCACGATACATGAAAGCAACAACTGCTTTACCGTACAACAATACCTGCATGATAATAATGAGAAACTCGCTCAACAATGCTACCAACAAAAGCTTTTTCATACCATCCAAACGGTAGAAGGTGAAGAATTTCAATTTGTTTTAATTCCATTAATAGAAACCTATCAAAATAAAAAATTCGACCATGAATGCTTATTAATACAAATTCAGAAAGAAAATTTTCTTCGGGTAGATGAAATTCATGATTTAGTCGCATTTATTGATAACTCTTTGCAAGCCTTGATTGACTCGAATGAATTAAAAGCGATTAGCAAGCATGCGCAAGATGTGATGAGTTTATCAAGAGAAAAAGAAAAGGCAATGAAATTGAAAGATAGGTTTTTTGCTAATGTATCGCATGAATTTCGAACGCCATTATCCTTAACCATTGCACCATTAAAAGACTTATACAAGCAAAAAGAATTTTTAAATACCAGTGGTCGTTATCTTGTGGATACGGCTTTAACCAATGCCCAGGACCTGCTTAGATTGGTTGATAATGTGCTGGATATTCAAAAGTTAGAAACTAATATTTTTCCGTTACAGGTCTCTAAGGTTAATTTGAATAAACTCATGTATACTGAAATCAAGCGTTTAATGAATTGGGCTCTGGATAAAAACCAAAATTTACGCTTTAATAAAAGTACTCAAGAAGATGTTTTTATCTATTGTGATGGCAAAGAAGTCAAAAAAATAATATCAAATTTGATTTCTAATGCAATCAAATATTGTGGAGATAACGTTAATATCACCTTATCAATAGAATTCGATGGGTCTTGGATTAAAGTTCTGGTTGCTGACGATGGACGCGGTATTGAAGAGGAAATCCAGGAGAAATTATTTGATCGTTATTATCAAGGGCAATCTTTTCAACACGCATTAGAGGCGGGCTCAGGAATTGGTTTGTCGTTTGTAAAAGACATCATGAAACTACATAGTGGATACGTTACTTTAGACAGTCAATTGGGCGAAGGCTCTACTTTTACACTATGGTTTAAACAAGGCTTTGAACATTTTGATTACGATGACTTTATTGAGGCTCATGATAAAGACAGCTTTAAGAAAAAGGAAGAAAAAGAGGAGGTCAAAATTGCTGTTAAAACAACAAAGACGAAGGCAAATAATGATGCCACGACACTGCTTATTGTTGAAGATAATAGCGAGTTAAGAAAATATTTAACCTATAAATTTGCAGATAAATATAAAATTATTGATGCAAAAAATGGCGAAATCGGATTGCAACAAGCAAAAAAATACTTGCCTGATTTAATTGTCAGTGATGTCATGATGCCAGTAATGGATGGTATTGAAATGGTCAATCTTATCAGGAAAGACAAAATGTTAGAAGCGATTCCAATTGTAATGTTAACGGCTAAGACCGAAAAGAGTGACACCATTTTGGGTTTAAATACCGGTGCAGATGACTACATCAGTAAACCCTTTGACTTTGATGAATTGGATGCCCGTATCAATCGTCTGATAGAAGCAAGAAAAACCATCAGAAAGCAAATAAAGCATAAATACAAAGATGATGCTAAGGTAGTTAAATCATCGTTTCAAGAAAAATTGGATGAAATGATTATATTAAATATTTCTCACGTTAATTTAAATGTGGATTTTTTAGCTGAGAAACTCTTTATCAATCGCACTTCTTTATATAGAAAAATTAAAAAAGAATTTAATATGACTCCTATTGCTTATATTCGTAAAATTAAAATGCAATACGCTTTGGATTTATTAAAGGATAAAAAAATCACTGTAAGTGAGACAGCATACGCATGTGGTTTTGAAAGTTTGTCTTATTTTTCAAAGCAGTTTAAAAAAACCTATGGCAAGTCACCTTCAGATGTTTTATAGTTTGTTTTTTAAATTGTTGAAATAATATGAATTTCAGAAGCGATAACGAAGCACCAGTCAACACAACAATCATGCAAGCAATAATATCAGCTAATACCGGGTTTGATGAGTCTTACGGCTATGATGCATATACCATAAAATTACAACAAGAAATGCAAAACTTATTTGGCTGTTGGTGTGAAGTTGTGCCTTTAACCACAGGAACAGCGGCAAACTCATTGGCGATGGCATTAACCACACCAGCCTATGGTTCTTTACTGTGTTATGAGTCCGCTCACATGATGACGGACGAATGTGGAGCGCCAGAGTTTTATTCTGGTGGGGCGAAATTAATCGGTATTGGTGGAGATGAAGGAAAAATTAATACAGGTAGTTTGGAAAATTACTTGGCAGGAGTTGGTGTTCATGGCGAACATGAATGTTTAGTCTCAGCAATCAGTATAACTCAAAGTACGGAAGCAGGCACTTTGTATTCGTTACAAGAGTTAAGGCAAATCAAATCAATAAAAGAAAAGTACGGTTTATTATTGCATATGGATGGCTCAAGGATTGCTAATGCCATTGCCTCTTTAGGTTGTACTGTTGCGGAAGTTACTTGGAAATCAGGAGTGGATTTGTTGTCTTTTGGAGCCACCAAAAACGGAGCGATGATGGCTGAGGCGTTAATTATTTTCAACCCTAAAATTGCTAAAGAAATTAAACGCATGAGAAAAAGAGCAGGGCAATTGATAAGTAAAATGAGGTTTGTTTCTGCACAATTGTTGGCATATTTGAAAGACGATTTATGGTTGCAACTAGCTACCCACGCTAATCAACAAGCACAATCGCTGTTTCACGCATTAAAATCAAGCCATGAATTTATCTATCCGGTGCAAGCCAATGAAGTGTTTTTACGTCTAAACCCAAAAGCCATTAGGCAACTACAAAAACTGGGTTTTGAGTTTCATGTTTGGCCTGGTAGTCATGATATTATTCGTTTAGTTTTCTCTCATGCAACGCAATCTAAACATGTTGTTGAGTTAATTGAAGCATTAAAAAACCACTCTTAAGTGGTTTTTTAATCATCGAATTTAGGGTTAACGGCGACGAGAACGTCGCAACATCCTGTTTCTTACACGACTGCTTAACTCTTGGTTTTTAACTTTTTGCCAATCATCATAAGTGAAGTTTTTGTCCTGTGCATATACAAGACGTGTTTTGCAAAAGTCTTTGTATTCCATTATTTCATCATAAATTTCATCAGCCGTATTATCAATGATAATACAATCATCTAGGTAGCCAATGCCTGGGATATTGTCAGGAATAATATCGTCTTCATCAACGAAATATTTAATTGTCGCATTTATTTTTGATAAATTATCATCAGAAACATGCCACACATCATCCTCAACCATACGAATCATGGTTCCTAAAGCACTGATTTGATCGAGTAAATAAGAATCTTCAGTACTAGCGCGAACATCTTTCATTTGCTTTTTAGCTTCTTTAATATCCTTTAAATCAATATTAGTACCATGTTGTTGGATAAATTTATTGAAATGTTCTTTGACTTTATCATCAATATCAACTGTAATTGTTACCATAATTTTGAACCTTTTGTATTTATGTTGTCTTTATTATAACTAATTTTTTAGTTAAACCTGTAATTTTAATTTGTTTTTTTAAAAAGCACGGATAAATCATTATTTCATCTGTAAAAGAGATATTAAAGTCAGTAAAAAAGGGTTAGAATGTTTAATCAATTGAAGGATCCTGGGTAATGTCACAAAATAATAATCTATTTAAAGAAATACTTATAAGAAAAATACCACAAATTATTGGTATGTATATCGCATCTGTATGGCTTGCTGTAGAAATAACCGATTGGATGAGTTCTCGTTTTGATTTACCATCGTTATTTTCATCCTATGTGTTTGTTGGAATGATTTCATTATTGCCTACGATTATTGTTATTACTTGGGGGCATGGAAGAAAGGGAAAAGATGAGTGGAGTGCATTTGAAAAAGTAATAATTCCAACCAATTTAATTGCCGCTGTTTTCGCAGTTATCTACTTTGTCAAACCCATTGAAGCACCAGTTGCTACCGCTAAATTGAGCTCTGATAATTTACCTAAACAGATGGAAGTGCGCTCAATTATAGATACACAAACGGGATCAAAAGTCATGTTTGAAGTGCCTAAGACTTCTTACCATCAAAAAGTAATTTCATACTTTTGGAAAAATAAAACAGAAGATGACACCCTTGCGTGGTTGAGCTACGGAGCTAGCTGGCTGGTATCACAAGATTTAAAACGCACGCCCTTTATATCCGTAGTAACGCCTTATGATTCGAGAGGTTTATTCAATCAATTAGTTAACAAGGGTTTTAACAAGGCTTTGAATATACCGTTGTCATTAGCATTAAAAATAGCCAGAAACCGTTCAGTAGAGTGGGTAGTGCAGGGGTCGTATTCGAAAAAGGGCAGTCAAATTGAGTTTACTGCACAACTTTTTGATGTAGAAACAGGAAAAGAAATTAAAAAAATCTCAGTTAAAAATTCAAACCCATTAACTTCATTAGATGTCATTTCTGATGAAATTAGTGCAATGATTTTATCTTCAGCAAAAGTGGCGAAAAACATCATTCCACAATTAGCTATTTCGGAACACACTTCTCAATCATTGGCAGCGATAGAATACCTAGTAGCGGCATTAAATCAAGTGACATTTAATAATAATTATATTGAAAGTAATTTATTGTTAGATAAAGCACTTGCAACAGACAAAACTTTTGCCTCTGCTCACTTGCTCGCTATGAACAATTATCGAGCATTAGGCGATATTCCAAAAACAATCAATCATGCCAAGAGCGCGTTAGAATTGGATTATAAGCTTTATCAAGAATCGGTTTTTCTGGTTAAATCTAATTTGTTTGCTTTTCAAGGTGAATCTGATAAGGCTTTAAAAGTTTTAGAAAACTGGGTAAAAATTTACCCAAATAGTATTGATGCCTTAAGAACCTTAGGGTTGGTGTATTTTCAAAAAGGCCATTATCAAGATAAAGCCAAAGAAGTTTTTCAAAAATTACATGAGCTTGAGGGAGATAAAAGCAATGCTTTAATTAAATTGGCTAAGATTTATCGTTTGCAAGATAATAAAGAAAAGGCAGTTGATGCCCTGAATAAATACATTGATGCCAATCCTGATAAGTCCATTGCCTACTTTGAACTGGCTGATGCCTACATGCAATTCGGGCAATTTGATAAGGCTAAAGAAATGTATGACGAAGCCAGTCTTTACGATAATAAAAACTTTAGAGCAGAACTTGGCAATGCAAAAATTACCGCGGCAAAAGGAGACTACCAAAGTTCAATTACTCAGTTGATGGATTTATTGACTCAAAGTAAGACTGATACACAAAAGATAGCTATTTTATCCCAAATGAGTGAATTGTATTTATTAACGGGTCAGATACGAAAGTCTTTTGAGACAGTTGAACTAATGTCACAACACGGTAAAGGTGTTTTTCCTCCTTTAGCAAAAATATTTCAAATAGATGGAGCGAAGGTTTATCTTAACTCAAAATTAGGGTTGTACGATAAAGCTCACGAGCAAATTAAAGACTTATCAAAAGAAATAAAACCTCCTTATGATTTATTGTTATCAAGTTTGTCAAAGCAACTTTATGAGGCTCAAGAAAATATTGAGTTGTTTAAGGACGCGTTAAGTCAAGTCGAAACATTCGAACAAAAGTTTAATGTGTCCGTATTAAAACCAGATATATTGAGGTCTAAAGGTGTTATTAAATATTGGCAAAAAGATTACCCCAAAGCCCTTGAATTCTATAATCAAGCGATAGAGGAGTCTAAGCAATCTTTCATAATTTTGGTGACAACAAGTGAAATTGATTTAATTCTAAACAAAAAAGCAGAAACGCTTATTGCAATGAAAAAATACAAAGGTGCCGTTAAAGTATTGGATGCTATTTTAATGCGAACTCCAATGCAAGCAACTTCTCACTTCCTTAAAGCTAAAGCCTATGTCGCAATGAAAGAACTTGAAAAAGCCCAAGAAGAAACTACTGCCACAGAAAGAATTTGGAAGCATGCGGATAAAGATTTTATTGATTACCAGCAGTTTTTAGCGTTTAAACAGGAATATTTTTAAGAATTAAGTATTATTCCATAAATGGCTTCATCAAACCACTTGCCACCCAGTTTACTGTATTCTCGCAATGTCGCTTCGTGTTGCATACCGAGTTTTGTCATGATGTTTGATGAAGCTGTGTTTTCAGCGACACAATAAGCCACTACTTTGTGGGGTTTTATTTCTTGCTTAATAAAGTTAAGTAGTGCATGAGCTGCTTCAGTTGCATAACCTTTTCCGTGATATTCCAAGCCCAACCGCCAACCTATTTCTATCGTATCATTTTCAATGGATTCATAACAAAAGCATACCATGCCAATATATTGTCCTGTTTCTTTAATTGTAATGGCAAATAAAACCCAATCACCTTGTATACCTTTCCACTTTTGTGCAATTTTGATGGTTTTTCTGCGTGTTTCTTCAAGGCTTTGCGGGTCTTTAATGTAGTGCATAATTTCTGGATTCATTTCGTGTGCTACATTAAATTCAACATCTTTATCAATAAATTTTTTAAGTGTGAGTCGTTGAGTTTCTAACGCTAAATGGTTTATTAAATCTATAACTTGTTTTTCTGCTTTTGCTGTTTTATTGTTTGGCATAGAAATATCGGACATAAAAAAAAGAGCTAATATTTTAGCTCTCTTTTTATGTACTTGTGAAGTTTTATTTATCTTCTTGGTGGTCTTCCGGCTTGTTTTCTCAAGCTCTCAGTTAATATTTTCTTTCGAACTCGGATAGACTCAGGTGTCACTTCAACCAATTCGTCGTCTTCAATAAATTCCATTGCTTGTTCAAGAGATAGTTTAATTGGAGGAGAAATGATTAAAGCTTCATCTTTACCCGCGGCACGTATATTGTTTAACTGCTTACCTTTGGTTGGGTTAACGGTCAAATCATTGCTGCGTGAATTTAAACCCACTAATTGTCCTTCGTAGACAGGAGCGTTGACTTCAACCAATAAGCGACCACTTTTTTGTAAGTTAAATAGGGCAAAAGCTAGGGCTTTACCCTTTGAATTAGAAACAAGTACACCATTTTGACGACCAGAGACTATATTGTCATACTTAGGTGCATAATGATCAAATACATGGGTCATGATGCCCGAACCTGAAGTTAAGGTTTTAAATTCTGATTGAAAGCCAATCAATCCACGCGCAGGGGCATGAAAATGCATGCGTACGCGACCTGTATTATCTGGCTCCATGTCTTTCATAACAGCCTTGCGCTCGAGCAATTTTTCCATCACTGAACCTTGGTGCTGTGTTTCAACATCCACCATTAAATCTTCAATCGGCTCACAAATTTTACCATCAATTTCCCTGAAGATAACTTCAGGACGAGAAATGGCTAATTCGTAACCTTCACGACGCATGGTTTCAATCAATACAGATAAATGCAATTCGCCACGACCTGAAACTTTATATTTATCCGCATCATCGGTTGCTTCTACTCGTAAGGCTACGTTATAAGTGGCTTCAAGCTCCAAGCGATCTTTAATCTGACGAGAGGTTAAATATTTTCCGTCTTGCCCTGCAAAAGGCGAGTTATTAACACAAAACAACATGGAAATTGTTGGTCTATCTACCGATAAAGCAGGGATGGATTCTGCATTGTCACGGTCACAAATGGTATCTGAAATACTGATTTTATCCACACCAGAGATTGCCACAATATCACCAGCAGAGGCAGTGTCTACTTCAACACGCTCTAAACCTTTAAATCCAAATATTTTAAGGACGCGTCCGTTTCTAACTTTACCATTGGCATCAATAACCGTTACAGGTGTATTTGATTTAATCGAACCACGTTTGATGCGACCAATACCAATCAAGCCTAAAAAGCTATTGTAGTTCAAAGTGGTGATTTGCATTTGGAAAGGTTTGTCCACTTCAACATCGGGTGCATTAACCTTATCAATGATGGTTTCAAATAAAGTCGTCATATCGCCATCACGAACATCTTCATTGAGTCCTGCGTAACCATTTATCGCGGAGGCATAAACAATAGGGAAGTCTAATTGATCATCACTTGCACCCAATGAATCAAACAAATCAAAAGTTTGTTCCATGACCCAATCAAGTCTGGCACCATCACGATCGACTTTATTGATAACAACAATCGGTTTAAAACCCATTTCAAAAGCCTTAGAAGTTACAAAACGCGTTTGAGGCATTGGACCATCCACAGCATCTACCAGTAACAAAACAGAGTCAACCATGCTTAATACGCGCTCAACCTCACCTCCAAAGTCAGCATGACCAGGGGTGTCAACAATATTGATTTTGTATTCTTTGCCATCACGTTTGTCGGTATATTGAATTGAAGTTGTTTTTGAAAGAATCGTGATGCCACGTTCTTTTTCCAATTCGTTAGAATCCATCATGCGGTTGGGGTCATCGGCTCTTTCGCCAAGTGTTCCAGATTGTTTGATGAGTTCATCAACGAGGGTTGTTTTTCCATGATCAACGTGAGCGATGATGGCAATGTTTCTGATATGTGTAGTCACAGTGTTTCCTTAAGCTTAAAATTTCAAGGGCGCGATTATACTCGATTTAGTTTCAAACATTGGATATAATCAGAAAATAGCAGTGAAATGCAGTATATTTGCTTACATTATGGCATTATCACGTCATATTTTCATTTTATATTATTAGGAATCGTTATGATTAGATTTTTTTCACCCTTTTTATTAATACTGGTTTCATTAGCTTTACAGGCAAATCAAACGCAAGATATTGTTGCTGTTGAGTCGAAAGTCATTAACTGGCGCAGGGATTTACATGCCCATCCAGAACTGTCAAATCGAGAGTTTAGAACCAGTAAAATTATTGCACAACACCTTAAATCTTTAGGCATGGAAGTTAAGACAGGCGTTGCGCATACTGGTGTTGTAGGTTTTTTAAAAGGGGATTTTCCCGGTCCTACCATTGCCTTGCGTGCGGATATGGATGCATTGCCAGTTACGGAACAAGTAGACTTGGAATTTGCATCAAAAGAACAAGCTCAATACAGAGGCGAAACAGTCGGCGTCATGCATGCTTGTGGTCACGATACCCATGTGGCGATGTTGATGGGAGCAGCCGAAATTTTTGCAAAAAATAAAGACACATTGAAAGGCTCAATTCTGTTTTTATTTCAACCAGCCGAAGAGGGTGCTCCAGAAGGTGAACAAGGTGGTGCTGAAATGATGCTATCAGAAGGAGTATTTAAACAATACAAACCCGATGTGGCGTTTGGAATTCATGTCACTTCAAGCATTCCAAGTGGAATATTGGGTTATCATGCAGGACCTGCTATGGCTGCTGTTGATACTTTTGATTTAACTGTTAATGGTAAGCAAACTCATGGCTCACGTCCTTGGGGTGGTGTTGATCCCATTGTTGCATCGGCTCAGATTATTAACGCTGTTCAAACCATTGTTTCTCGTAAGGTAGATGTCACAAAAGCAGCCGCTGTAGTGTCTTTTGGTGCAATCAAAGGTGGAATTCGCAGTAATATTATTCCTGACAAGGTAGAAATGGTGGGAACTATACGAAACTTTGATATGGGAATCCGTGATATTATCCATCAAAATTTACATCAAGTGGTTGAAAACACGGCTAAAGCATCAGGAGCAACAGCTGAACTCGTGATTCACTCAGGTTATCCCGTGACAATCAACAATCCTGAACTGGTTGAACAAATGTTGCCCAGTTTAAGAAAGGTTTTTGGTGAGAAAAAAGTCATTGATATGGGCATGATAACGGGTGCTGAAGATTTTTCTTATTTTGCTCAAGAGGTTCCTGGGTTTTTCTTTTTTATGGGAGTCACACCTCCAGAGGTTAACGCCAAAACCGCACCAACAAATCATTCTCCATTATTTTATGTTGATGAATCGAATTTAATCAATGGCGTTAAGGCTTTTGTTCAATTGGTTAATGATTATAAAGTGCCTAAATAAAGTGCACAGTTTAAATTTATGTGACAGGTTTCACAAAAAAATACTAATCAGATTAATTTACTAGGTGAACGGTTGAGACTCATCTAAAATTAATAAATTATGATAAATTTTTTTACACAAACCCACATTGGTAAAAGGAAAATAAACGAGGACAGTTATCTGGTTGATAACCAACTCGGTCTTTATGTCGTGGCTGATGGTGTCGGTGGATTAGAAAAAGGAGAGGTTGCAAGCCAATTAGCATGCAAAACCATTCTTCGCGCTATTCAATCTGGAGCCTCCTTACAATCGGCTATTCATTTGGCGCATCAAGCGATTCTTGATGAAGTTAAAACCGATGACAAGAAAAAGGGCATGGCAACAACGGTTGCAGCAGTGTTGTTTGAAGAAGAAAATTACGAAATTGCTTGGGTAGGAGATTCGCGAGTTTATCTATGGGATGGAGGTTTACACTTGCTGACTAGAGATGATTCTTATGTTGAAATATTGTTAGACAGTGGTCATATCTCTTTAGAGGATTTGGATACACATCCCGATAGGAATGTTATATCCCAAGCATTAGGAATAGTGCGTAAAGACATTAAAATTCACAGCAATAAAGGCACGATTCAAAAAGACCAGTTGTTAATGCTCGCCACGGATGGTTTATTTGGTGTTATTAAAGAAAAAGGACTCATTAAGGAGTTGCAAAGTCATCAAAGGCTAGAAGAAATGACCAACAATCTTGTTCAATTGGCTGTCGATCAAGGAGGTTCTGACAATATTACCTTAATGACTCTGGCGGCAGTGACTGAGGAGATAACCTCAGAAGAAATTATACAACCAAAAATTTACCGAAGCTTTGATTCCCAAACAGGTGCAGTAGTTGGAGCATCGCCAACAAAAATAAATGCAATCTTGGCAGATTCACAAGAAACAGATACCGAACTAATCGATCAAACAACCTTTAAAGACATGAGTCAAGATGATCGAAATTTATTAGAAGTGGCAGCAACAAAAAGCATAAAAAAGCTACCTCAAAAACCCGAAAAGATTCCGATTTTGTATTGGTTGATGTTTGCCCTTATTGTTTTTCTTGCTATTATTCTTGCTGCATTAAAATTGTAGAAGCTTTGTAAGCTTCGAGTGCTCCTAGCAACCCATTCAATTTAAGCTGTATCGTATCGGTATCATTATCATGACGAGTATTGGAAAAATCATCTAATATTGCTTCGATTTGTTGTGCTCCACAGGCTTTGCAAGAACCTTTTATTTTATGCACTAAATCTCGACACTCTTGAATTTCATTGTTAAATGTATGTTCTTTTAATAATTTAACTTGTTCAGGAAGTTCTTTGATGAATAAATTGGCTAATGTTTTAACGATTTCTTTGTCATTGTAAGCAAATTTCAAGGCGTTTTCTTGATTGAAAACCACTGGAGTATTTTTGACATGCCGACTGATTGTGTCTTTAAGTTGTTTAGGACTAATGGGTTTCAATAAAAATCCAGTAAACAAATCCAAGTACTCTTTAACTAATTCTTCGGCAGAAGTTGCATAAATTGGTGTTGTATCTTGGAGTGAAATTGTGCGGATGCGTCGAGTGCATTCGTAGCCATCCATCTCGGGCATGCGAATATCCATTAAAATAACATCAAATTTTGTAGCGATAACTTGTTCTATGGCTTGTTGACCGCCTTCAACGGCAATGACATCACAATTTGCTTTTTTCAAAGACATTGAAAAATATTGACGATTAATGATGTTGTCATCCACAACTAAAATGAGTGGTTTTTTAACTGTTTTACTGGTCATTTTGAGCCTCCTTGGCAATATTTAAACTATTAATTACATTATTTTAACGTGAATTGAGTTAAAATTCAAAAGATGCGTTTTATTTCAATCACTTTACTCGTAATTTTATCATTCTGTCCTTTCTCTCTGCTTGCAGAAGAGTGGCAGGTGCAAGATTTGTCAATTGCACGAGAAAATGGAGTGTTACGTATTATGGTCGATACTCTGAAAATGCCATTTTTTGAAAGTTCTGTTAAAAATATCAATTATCGTTGTCAATCTTCAGTGAAGTTTTATCCTGTTCATCATTGTAAGAAAGGTGTTATAACGGCAACAGTCGATGGAAAAAATTATCATTATGGCATTTTTGGATGGGTGGATTTATCTCAACAGCATTGGAATTTAACATTAGTGAATGACCAAAAAAATATTTTCATTCATACAAATTCTGCACAAAAAGACACCATAGAAATTACTTTAAAGGATTTAAATTTCAAAGAATTATCAAAAACTTTGCCCATTAAGTTGGATTTAAATGGAGAACTATCGGCAATTATCAATGCTCAGATAACGCTCGACTTTAGTCAAGAACTTAAAGTTACAACAAATTATCAACTGTCATCAGTTAATTACGAAGGGGATGTTGGAGACTATGTTCTGGCTGAGGCAGAAATTGTAGGAACTCTTTTTGTTGTTCAAACAAATGAAGGTTTTAGTATTAACAATTCAAGCGCTTTTAACCAAGGAGAAGCTCTGTTGCAAGATGTTTACCTTTTGTTTGATGATTATCCAGTCGCTATTAAAAATCAATTTAACATTAACAATGAATTGAAAATCTTTGATATTAAAGTAAATATATCGTCAAAAGAGGAGGTATTTGTTGAATTTAAAAGTCCTGATGTTAATTTTAGCACTATCTATATTAACTTCTTGATTAAAGATGTTCAGACTTTATACCAAGGTTTTTTGTCTTCTTATTTTGAAATACTTGGCGTTGAAGGTTTGGAGGTAATAGGGCAGGCACAAGGGTCAATAACAATAGGTAAACAAGGCATTTCAGGGCTAAATTTGAATTTGACTGAATTATTTATGGCAATTGAGTCAAAAAAGATTAATGTTAATGATTTGAATGCGCAGATACAGTGGCAAAAAGACGGAGAAAAGCTTTTATCCAGTTTTCAATGGGATGAATTATTACTAGCAGGAATGCCAATCCAAAGCTCTAAGTTAAATTTATACACGCAAGGACAGCAATTATGGGTGGAAGAAAAGACCTCAATTCCACTATTTGATGGCAGCTTATTAATCAATAAATTGGTGTTAGATAAAATATTTGAAGCAGAGATTTCTATAGATTTCAGTGGAGAAGTTAAGCCTATCTCAATAGCCTTAATTACTGAGAAAATGGGATGGCCAAGTATGACTGGAAGCCTGTCTGGATTGATACCAGGAATGAAAAAAGTCGGTCACACTATCACCTTTGAAGGCGTGTTGGATATAGACGTTTTTGATGGGCAAATGCTGGTCGAAAACCTCTCGATAGAACGTTTATTCGGCATTGCGCCAGTTGTTGCAGGTGATATCATTTTTCACAACCTTAACCTGCAACAAATAACAAGCACCTATGATTTTGGTGAAATTACAGGACTTATCAAGGGTTACGTGAAAGGTTTGCGTATTACCAATTGGAAGGCAGATAGGTTAAATGCTCATATTGAATCAGTTAAAACAAAAGGAGTTAAACAAACCATTTCACAACGGGCCATTGATAACATTTCATCCATTGGCGGCATACAAGGGGCTTTATCACGCAGTTTTTTGCGATTTTTTGATTATTTTAGGTATAAAAAAATAGGCATTGGTTGCAAATTGCGCAATTCAATTTGTCACATGAGTGGCATCAATGACAAAAATGAAACTTACACATTAGTGCAAGGAAGCGGAATTCCAAGCATCAACATCATTGGAATTAGGCAGTTTATTGATTGGGAAGTCTTTATAGATAGATTGCTAAATGCAGGTTATTAAAAAACTGTAATATAATGTTTTAAAATATGTTCTAATAAAGAGTCAGCATAGGGGAGAAGAATGAAAAAAAAGTACAGTTTTAAAGGGCATAAAAATGATTTGTCTGGGGTTTTGGCATTACCTAAAGACATGCCTAAAGCTTATGTCTTGTTTGCCCATTGTTTTACTTGTGGTAAAAATTTCACAGCATCTTCACGGATTTCGCGTGAAATGGTCAAACTAGGCTATGCGGTTTTTCGTTTTGATTATACGGGTTTGGGAGAAAGTCAGGGAGATTTTTCTGATACTAATTTCACCACTAATGTGGCAGATATCATTGCTGCAGCTGGATTTATGCGAAGTAATTTTCAAGCACCACAGTTACTTATAGGACATTCCTTAGGTGGAACTGCCATTTTAAAGGCGGCATCAGCCATAGCAGAATCAAAAGCTGTTGTGTGCTTGTCATCACCGGCTCACACTGAGCATATTACTCACTTGTTTTCATCATCAATTGATGAAATCCAGTTCAAAGGTCAAGCAAAAATTCAATTAGCTGGTCGTGATTTTATTATCAAAAAACAGTTTATTGATGATTTGAACAATCAAAATACTGTGCATATTCGCAAGCTAAATAAAGCATTACTGGTCATGCATTCACCTAAAGATGGCGTGGTTGATATAGAAGAAGCCGAAAAAATATACACCAAAGCCCAACACCCTAAAAGTTTTGTTAGTCTTGATGATGCGGATCATTTGTTATCAAGAAATTCTGACATTCAATACTTGACCAAAATAATTGATGCATGGGTTCAAAAGTTCATAAAGTCATGAAAGCTAAGCAAAAACTATTAATTGTTTTAACTCTTGTTGTATTAATCTCATCGTGTGCCAAACAAGTTAAACCTGATCTGGCTCGTTTGTATCAATCGAGTTCAGAATTGACAAAAACACGACCACCTGTAATTTTGGTACATGGAATCATGGGGAGCAAGCTGCGTGACAAGACAAGTTTAAAAGAGTTGTGGTATGGCAGTCTAAAGCAGTTAGCGTTTTCAAATTATGCCGATCTAGGCTTGGAAATTGACCCAATTACTCTAGAAGCAGTTAATAACAGCGTTGAAGCTTTTGCTATCGTTGATAAAGCAGCTGGAGTCGATTACTACAATGCAATTATTAACCCTGCTAGATATTACCGCTCAATTTATGCAGCATAAGAAATTTTAGGATGCTTAAAATAAGATATCACTCTTTGCGGTTGATTTTGTATATCCG
>JALSLV010000033.1 GCA_026988115.1 Lysobacterales bacterium | reverse complement strand
GCCAATTGTTCTTATCTGCTTTATTAAATTCATCCCAGGCATTTTTTAAAATTTGTTTTCTTTTGCTATTTTCTGAAATAAAGTCAAAATGACTAATGGCTGTATTTATTTTTTTTAATTCCGTTGTTTCAACCATCAGCTGCTCAATTATGGATTTAAGGCTTTTATAGGAAAACCGCCTTATAGCTGGATACTCATCTTCCATAGCGAGTAATAAGTGTGGAATAAGAAACATTTTTTCAGAATTGTTTATATTTTCTCCTGTATAAGATAGGTTATTTGCTGCAATCGCTCGTTCAACAGGATCTCCTGAATGAAGTTTGAAAAGGACTTGAATAATGTTATTAAAACTTTCATGATTCACACTTAGAGCAGGCCAGAGATTTTTGCTTTTATTGTAAATCCATTTGTCAGTTTTATCTAAATGACAAGCACTGCAACTATCGGGTTTATTATGGGCAAATTCTTCACTGGGGTTTGGCGATTCTATTTTATGGCTTCGGTGAAAAGTCATAACGCCATAAACAATCTTTGGCATATGGCAATTATAACAAAGAGAACCGTCAGAATTTTGTTTATGACCCGTATGTGATGAAACATTTTCTACTGTACTACGATGACAAGATTCACAGGCTTTATTGGTTAAATTTTCCTGTGTTATCATGCCCTTAGGGTTGCCCTCATGCATACTATGGCAATTGATACAGGTTAATTCACCCTTAATATGACACTGTGACTGTTTTAACCCTTGGTATTCGTATGCAGATAACCGAGGAGTTCCATCCTCCCAAAAACGAAGTTTAAATATATCACTGCTTTTATTATTTAATAGTGATTTTTTAAAGACAGGATTAACATGATCCTCTAGGTTGTCTCCTGGTCGGTAGCTAGGACCTTTTTCCATCCATTCACGCGCAAGTTTGTATGTTTTTGGTGTTCTCTGTCCGTGGCATTGCCCACAAATATCCATTGATTTTTGAGGGGATAATTTATGCGGATTAATAATGCTTTTATCATCTGCACTCGATAATTTAAGGAAGTAGCGTCTTATTGGGTTTTGATTGAGTTTTATGTGTTCTTTTCCATTGGCGTGACAGGATTCACAAGCAATGCCTAAATCAGATACATGAGAATCAAATCGTGAATCAATTTTTAAATTTAAAGGTTTACCGGCTTTTGTTTGTTTGACAATTTCATCGTAGTTAAGCATGTTGGGTTTTATCCCTGTATTATGACAAAAGATACAATTTTGGTTCCAGATTCCAGTGTGGGAATCAAATGTTTGGTGGTCATTGCCTAAAAAAGCACCATTCAGGTGAACCCATCTTTTATCTTCAATATGCCACAAGAGTTCTAAGCGATAATAATTGCCTTGCGTATTTTCAGTTTTAGCTAAATACTGTTGGTAACGGCGAGAACCAACAGTGCGGGTGATTTCTAAAGAATACAAAAACTTTTTCGTTGAAGGGTCAAAATAATTGAAATAATATTTTCCATTTTTTAATTGTGGTTGAACAGTTATGCCCCAGTAGGTATAGAGCTTACCATCAAAATTGCCTTGCACGCTTTTTGAGTTAGCCTCTTGAGTCATGGTACTGTGGTAAGTTTTTTTCCAAGAATTAAATTGCTCTTCATGACATTCTTTACATTTTGGGGCTCCTGCATAAGTGTCATTATGAAAATCTGTTTCAATTGAGGCTGACTTTTTTCCATAAAGTGAGGCATATAAAAGCAATCCTGCAATTAAAATTACAATAAGTAATGGAAGGTATTTTTTTGACATAGGTCATTATACCCCAATCCCGATAGTGAAAACACAATTATAGCACAACCTCTTAGCACGCCTAGCAAACATCTTATCACCAATGAGGTGACTACGAATTTTATTGATTTACTATACGTACCAATAGATTGCTCTCTAATTCGCGTTTAACTATTGGAATTGAGGTAATAAAATAATATCAAGAAAAATGAAATTTCATTATAAAAAAAATGTCTATAGTGTATGATAGAGGTCTTTGCATAACTATATGGCGAAAGAAAAAATAGAGAAAATTTACCAGGTTGAGTTAAAAATTGAAGGTAATAACCAGTTATTGGCGAGATTTTTTGCGAAAAGCTGGTGAATTTAATCATTTTTTACTCGTCACTATAGTTATGTAAAGGTCTCTAATAACAAAACTTATAATTATGCAACCATATAACAATAATAAATGAACCTCTCGTTAGCCATTGGACTTCGGTATACCCGAGCCAAAAAGAAAAATCATTTCATCTCATTTATCTCCTTAATATCTATGGCTGGAATTGCCCTTGGGGTCATGACAGTTATTGTGGTTATTTCGGTAATGAATGGATTTGACAAAGAGCTCAAAGACAGAATGCTAGGCTCTGTGGCTCATGCCACTATTTCTTCCTATAATCAGGATTATATACAAGGGTGGGAAAATGCTATCAAAGTGGCTCAAAATACAGCAGGAGTTGTTAGTGCTTCACCTTATGTCAGTTCAGAGGCGATGTTGCAAGGCGTGAGAACCACAGGAGCATTAATTCAAGGCATCAGTCCAGAATTAGAAAAAACCGTTACAAAAATAGCACAACACATGAAATATGGTAGCTTTGATGATCTCGTAGAGGGTCAATGGAATATCATTTTAGGTTTTGATTTGGCAGCAACTTTAGGTGCAGGGCCTGGCGATAAGGTGATGGTCTATATCCCTCAATTTAAAACAACGGCAGTAGGAGTTTCACCACGAATGAGAAAATTCACCGTGGTTGGTATTTTTGAAATGGGCGCCTATGAATACGATTCAAAACTGGCGCTGGTGCATTTGTCCAGTGCTCAAAAATTAAAAATTACACACGGTGGTATCGAAGGCATTCGCATAAAAACCGATGATTTAATGCAAGCGCCCAAGATAGCACGTCAATTGGGCGATAAGCTTGGTGGTTTTTTTAAAGTTAGGGATTGGACACAAGAAAATGCCAGTTTTTATCAAGCTACGCAAACAGAACGCATGGCAATGTTTATTATTTTATCCATGATTATTGCGGTTGCGGCATTCAATATATTATCGACCATGGTCATGTTAGTGACTGATAAAAACAGTGATATTGCCATATTACGAACCTTGGGGATGTCTGGTGGGCAAGTAATGAATATCTTTATGGTGACAGGTGTTATTATTGGTACTATCGGAACCATAATTGGTGTCATTCTTGGTTTGCTTGTGTCTTATAATGTGACCTCAATTATTGCGTGGTTAGAAGATTTTTTCAAAACCGATTTTATGCCATCAGATGTCTATTATGTGACTGAATTGACTGCAGATATTCATCAAACCGATG
>JALSLV010000032.1 GCA_026988115.1 Lysobacterales bacterium | reverse complement strand
AAATTAAGATGCAAAAACACATGACGGATATACAAAATCAACCGCAAAGAGTGATATCTTATTTTAAGCATCCTAAAATTTCTTATGCTGCATAAATTGAGCGGTAATATCTAGCAGGGTTAATACTGGTAAGTGGACTTCAGTCCATTCTTTTAAAAAAGTAGGCTGAAGCCTACAGCTTATTGAAGTATCAAATAAAACTCCAGCTTGCTTGTGAAATAAACCACATACTGGAAAGTGAACTTTAGTCCACCCTTTTAAAAAAGTAGGCTGAAGCCTACAACCCATAGAAGTATCAAATAAAATCCATGCTAGCTTGTTAATTAAACCCCATACTGGTAAGTGGACTTCAGTCCACTCTTTTAAAAGTAATTCCAAACCTACAACCCATTGAACTATCAAACAAAACGGCTCTATGTGAAATACAGTGGGTAATCAAATTTCAATTTTCCGCATAAAAAGAAAATCATGTTCTTGAATTATTCATTACTTAGATAGGCAACACCTATCAATAAAGAATGAACCATCTAATTGAAAACTCTACAACACAAAACCAAAAGAACTTGTATTGAATAATAAAAAGGATAACCTTTTAAATTATTTTTTAAATTTTTATAATACCGTAGGTGAAAATAGAACTAAAATTACCGCTCAAGCTGGCGGGGTTCGGACTTTAGAGACAGTGAAAGTATTCTGATGACGAGTAAAAATGGCATAAATTTCGCTACTATGCGTTGAAAAACTTGGAATTAGCTAGCTAGTCACTGCGTTTTCCGCCTTTATTAGCAAATTTTCTGCTCATTTTTCTTTCGCCCCATAATACTTTCACAGTCTCCTTAGTCAGTCTTTTAAACAACGGGACTAAAGTCCCTGCCCCTAATGACTACCTGATGGGTATTGTAAATGTGGCTGGTGTTCTAAGAACTTGTCCCAGTATATTTTTCCCTTAGGGAGAACCACTAGTTGAAGTTACACAGTTATATTTACAGACTCAAAAAAATTTTACACTTCCAATAACCCATATTCCCCATTATTAATTTTAAAAATAAACTGAAACAATTACCTTGCTACTAAAGTTTTTATCAAAAACAAAATCCATTCTCACCTTTTGAGAATAACATCTGCTATCATTCTTACCATGATGAATTCAGGTCGAATATGTTAAACCTCCACACCCATATATCGTATAAACAGCTTTATAAAAAGTTGTTGGAAATTGTGCGCAGTACGGATTCGCTTTTTGCACAAAATTGGATTGTCGTTCCGAATCACTCGTGCATGCAGTGGTTAAAACAGTCGATTGCGAATGATTTGGGTGTTTATGCGCAGATTAAATTTATCATGCCGTTGAGTTTTAATTGGGAAATTTTAAAAAATGTGGCACAAGCAAGCCACCAGCACAATGTTTTTAGTGCGGATGTGTTGCGGTGGAAAATATTTCATGCCATTAAAACCCAAAAGGCCTATGAATTTTTAAAACAAGACAGTGATTTAATCAACTTTAATAGTGCACAAAGAATCGCACAAACACTACTCAAATACTGCGATGAACGCCCAGAGGTGATAAACCAATGGGATAAAGGGGAGTTTAAGCTCAAAAAAGAGCAAGAATGGCAAGCGGATTTGTGGTTGCAGTTATTGGATGATTTGTCAGAAAAATCACCGGTGCAATTACTCGACGATTTTGATGCTAAAAAAGATTTTAAGCAAAATCCTGATAACATTATTTTGTTTGCCACCGAACAATTATCTACCTTTCAAAAAGACGCCATTTTAAAATTATCTCAATATCGGGATTTGCATTTATTGTTGTCCAACCCGTGCCCTGATTTTTATTGGTACGATTTGCGCGAGATGAAAAGTGCCAAACGAATGGCACTTTTAGAAAACTCTAGCGATGCGGGTATTGAGGCAGCTAATGCCTTGTTATCCAGTTTAGGGCGCAGCAAAATGGCTATATTTGATGCTTTTTTGGATGAAAACCTGATTGAAGATGAGGACTTTTCACTATCAGCCCAGCCACATACGTTATTGCAAAGCGTCAAAAACGATTTGTTGGAAATGTCCGAAACCCCTCAAAATTATCCGTGCGATGACAGCATTAGGGTGCACGCTTGCCACAATACCATGCGTGAAGTTGAAGTGATTAAGGACGATATTTTACGCGCTTTGGATAACGATAAAAAGCTAAATCCTGAGGACATTATTGTGGTTGCGCCTGATATTAAGGATTATGTCGATGCCATACGGCATTGTTTTGAATACAGGCAAACAGATAAGCAAAGTGATTATTTGCCCTTCCACATTGACCGCGTACGCTTGGCAGACAGCCATTATGTCGTGAGTATGATGAGTTTGCTTGAGAGTTTTACGCAAGAAATGACAGCAAATAACCTGTATGATTTGCTTTCTCAAAAAACCATTTTGACCCAATTCAAACTCAGCGAAGATGACTTGCCACGCATCAAAAAGTGGATTATGGACTCCAATATCCGTAATTTTTATAACGCCGCACAAAAAGGCGATTTAGGTTTTGAAGCCAAAGAGGGCAATACATGGCAATTTGGTGAAAACCGTTGGTTGTCGGGTTATCTAGCAGGCGAGGTTAATGACGGCAAATATTTATCAACTTTTGGTGGTTTTTCGGGTCAAGAACAAGTCTTTAGCCAAGTCTTTGCCTTTTTAAACTTGTGGTTTAAAACCTATAAAAGTTTTCAAAAAGAACAAACGCCACAACAATGGTTTAGCTCGATTCAAAATCTTTGCAGAGACTTTTTATACAACGATGCACAAGAGGATTTTGAAAGCCGTATTTTTAAACAACTGAATACTCAATTGGTTGAACAAACTTTGGGAAGTGAGGAGCAAATTTCTTTGGTGATTGTCAACGCTATTGTTGAGAATGTTATCACCGAAAATAATTACCGCAGTGAAGGGCAGATTGGCATACGATTCCAAACATGGGAAAATGCTTTTATTGTCGATGCTAAGTTATTGATTATTTTAGGATTAAATGATGGCGAATTTCCAAAATCTGAGATAAAAAACGATTTGGATATTTTTAACAACAAATTGCCACGATTAAACAAATCCACTCGCCAACGAGATAAAAACCTCTTACTCACAGCATTAAGTGAAAACAGTCAACAGCTCATATTCAGTTATATTGGCTTTAATTCTAAAACCAATGACAAGCAACCCCCTTCGGTACTCTTATCCGAGTTAATCAGTTATTTACAGACTAAAACCAACCATGAGTTTCAGGTTTGTGCGCATAAAATGCACGGATTCAATCGGGTTTATTTTGAAGACAATAAGGATTATTTGTTGAGTTACAACCACCGAAAATACCAGTTGGCGCAACATTTTTACCAAAACAAAACTCAATTAAAAGCACCTGATTTAAGCTTGATACTGGAACGGACGAATGAAATTCATTTGAGCGATTTGGCTAACTTCTTCACTGATCCCTTGGATTATTTCCTTAAAAATAGAGCCAATATCAACAACTCAATTTATTCCGATAGTTTAAAAGATGCCGAAACCTACCAACCCGATGCCTTAGAACAATGGCAGCTCAAAAACACCATTTTTGAACACGGCATAGGCACAGCACTCAAAACAGGCATCATTTCAGATAACCAATCCGGGCAAATCTCTTTGCAACGCTATGATGCGCTGATAAAACCATTGCACGATAAAAAAGAAGAACTTTCGCTCACCAACCATTTAATTGAACAGACGATTGATGGCACTAAAATATTTGGTTCAATTCAAATTGATGCTTTGCAACAACTGGTGTCTATTTACCCGAAAAAAGCAGCCACCAAACAAATGTGTCAACACTGGATTAAACACCTGTGTTATCAATCAGACAAACACAGCTATCTTTATTTTGAAGACAAAACATTGGTGTTTGCTCCCTTAGCGGATTACGACCAAGTTTTAGCATCAATAGTTGGTCATTGGATAAATTCTTATACGCATCCGTGGCTATTTTATCCTCCGGCTTTGTTAACAATAAGAACACGTGATGTGGGTGTAAAAAAGACAGAAGCTTACCTAAAATCTTTTGAGGAAGGCATTGGTTCTTATCCCTCAGAAGGGCAAAAGTATTTTAAGTCTTTAATTCAGGATTACGATTACAGCATTGAAATGGAAACAATCATCGAGATTTTATGCGATGCAATAGAGGTAAATAAAAATGGACTTTAACCTTTATACGGCGGATTTAGAAGGCAAAAAACTGATTGAAGCCAGTGCGGGAACGGGCAAAACCTTTACGCTTTCGGGTTTGTATGTGCGTTATATCGTTGAGAAAAAACGCCTGCCTGAACACATATTGGTGCTGACTTTCACCAAAGCCGCAACTTTTGAATTAAAAACCCGCTTGCGTCAACAATTAATCGAATGCAAAAACCATTTAAATGGCACTCAGGTGGTTATTAAGCAAGATAACCCGCAACTTTTTGACTTGTACCAAAGCTATAAAGAGGATGAAAGCAGCTTAAAATACATCGAATTAGCGCTGGCGTGTTTTGATCAAGCTGCGATATTTACCATCAATAGTTTTTGCCAAAAAATCATAGTGGATTACAACAAATCCTGTGGTTCACCGGTGTTTTCTCAATTGATAGAAAAACGTGAATTTGTGGAGAAATTGGTGCTGGATTTTTGGCGTCTTCAACAAAAAAAAATCCCCAATACCTATTTAAGCCAAATACCGAATTTAGCAGATGTTTCGTATAAATTGTCAGGTATGTTAAGCAAAAAACATTACCGCAATATTGCACCAAAATACTCACTTGCAGATGTTAGCATTCTCGATGATTTATACCATAAAATTTTCACCACTTGGCAAAAAGATAAAGAAGAATTGTTGGATTATATGTTTTCTGGAAATTTTGGAAGAAAATTTCCCAAAGCTGGATTAAAGACTCACGATAATGCGATAAAAAAACACCATGATGAATTTGATGAGTTTATACAATGCTTTAAAAGTACCAAACTTGCTGAGCGTTTTACCTTTAATTTTTTAGAAAACGAACGCAAAAACCAAAGCCCAACAGCCATGCCTGAGTTTTTTCATGACTTTGAAAAATTTTATCAGATGTTACAAGAGTTTCCACTGGTGTATTTGTACGAGACGTGGCAATACGTACAAAAAGGATTAGCAAACATTTTAGCAGAACAAGGTTTATACGGATACGACGACCAAATCACCATTGTGCATCAGGCAGTGAAAAACAACACGCAATTGCAACAGCTAATTGCCAAACAATGGCAGACTATCATGGTGGATGAATTTCAAGACACGGATTTGTTGCAACTGGAAATATTTGAACACTGTTTTGATGATGGCACGCACGATATTATCTATGTTGGCGATCCCAAACAGGCGATTTACGATTTTCGTGGTGCCGATGTGTTTGTTTACGAACAAGCCAAACAAGGCGTGGAAAAAACACAGCGGTTTGACTTGGCAACCAACTGGCGCAGCAGTGCGTTAATGTTAGATGCCAGTAATGCCCTGTTTGATTTTGACGGTTCTTTTCAATTGGATTGGCTTAAATTTCACCCATCTAAGCCAAAACCCAATCAAGACACACAACTGGTTGACGACTATCCACCAGTGGCTGTGATTAATTGCCCCAAAGAACAACGCAAACAGCAATTAGCCAATACGCTTAAAAGATTTATGGCGAATGCGCGTTTAGTCAATGATGGAAATGAACAAAAAGTGCCAGAAAACAGCATAGCAATTCTGGTTAAGACTAATTTGCAAGCCATTGAATTATATGACTATTTGCTCAGTCAAAACATCAATGTCAGTTTGTGGAGTGAGGCAGGGGTGTTTTCCACCCAAGTGGCACAACAGTTGTATTACTTGATTCGAGCTATTGCTTATCCGAGCCAAAACAATATTTTCACCACCTTACATGGCTTGTTTTTTAATAGGGCATTGAATGATTTACAGCAAGCCGATAAAGAACAAATGGTGGGTGAATTTGTTGGTTACCGTTTGGACGTCTTTAAAGTCGGATTAAGTCGGGTTATTGATGAATTATTTAAGGAAAAGAACGTTTATGCGCAATTGTTGCAGCGATTGGATGGTGAGCGATTATACACCGATGCAACCCACTTGTTACAATTGCTTCAAGAACAAGTGGACTTGGGAAAAAATGAAAACCAAATAGCCCAATGGTTAGCCAAAGAAATTAAGCAAGCACAATTGTTAGAACAAGATGAAACAGCCAAAAGACGCTTAGAAAGCGATGGGCAGAAAATTGCCATCATGACCCTGCACAAATCCAAAGGACTTGAATTTGACTGTGTCTTTATTCCGTATGCTGATTTAATCAATAACAAACCAGCGGGCAATAATAAGGTGCTTAAATCCATCATCGCAACCCACGACGAAGATAGAAAAGGCGTGATTTATTGGCAAAACAGTCAACAAGCTCAAGAAAATTTAAACAAAGAATATTCTGCCGAAATTGTGCGCTCCTTATATGTGGCAATTACGCGTGCAAAATACCGTGTTTATTTGGGCATGGATTGTGAAGACAAAAATTTTGATAAGTTGCCAATTGCTAAATTTTATCAAAACATTGCACAAAATAAACGGCTCTCAAGCAGTGTTTCATTGCAACAAGTCAACACCCCAACTCAACAACAAACACAAGTGCCTTTGTTGCAGGTGAATACATTTGATAGAATCGTCAATAAACCATTGTCGATTTATAGTTTTTCATCCCTTTCTCGCCAACAAGAAATCAGTTATGAATCATTAAATGAACAAACACCAGAAGGCGAGTTCAGTAATTATTTCTACTTTCCGCGCGGTGCAAGCAGTGGCACCATGCAACACAGCATACTGGAAAATATTGATTTTAAAGCGAATTTGGCGGAGTTATCGATTGAAGTCGAAAAACAATTAACCCTCTACCAATACAACCTTAAATGGCAAGCCTGTTTGTCGCAACAAATGCACACAATCATTAATACACAACTATGGGAAGGCGGTCCAAAACTGTCGCAAGTTGACAATAGCTTGGATGAAATGGAATTTTTATTGCCCCTCAAACACATTCAATCACAACAGGTAAGCCAGTGGTTAACCCAACACAGAAATAAACCCACAGCGTTTAATCAAGAGGATTTACAAGGGTTTTTAACCGGTTTTATTGATTTGGTTTTCGAGCACAATAACAAGTTCTATGTGGTTGATTATAAAAGCAATACTTTGGGTTTTTCTTATGACGAATATAAAAACGAAATGCTAAAAGATGCCATCGAGCATCATTATTACGACTTGCAGTATTTATTGTACTGCGTGGCATTGGTCAAATACCTCAAGGTTATTAATCCAGTTTTTGATTACGATGTACATTTTGGCGGAGTGTGCTATTTGTTTACCCGAGGCGTTAACGGAAAAGCAGGGCAAGGAATTTATTCAACCAAACCAGAGCGAGCCTTAATAGAACAAATGTTGGAGGGTTTTGATGCAAAATAACACAACAAATTCCTTAACTCCAGCCTTGAGCCGATTTTTTGCCTCAATAACCGATAACAAAGAAGTCATCGAACGAGCAAACAAGATTCAACAAGCCATCGAAGTGGGTAGCACCGCGATTAGATGCGATGAATTAATCGAAGACAAACTCATCAGCTCAGATGGCAGTTATGGCTATATTGTGCAAAACAATGGGTTAAGTGGCTTTCGGCGATTTTATAATTGTGAGAAAAGCATAGCCGATGATTTTATTCACGCACAAACGATTAAACTGGATAAAAAGCAGGTTAAACAAGCTATAAAAAAAGTGTTAGATTTAACCCAACAAAAACCACCCAAAACCCTCGATTTACAATGGCAAGCGTGCTTATCCAGTTTAAGCTGCACCCGTTTTATTCTCAACGGCGGGCCAGGAACGGGAAAAACCACCACCATTATTCGTTTAATGTTGTTAGCTATTCAATTCAATAATAACATAAAAATCGCCCTAAGTGCGCCAACAGGCAAAGCCGCAAACCGCATGATGCAAAGCATTAATCAAATGCTAGAGCAGGTTTCACTGGATGAAGAAAGTGCACAAAAATTAAACCAACCAGCCAAAACTATTCACCGATTATTGGGCTATAACCACGAGACTAATACGCTAAAATACAACGCCAACAACCCATTACCCTATGATTTGGTTATTGTGGACGAGTCATCCATGCTGGATGTTGCAATGACCCACGCGCTGTTGCAAGCACTCAAACCTAAAGCCCAACTGCTGTTATTAGGCGATAAAAAGCAATTACCAGCGGTAGATGCAGGCAATGTGTTTGCCGATTTGTGCCATTTACTCAAGCAAGAGCAGGGCGATGACTTGATGGCTTATTATCTGCATTTACAAAACAACCAGCCTAAGATTTCAAATTGTATTGAATTAACAAAAAATTACCGATTCGAGCAAGGCTCACTCATTGCACAACTGTGTCAATACGTTATTGAAAAAAATCCAACCGCAATTGAAGCATTAAAGCAGCATAAAGATTTTAGTTGGCACAACCCACAAAATAGACAAGAAAAGACTCGGTTTTTACAGCATTGGTATAAAAATATTCCTGAAAACGAAACCACAATGTTGTTATCGCCTGTAAACTACGGTGAAAACAGCGTTAAAGAATTGAATGAACTGGTTAAAAAAATTAAACACAGCGCCTATGGCTTACAAGAAGGCATGCCAATCATGGTCACAAAAAATGATTACACCTTAGGCATATTTAATGGCGACATTGGTGTCTTGAAAAAATCAGCAGGGCAATGGCTAGTGCCTTTTAGCATAGAAGGTAAACAAGTCGACGTGAAGCTCGATTCAATAAATGGCTGGACCGATGCCAATGCCATCAGCATTCACAAATCCCAAGGCTCGGAATACGACCACATATTAATTGCTTTACCAGATGACAGTGAGCTCGAAATATTATCAAACTCACTCTTGTACACTGCTATTAGTCGAGCAAAAAAATCAATAAATATCTGGTCAAATCCACGAATTTTAAGCAAAACCATCAAGGCAGATTGCGAGCGAACAACTTTTTTAAAGAAATACAAAATAATTGAAAAAAACAGTTGACGAGTAGGGGTGTAATCAGCATAATGCACATTCTTTCGAGGGGCTATAGCTCAGCTGGGAGAGCGCAACACTGGCAGTGTTGAGGTCAGCGGTTCGATCCCGCTTAGCTCCACCAACTTCCCGGCATTAAAAACGGGCTAAACTTGAAAGAAACTGTTGCGTCCCCTTCGTCTAGTGGCCTAGGACTCCGCCCTTTCACGGCGGCAACAGGGGTTCGAACCCCCTAGGGGACGCCAATTTTTTGGTTCTCGCACGTCATCTTTGCTTTCAAATCACTTCAAAAAAACCATCACATATGTGCCATATGCTCAGGCTATTTTCTCAGCAATTTTAAAGCAAATCTAACGCACTATAATCAAAAAAACCATACCGTCAATCACATATGTTCCATATGCTCCTAATTTAATAGCAAATTTAACGCACTATACCCAAAAAAATACATATAAAGCAATCTAGAACGTCATCTTCACTTTCCAATCACTTCAAAAAAACCATCACATATGTGCCATATGCTCAGGCTATTTATTCAAAGCTATTACGGTAGAGTAAATCTGTTAAGGTGATGCATTGTGAGGGTACTTGGCTGTGGGTAATGCTAAAGTCATCAAGATACCAGCCTTCATTATTAACACCGCTATCTGTAGAGTAATTCCAGCGCACATAAATTGTTTGCCCTTGGTAAGCGGATAAATCCATTGTGTGTTGTTGCCAGGTTAGGTTAGTGCCAGTAAATGAGGGTGTTCCTGCTGTGTAATTACATGCATTACCACTGCTATTAAAAGTTCCTGGGTAACTTGGTGTTAAAGGGTTTTGATCCCATTGGTTTTGGTCTGTTGTCACTTCGACTACGCCACCATCGTATTGGTTTTCGATGTCATAGGCACTCCAAAAACTTAATTGTGAAGTTTGACCAGCTGTTAAGGCAATTGCATTGGTGACTAAATCGTTACAGATGCTCGATTGCGATTGGGACCAAAAACTTCTGTTTCCTGCGTGTTTTCTAAGCGTGTTGTATTCCCAGCCTAAGTGTTTAGAGGCTTGGTTGAAACCTGTGTCACCTACTTCTGCGCCATTATTCCATGTTCCGTCGGTTATAATGCCGTGGGCTGTTGTGGCTAATTTTACATTATTGGTATCTTGGTTGTTGTTGCTAATATCAGTGGCACGAACCAAATAATAATACTCTTGGCTATCAGCAACGGCTTCATCTAATAATGATGTTGTGGTTAAATTATTAGCAATTCTATTGCTTATATCAGCTGTAAATCCTGGATTTGTGGACTTAAATACATCGTAGTTAACAGATGATCCACAATAGGAATTGGCATTTTGCCACGAAACATTAACACCACAAGTGGCACTGTTTAAACTTGAAACTGAGGCAACGCCTGAAAAATCAGGAGCAATGGTGCAGTTACCTGTTATCTGCGTTTCAACACAGATGGAACGATCTGATTCGCAAGTTCCTTGTGCGTCAACCTTGACTATTTTATAACCAACTGGCACTTGGCCAGTGACCGATGTATCAGAAAATGAATTACTTGTTAAACCACTGGCTATTTCGACAAAATCATCAACACTGCAGCCACCTTGTGAACGTAAAACTTTATAGGTTTCGTTTGCTCCTAAGTTTAAAGTCCAATTGATATCAATGGTATTGTCACCGTTTGCTTGAGTTGTTATGCCTTGCGCCGTTGCAATGGTAGGGCAAATCTTTGGGTCAAGTATAAAGAGTCCGCCTTGGTAATCACTCATGATAACTATGCCACTAGAGAAATAAGGGTAGTTGCTCCAAGCACCATTAAAGGTTGCGGTGTCATTTGCAGGGTAGGTGTCAAAACTTGCCACTTCGGTTAAGTTGGCATTGCCTATATCGGTTATATCAACAATTCTTAAACCACTGGTATAATTGCTTAAATAGGCGTAATTTCCCCGAATATATATATTATGATCAATAGAAGCTTTTGGGCCGTTGTAAAATCCTATTAATTGAGGGCTATCAATATCAAGCATATCCCAAATATAGGTTTTGGTGTTATGGCCATTGTTTTGTTCATCCAATTCATCATTCATGAGGTAATATCGTTGATCTTCTGTGAGCCAACCTTGATGGGTGTATTGGGAACCGCTGTATCCTGTGCGTGAGAGTTGAATGGGGTTGGATTTGTCTGAAACATCAACAACAGTAACAGTGTCCTCATTGGAGTTAAAACAAATTTCTTTACCATTATGCTGTGTATCTGGACCGATATAGGTAACGCATTGGGCATCATGGGTATAACCATCTGCACTAAAACAACCAGCAAAGGTTGGGGATAGTGGGTTTTGAATGTTTATCATGTGTAACCCTTGGCTGCATGGCTGGGAGCCTTCACGTGTTCCGACTGCATAAGCAAATCCCGAGTCTTCATTGATGACTATATTATGCGCGCGCCCAAAAGTGGAGTAGTGTGCATCTTGGGTAAAATTAACGGGTGGATTGACGACATTTCTTAAGCGTGTTAAGTCAAAAACTTGCATGCCATGACTGCTGGCTTCAGAAACGATAAAGGCATAATTGTTATAAGTTTTGACATCACGCCAAAGACTGTCAACCGAAGCTGTTGGGAGTCGCCCAAGATAAATTGGGTTTTTTGGATCAGAGATATCGATAAAAGTGGTTGCAGAATTTAACGCAGTAATGGCATATTCTTTACCTGTTGTTGAATCAGTCCAACCCCAAATATCTGAGCCAGTATCATTGCCGTCTCCACCCATTACATCTATGTGCACGCGTTGCATTAAATCAATATTTTCACACGGATAAATATCTGCCATACCCGCGACTTCATCACAAGGTGTGAAGGGGTGAGACTGAGAATTAAGGGTTAAAAAAAGCAGAAATGATAGCGTGAAGTATTTCATGTAACTTGTAGTGAATTTTTATTCCCTTTAGAATAACATACTTTTAGCCCAAATCCAAAAATAACTTTTCTACCGCCTCAAAGCGGTGTTCGGCTTGTTTGAATTCGCCAGTTATTCGAATGGCATCATTTGGTGCTGGTTTGTAGTCTTGGTATTTGGTTTGAATCAAAGTGATTAATTTGCGTAATATTTCATCACTTTTGGTGTCAAAGTTAACCGTTCCACCATGTTGATTGACTGTTATTGATTTAATATCATACGCTTTAGATTTTAATTGTAAGATTTTGATATCAAAAAGATTATTGGCTTGATCGGGTAATAAACCAAAACGATCAATTAATTCAACCCTTAAATCTTTGACCTCATCGGTGTTTTCGCACTGGCTTAGGCGTTTGTAAAAAGTCAGGCGTAAGTAAACGTCATAAATATAATCATCAGGCAATAGAGCAGGGATATTGAGTTCGATTTCTGTTTCGTGAATACTCAAGTCGTCTAACTCAGGTTCTTCATCATTATTGAGTGCTTCAACAGCACGCTCAAGTAATTCGCAATATAAACTAAAACCAATGGCTTGGATTTGACCTGATTGTTCATCACCGAGTAGTTCCCCTGCGCCACGTATTTCTAAATCGTGTGTGGCAAGAGTAAAACCAGAACCTAAATCTTCCAGTGATACAATCGCTTCTAAGCGTTTGACGGCATCTTTACTGATGGCTTTCCAGCCAGGGATGAGCAAATAAGCAAAGGCTTTATGGTGTGAACGCCCAACACGACCACGCAGTTGGTGCATTTGTGCTAAACCGAGTTTATCCGCACGGTTCATGATAATGGTATTTGCGGTAGGGATATCAATGCCATTTTCAATAATGGTGGAGCAAACCAAAATGTTAAAACGCATCTTGTGGAAATCTAGCATAACACTTTGCAGCTCACTTTCGTGCATTTGACCGTGAGCGACTCGCACACGGGCTTGTGGTACGAGTTTTTGTACTGTCTCTGCCATTTGTTCAATAGTCTTGACATCATTATGTAAAAAATATACCTGACCACCGCGTTGAATTTCACGTTGGCAGGCTTCTTTAATGGTGGAATTATCCCATTCAATCACTTGAGTCTTAACCGATAATCGAGCCTTGGGTGGTGTGGCAATTATGGATAAGTCTCGCAGTCCAGAAAGAGCGGTATTGAGTGTTCTTGGTATCGGAGTGGCGGTTAAGGTTAAGATGTCAACTTCGGCACGTAATTTTTTCAAACGTTCTTTTTGACGCACGCCAAAGCGGTGTTCTTCATCAATAACTATCAGACCTAAGTTTTTGAATTTTATGTCTTTTTGCAGAAGTTTATGCGTGCCAATAACAATATCAATCGTGCCGTTGGTGACACCCTCAAGTATTTTTGTTTGTTCTGCTTTCTTTACGAAGCGGGATAACACAGCTACTTTAATCGGGAAGGGTGAAAAACGGTCTAAAAAGTTTTCGTAATGCTGTTGTGCCAATAAAGTGGTGGGTACCAGTATGGCGACTTGTTTCGCATCATTAGCCGTGACAAAGGCGGCTCGCAAGGCAATTTCTGTTTTACCAAAGCCAACATCACCACAGACCACTCTGTCCATTGATTTTGGGCTTTGCAGGTCTTTTATAACCGCATCTATTGTCGTGGCTTGATCATCTGTTTCTTCAAATGGAAAGCCTTGGCAAAACTGCAAATAATCGTTTTCATTGAGTTTAATTTGCTTGCCACCACGGGATTCACGAATGGCATACAATTGTAATAATTCCGCGGCAACATCTTTGACCTTTTTGGCGGCTTTTTCGCGTAGCTTTTGCCATCGGTCTCCACCGAGTTTATGCCACGGTGCATTTTCTTCTGAAGAGCCAGTATAACGTGAAACGAGGTGCAAAGAGGAGACAGGGACAAATAATTTGTCACCACCAAAATACTCCAGCACTAAAAATTCGGCCTCACCCTCGAAATTGTGTGTCTCCAAGCCTCGATAACGCCCAACACCGTGATCGATATGCACAATTGGTGAACCAATATGCAATTCACTTAAATTACTGATGATTTCATCAGGGTTGGCTTTGAAGCGTTTTTTCTTGCGTGTTCGATTAGCGCGCGTACCGAACAGGCAACTTTCATCCAAAATGATGAGGTCTTTTTGGGTGAAGTTTGTGCCATTTTCAATGGGTGCAATGGTTAGGGCAATGTCTAATGGTGAGTTAAAAAAATCAGCGATAGTCGCAACTTCTTTGAGCACCATTTTTTCTTTGGTAAAAAGACGTTTAATAACATCGGCACGCCCCAATGAATCAGCAGTAATTAAGATGCGTTTACCAGCAGCTAATTGTTGTTGTAACCAAGCCACTTGGGTTTTATGCGTTTCAGGATTAAAGCGGTTAGGTAATTGGGTATGAAAATCTTGTGCATCACTTTCTTGATTTAATAAAATAGTTGAATATTTTTTTAAACGTTCATGCACTTCCTGAGGCAACAAATACAACTCTTTAGGAGCTATAACAGGGCGTTGAATATCGTGCCGTCTCTCTTGGTAACGGGCTTGAATTTGTTTATCCCATGTTGAGAGTATTGGCAGTGTTTTGCCTGTGTGAATAATTCGGGTGCTTGCGGGTAAAAAATCAAAAAGTGTGGCTGTTTCTTCAAAAAACATCGGTAAATATTGTTCAATGCCTGAAAACTGCACGAGTTTACGAACATCTTGATAAATGGAACATTTGTGTGTATCGACATCAAAGTTTTCACGAAACTTTTCCAGAAAGTGCATGCGACCGGCTTCATCAAAGGGAAATTCATTGGCTGGTAAGATATGAATGTCTTTAACTTTTTCTATGGAGCGTTGGGTTTCGACATCAAAGATGCGAATGGATTCTATTTCGTCATCAAACAACTCTAAACGATAGGCTTTTTCAGTGCCCGTTGGATAAATGTCTATCACGCCACCACGAACGGCAAAATCACCGGGTTCACGCACCTCTGTGACACAATGGTAACCGTTGTTTTCAAAGGATAAACGTTTTTTAGTCACATCAAATGACGAGCCAATTTTTAAAAACAATGAGCGACCTTTGATAAAGGATTTAGTGCTTAATCGTTGCATAAGATTATTGGTTGGAATAATCAATATACCATTGTCGATGTCATGAGATATGTTGTATAAAAAAGCTAAACGCTGTGAAACGATTTCTGGATTGGGCGAAAAAACATCATAAGGCAAGGTGTCCCACGCAGGAAAGTGGAATATTTTATCTTTTAATTCGGGTGCACACAGTTGCAATTCTTCTTCTAAAACAATGCTTTCGTGTGCTGATTCAGTCAAAACTAAGTTCAAACCTGTGTTGTTTTGGGTCAACTCTGCCAATAACAAAGGCAAAGCAAGACCCTTAACTCCTTTGAAGTTAAGTGATTTTGCATTAGTCAGGTTTGCAATGGACTCAAATAGCATTGATTGAAAATGGATGGTGATAAAAGAGGCGCGATTTTACCATAATTTCGGAAAATACTAAGGATAAAGTTATTTTAAATAAGCTAAACCTAAAATCCCGCCAATAACTGGTTATTATTTATTAGGCTTGTACTTTCAAAACACCAATCTCAATTAATCGTTGAATTAAAAAATCTTTGGCTAAGATGTCTTCGTACTTTTTACCGCTGCCGATACATGAATCAATGCACTTTAGCTCGGCATTGGCATGTGGGTGGCAGAAAAAGGGCATGGAGTAACGCTCTTTTGTGCTGTGATCTGGGTTAACCACACGGTGAGTGGTGGCAGGAATCACTTCATTGGTGATGCGTGAGAGCATGTCGCCCGAATCAATGACGATTTGGTTAGGAAGACTTGGCACAGCAAGCCATTGACCATCGCGGTCTAATAGTTCAAGTCCTCCATCGGTTGCTCCGACTAGCAGGGTAATAAGGTTAATGTCTTCGTGAGCGCCTGCGCGGATGGAGTCTTTTTCGGTAAATTCTTTTAAAGGAGGGTAGTGAATAGTGCGTAAAATGGAATTACCCTCGTTGGTCATGTCTTCAAAATAGGATTGCGGAACATTCAACGAATGCGCAAGAGAATGAAATAAACTGTTGGCAACAGCATCGAGTTGATTGTAAAGGGCAAGACCTATATCTTTAAAATCAGGGATTTCTGATTCGGGCCACACATTATTGGGGTAAAGAGGAGAGTTTTTATAAGAACTTTGGGAGTCTAATTCTCGACCAATATGCCAAAATTCCTTTAAATCGGGGTGTTTACTGTCTTTTGCGTGTTCCACTAAACGAGGCACATAACCGCGTTGCCCGCCATTATCACAAAAATATTTCATCTTTAAATCTAATGGAAGAGCGAAAAATTCTTTGTATTTATCGTATGCCTCCTCGACTAAATCAAAAGAAAAATCATAAGGATTTAACACAATAAAACCGTATTCAACCAAACCATTGTAGAAATCATCAATAAATCGTTGTTTCTCAAGGTTAGTGCCCTTTATAAGGTCAATATGGTTAAGTTCAGGAACTTTTCTGATTGCATCGTTCATGGTTAAATGCCCATAATTAAATGATGGGCATTGTACCGATTTGATGGGTGAATTAAAGACTTGTTTAAGATTTTTTTAAAGTCTCTTCAATATAGGCATTAATTTGCCTATCCAACAGCGTTAAAGGCAGTGAACCATTTTCTAACACGGCTTTATGAAATTGCCGAATGTCAAATTTTTCTCCAAGCTTTTCTTGTGCTCTTTGGCGCAGTTCAAGGATTTTTATCATGCCAACTTTGTAGGCCAAAGCCTGTCCAGGCCAAACGATATAACGTTCGATTTCACTTTCCACATCGCTATCGGCAAAGCCAGTGGTATCGCTCATGTATTTAATGGCTTGTTCACGCGTCCATTTGTTGTGATGAATGCCGGTATCAACAACCAACCGCACGGCACGAAGCAGTTCGGCTTGAAGTCTGCCAATATTGGTAAATGGGTCTTGTTCAAATCCAGCTTCCCACGCCAATCTTTCGGCATACAAAGCCCAACCTTCGGTGTAACTCGTTGAACCCATAAAGCTTCTAAAAATTGGCAAGCCTTCTAATTCATTTTGAATGGCTAGTTGGAAATGATGCCCTGGAATAGCTTCGTGATAGGCTAGCGTGTTCATGGCAAATTTAGGCGTAGCTGATAAATCGTAAAGATTGGCGTAAAAACGACCAGGGCGAGAGCCATCTAAGGAAGGGCTTTCATAGTAGCCACCTGCAGCCGTCTTTTCTTTGTATTTTGGTACGGGTTTTACTTCCACCTTGCCTTTGGGTAATATGGCAAAGTATTCAGGCATTTTCGCATCAATTTCATCAATAATGCTTTGGTAATCAGCAATGACTTGTTGCCTGCCTTCTTCGGAATCATCGTATAGAAACTTAGGGTCTTTACTCATGTCATTAAGGATTTTGCCAATGGGATTTAAATCAACTTCGTATTCTTGTTCACGTAATAAGGTTTTAATTTGTGCAACAATTCTATCTACTTCTTTTAAGCCCAAATTATGCAAATATTCGGCAGTATAATCAGTTGTGGTGGAGGCTTTGATTTGGTGCTGATAATATTCATCGCCTTTGGGAAACTTCCAAACCCCAGCACGTGAGTCTGCTTTTGTTAATAAATCCTCATAAAAAGCAATCATTCGGTCGTAAGCAGGTTGCACCACTTCAAGCATTTGCTCTTTCATGTCTTTTTTCAATGCGATTTTAGTGTCATTATCCAAATCTTTGAGACTGTCTAATTTCTCGGTAAAATCTTTAACCAATTCATTGTCTTGCAATTCTGGGTCGCGAATATTGTGCATATTAACCAGCATTTTTTTAATAACAAATTCAGGTGGGATAACACCATTGTCTTGTTCAATTTTCACTTGAATTAAGGTGTTGTCAAATGAAGTGCCAATTTGCGAGAGTCGCGAAATATAATCTTCTGCGTCACTATGGTTTTCTATTTTATGGATGTTTTTCATGAAACTTATAATACCCATGTAGTTACCGCCTTTTTGCGATTGACTATATCCATAATTTTCATATTTAATATTCTCCATTTGTCCTTGTAAAAAGTCATCCAAAACATCATAAGAGATTAAATCTTGGCCAGAATAATCCTCTCTATCATAGCGTTTAAACATGGCATAATCTTTTTTCAATAATTCTTCACTTTCATCACCAGCTTTTTGTGAATTATCATCGAGTCGATCATAGTGCCATAGTTTTGACCCCATTCCTGCAACCATTTGCGGACTGTCCATGGCAAACTCTACAAATATTTTTGTATAAAAATGATTGATTGAAAAAGGTTTAAACCACAATAAATTGATGATAAAAACAGTAAGAAGCAGCAACAAAACCAATAAGCTGCGTTTGGTGTATTTCCAGATTTTGGATTTCATTTGTATTATCTCTTTGTAATAACCGCATCCATTATGAATGCGGTTTGTGTTTTTGACAATAGGCTAAAAGTACCCTTTAATGATAATAACGGTAAGTGAGTTGAAATGTTACACTTAGTGCTCAAATGTTAAAACCAAGTGAACTGGCACAGTAAAATCTATACTCTGTAATTTTGCAATATTTTTTAGGGTAGTAATGCCTTGTGTCAAACCAAACACATCGGCATTAATGATAAGGGGTTTATGCAAAGTGATAATTTTCTTTGAGTTTTGGTTAAATACCATAAATTCAGCCTTCAAAATCCCAGATACACCATGTAAATCGATATCAAAAGTAATTTCATGAACCCCAGATGTTAAATCCTCAGCTTTGAGCTGAGTATGGATATCTGCAGTTGGGTAAAGTGAAGTCTCAAATAAATGTTTGCCAATGCGCTCATTTCGTATGGGAATATTCGTTTCAAGAGAACTCAAATCAACTTCAATCGAAAGGTAATTAGATTGACTAATGCTGCCTTTAAACCTAGTGAATTCTGATACCTCAGAGATTTTATTATTTTTTGTGGTTATTATGGAAAGAGTGCTTGATTCTTGATTCAATTGCCAAGATTTAGCTTTGGTAACCTTTTTATTTGGTGTGCAGGCAACCAATAAGAGTATAAAAAAAAGGCTTATAATTTTATTCATGAGCTTGTTCTCCTTTAAATTGAGTAATTTTAACTAATGCACCAAACCACGGATTATCAAAGTAGTGTAACTCACCAGATTTGACTTGTTTTCGTTCAGTCAATGAAAAGATTATATTTTTGGCATCATCAACAAAAACGTCATCAGCTGTATTAGTTGTGCGAAATAAATTGATTTGGTTAGTAAAATGCATGTATCTGCCCTTTGATAGAGCAACTTGACCTTGCAGAGTTCCATCAGGATAGATCTCATTTTCTGTAATTATGTTGTCTACAATTTTATCAACAGCTTTGATATTAACAAACTCAGGTGATTCAAATAAAGTTTCTGGTTGTCGCCACGCACGATGCAAAAGAGGTGTGGTACTTGGGTTTTTTAGTAACTTATCCCATAGGTTATTTAATTGAAAATGCGAAGCATCATGCTCAAACCAAGCCAATGCCAAAACCCCCTCACCCTTTGCTTCAATATCAATAGTGTATTGGCTATCATTCTCTTGAGCATCTGCTTTCTTGACCAGTGGCAAATCCTCATTATTAAAATCCAACAGATAGGCTAAGCTGGTGTCAAAAATGGGTTTATTTACGTAAGTTTGAACATTGGGTAAAGCCGTATTATACGCAAAAACAATAATTTCAACATCGTAAACATTTTGTGTGCTTAGTTGAATGTATTCGGGAGATTTTAGATTTTGCGCCACGGCATTAAAAGGAAATAATGCCAACAAGAGCCATTTTGTCATGCGATTCATTTGAATGATTAATCTATTAAAAACAGCAGTATAACATTGAGTTAAGCAGTTTAACAATTTTATTAAAGCAAAGCCCAAACTCCCCACATCAAAAGCGACTACTAAAAGCAAATAATCGCACAGCGACACAACGAAAAAAATAGCCACATGTAGATATTGTCTTAAAATTAAATCCTCAAACTCAAGCACCTACTGGTAAGTGGGATTCATCCTACTCAAGCCAAACAAGCAAATAATCGCACAGCGGCACAGCGAAAAGAAAAAACAGCCACATGTAGGATGGGCCATGCCCATCGGCATGTTTGGATTACCTCAATGATTAAAATAAAATCAAATCCTCCACTCAGACCAACTGGTAAGTGGGATTTATCCCACTCAAACCACACCCAAAAAAACATTGCATTTACAGGTAATTGTCAGGTTTCACAACGTTGTTGATGTAAACCCATCTTGTTAGAAGACTTTAATCTTAACAACCTTTGTTTAAATTGGCTAGGATTTTGTTTAAAGATTTTAGGCTT
>JALSLV010000031.1 GCA_026988115.1 Lysobacterales bacterium | reverse complement strand
CATATTTATAAAGAGCTGCAGTTGGTTGAATCTATTGAAGGCTACGAAAAACTCCTGCCTTGGAATTTTAAATCAAACAACGATTGATAGAACTTGTCAAGTATGTGGTTTGGTTGACGCTTACTTTTATTCAGGCGGTGAATGGGAAATTTGGCAAAAGATAAAAAAAACAGTTTCTGATAATGACCTTTCTAGTATTTCGGAAATGAAATATAAATTAAATTTATTGGAAAAAAGGATAAATGGTATTAAATTAATTGCAAAGGATGCAGGTACTCAAGATTATGGTTGTGGTCAAGCACGAAAAGCAGATTCTAATACGTTAAAAGTAATGTCTGGCCTGCGAGATGGTACTGGTTGCCAAATTGGGAATCTAAATTATTATAAAGAACTAATTCTTATAGTACCTGAATAAATGTTATCGATACTGAGCAGTTTAATTGATTCAAGAAATACCTTCCTTCGCAGGTATGACAAAGCATTTTTTTTTAATAAAAGCCGAAGCTAAAGCATCGGTTCCTTTGGAGGAGTTTTTTTAAATCTTCGCGACTTCTTTGCATTAGGCTTTTGCTTTTATAAGCTCAGTATCAACTTGCTAAATTATTGAATTTAAACACAGGCAAAACCACCACAAAACAATAGAATCAATACATTGTTGTCGATACAATGAAACTTGATACAAATAAGGCTTGGTAATTAGCTGGTGAAACTTTTAATAAAAATCCAACCAGCAATCAACATTAAATCAAACCTTGTATAATCAATCATCAGCCTTTATAATACCGTCAAATATTAACGGTTATTAAATGACAAAGAAAACCACCGACAATGTAATTTTGATGAACCTTAATGATGCAACGGCATTAAAAATGGTCAAAGAATTAGCAACTGATTCTAGTAATGTATTTATGGCTCACCATGCCACTATCAGAAAGGGTCAAAGGCATGTTAGTGATTTAGAAATATTGAAATGCCTAAGAAATGGTAGAGTGGTTGAAAGAGTACATAAAACCGCACATGGCAACTGGAAATTAACTATTGGTCATTTTTTAATGCAAAGAAATATTAGAGTAGCCGTAGCATTGGATAATGGCGATGATGGCAATTATCTGATTGTCGTAACCGTTATTGTTGTTGAATGAATAAAAGAGGTAAAACACCATGAACACAAATAAAAAACCCTATCACTACACCATGTGTGGCTTAGATAATGTTTATCTTGAAAATGGTTACATAATCAAAAAAACGCCCTATGGTGAGGGTATTGCGGTGCATGATTTAGAGGGCTTGCATAAAGCCATAGCCTATAACTTAATCACTAAGCAAAGAAAACTAAAAGGCGATGAAATACGTTACCTACGCAAAGAATTAGACCTATCACAAAAAGGATTATCTGTTTTATTGGATGTGAGTGAAAACACAATCAGAGGTTGGGAAAAATCCCGCAGTGATATTTCAGGTTCAGCCAATACTTTAATCAGAATCATTTATCTTGAAAAAATTGGCAAGAATGAAAAGGTGTTAAATCTTATTGAAATGATAAATAAATTAGATGATGAACTAAACAATATCACCTTATCAGAGAAAAACAATCATTGGGTGGCTAAAGTTGCTTAGGATTTAAGCACAGGTAAAACCACTACAAAACAATAGAATCAATACATTGTTGTCGATACAATGAAACTTGCTACAAATAAGGCTTGGTAAGAACTTTTAAAATACTTTATTGTCTATTAATGTACCTCAATGGTATAAAATAAATTTGCAAACGTGTACGTACACAGTGTACAATGAGTCCACTACTTACCTTTAGGTGGTAATCCTTGTAGATTATGACTTTAAGGCGAAAAGACCGCAAGGCTTAGGCTGGTGCGGTTTTTTCAATTCTAGGATAGTGTAATTTCTAATGGAAAAATAACTCATGAAAACAATAATTTATATTGATGGCTATAATCTCTATTATGGTTTAGTCAAAAACACCAAATATAAATGGTTAGATTTACATAGCTTGTTTTCAGAAATTGCCAAAATACAAAATCCTCAATCTCAAATAGTTTCAATCAAGTATTTTACTGCACCCGTTATTACCAAGTTCTCACAACATAAAGAAAAATCTCAACAATCACAAAACTATTACCATAAAGCATTATGCACAAAAAGTGAAAATTGCATTGAAATAATAAATGGTTACTTTGATGTGGATATGAGTTCGCCTGTATTGTATCAAAAACCTATTGATTTAAAGGCAAGGGTTAAAACATGGAAGCTAGAGGAAAAACAAACGGATGTTAATATTGCTTTGGAAATGTATCGAGATGCAACGCAAGGGCAATGTAAACAACAAATTTTAGTCTCTAGTGACTCAGACTTAATTCCTGCATTAAACTACATTAGCAATGACTTTATAGACATAGTTTTAGGCTTGGTATTGCCAAGAAGTAACAGCAATAAACGTAAGAATAAAGGATTAAGTCAATATGCCAACTGGACAAGAACCCACATAAATAATGACGAATTAGAAAAGCACCAACTACCCAACAAGATACCAACTAAAAAGAAACCAATTTACAAGCCTAAATACTGGTAAACCAGCACAGGCAAAAAGCCATTGCCCGTGCTTAGTGTTTAGTGTGTGTTTTTAACTCTTTGTTGTAAAATTAACGTTCTAAGCCTAAAAAGAACGTATTGCAATGAACGTAAATGGTGGTAATAGTGGTGGTAATATTAACCTTATCTATAACTTCATTGATTAATAGCTATTACTATCAATAGCTTACAATTAGGTTCGGTGTCCGCCATCTCCAAATGGATAGTGGGGTTTATCCCACTAAAACTCAACTTAAAACAAAAAAACGTCGGTTAAAACCGACAACCCAACAAAAACAAATTATCTAACAGCGGCGCAGCGTACATGGAGAAAATCAAAAGCAATTTTCCGCAGATGTACGCAAAAAAACGCAGATAAAAACTAATTTTTGAATAGGATGCCCTTGCCCATCGGCAGTGTTTTGGCCACCTCAAACTTTGAGCTGAAAGATAAAAAAAGTAATAAGATGGGTGTCCCGATATACTCGATATACTCGATATACTCGATATACTCTATCCCGATATACCGATAAGATGGGTGTCCCGATATACTGCTCATGGTTATTTAGTTTTCAACTATATACCTTTGAACTATTTTCCCATTAATATTAATTTCAGAATCTAATACTCCACTATTATTCAATATGATTTTAGCTGATTTTAGATTTGATTTATGACAATGTATATGAATCTGATTGACACCCATATGGTGCATTTTTATTATCGAAAGATTCATCAGTTTATTACCTAAATTTTTACCACGTTGTGAAGGTCTAATACTTAAACCTATATGACCACCACAAATCATAATTTGTTTATTCAACTTATGTCTTAAATTAGTCACTCCCAGTATTTCACCTTTTTCTACAAGCCAAAAAGTAGTACTGGGGACATATCCTATTGGTATTTTTTTACCCAATGCGAAGTTTTCAAGTTTGCCTAATAAGGCATCAAAATCATCGTACGCAAAGTCTAAAGGAAATGGATAACGCTCTTCATTACCTAACTCTAATATATAGCAGCAATAGCTTTCGTGGTATTTTAATGAGGGTTTGACTAGTTTCATATTAATTGATTTAAGTTAAAATTTACTTTGTGAATACTGCTACAAACTTTAACAGATAAAATAGCAAAGGGTCAATTAATCTATTCACAATAGGGGCTTGAAATATTTCATTAGGTTTAATACCGATAAGCGTTAAATTCACGTTAAAAAGGCTATTTTTGTTAAATTTGAGCTAATTTTTGTGAGTCAACTAACAAAAATATGTGATTTTAAAGCCTAATATGAGGGCCTATTTGTAATTTTTATTACACATTTAACCAAAAGAGGTTGCAAAATGAATACGTATAATACACCCAAATTACCAATAAAATGCCTGTTCATTGGTTTACTCTTTTTCATTAGTTTAAAGGCTTTTGCACAAGCAGACTTAATTTTTAAATCTAATTTTGAAAACCCTATAACCAACTCATTTGATGCAGTGCAAGAAACCCCTTTTCTGGGTAATGCTGATTATAGAGTTCTAGCGGCTAATGACCTTGGAATGCATTGTGCTGATTTAGACTACCAAATATTTAGTATTTTACCGCCTTTTAATGTGGTGCATGCTCAAGTCATTCAACGCGGTGATAACCCAACGCTTATCACACCTGCTATTAATCCCGATATTTCTGTGGTTTATTCTGCTAGCTCCAACCCAAATGACCCCATTCTTGATAACAACAATCCATCAATGCCAGCATTTTTGAATCCACCGCTTGCTTCATTGGTTGGCACAAATCGCTCGGCTGTTTCGATAAATTCCTCCTCACAAAATGATGTATTTTTGTCCCTTTTTAAGAGCAACTTTTGGGAAAACAATCCCAACACTAATGACCCAATAGGTTTTGATGGTTACGATAATATCTTTTTTGGCTTACTTAATCCATTACATATCATCGCTGATATTGGTTTGCCCGTACCAGAATCTATTGCACTACCTGATTGTTTACTCAATCCTATTACCTGTCATTTCAACCAACAATCCATGCCAGGCATAAGCGACCCTTATGTCAGCAATGAGCCCAAACCCTTTGGTCGATTTGATACAGAAGTTAATTTCTTCAGCAGTGTCTTGCCGTCTCCCCTCGGCAGTATAATCAATGAAACCAATTGGTTTTCTGCTGAAGGAATTCCTATGTTTCCCATTGATGATGCTGGCAGAAGTAACCCATATCCATTAATGCGAGTGCAAGCAAAGCTCAATAGTGACACTATTGCCAGTACAGATATTGTCTTGCCTGTTGCCTCTGAAGCCGATTGCCAAAATTGCCATGCGATGATGATTGATTGTGCCGATATTGATGTATCGCCTTTGATACAAAGCGATAGTTGCAATGAGTCAGCTATTTCTCCTACTTCACAAACACAGACTGTATTTGAAGTAGAAGGTTTAGAAAATGCACCAGGGTTAACTGTTGATCAGCAATTACTCAATGCCGCTAAAATCAATGTCTTGCGTTTGCATGATGTCAAACATGGCAGCAATTACCCAAGTGGTTGGGGAAGCTGTGATGCAGCAAATAATACTAACAACAGCAGTGCATGGAATGCTAATTGCTTGAGTAAAAGAGTCCCAATCCAATGTTCACAATGCCATTATTCCCCCGCATTAGATTTGGCACAACTTGGTCCAACTGACAGTCCAGACAATCAAGTATTTCAAGTCACTGTTGGATTAAGTATGTCCTCAGTTATGCATAAATACCACGGGCAATTTATTGATTTATTTCCAAATATGCCTGCACCAGATGATGCCATACGCCAACTGCCAGCTATTAGCAATGGGTTTCCCGATGCTGATCCAAGTCTAACTGTTACTCAACATGTATTAGGTGAAACCTGTTACCAATGTCACCCAGGCAGACGCACGCAATGTTTACGAGGTGCGATGGCAACAGGTGGTGTAGTGTGCCAAGATTGTCATGGAGAAATGTCCGATGTCGGACATGACTTTACCTCAGGTGGTTCGCGCGTACCATGGGCAAGCGAACCTAAATGCCAATCCTGCCATACTGGCGATGCCCGTCACAAAAATCATCCAGCAGGAGCGATAGTTGCTAATGATGGCATTCGCCTGTTGCAAGCTTTTACCACTGATGCCAATAGTCCGATAATCTCTGAGTCTTCCCCATTTGCTGAGAACGAAAGTCTTTATCGCCTCAGTGGTAATTCTACGACTACACAAGGCAATCAAGGACACAGTGGCATCATGTGCGAAGGTTGCCATGGCAGTACCCATGCCATCTGGCCCAATGCAAATGTTAATGCCAATGACAACACTGCCTCGATTCAACTGCAAGGACATGTCGGCACTATTAGCGAATGCAGTACCTGTCATACACAAAGCTTAGGATTAAGCCGTGATGGCCCTCATGGTTTGCATGAAATTTCTCCCATCAGTCAAAACAATGGACAACTTGATACAACAATAATCAGAACCACATGGAATAAAGACCATGAAGACATCAATGATGCCAGTTGTAAAAACTGCCATGGCAATGATGGACGTGGAACCGTTCTTTCAAAAACAAGTGCGGATAGAACCCTTGCCTGCAAAGAAGAGGATCGAAATGGTTGTCAAAAAATCAATGTTAACGGACATGAACGTAAACTTGTGTTTGTTCCCAAAGGCACTGAAATTGATTGTGCATTGTGTCATGAGAATAAGATTAATGATTACTAGCCAGGAACTGTCCTAGGAGCCAGGAACTGTCCTAGGAGCCAGGAACTGTCCTAGGAGCCAGGAACTGTCCTAGGAGCCTGGAGCCTGTCCGAGAATAGATAATCTATTACAGAAAAGCTGGATTTGTGCTATTTTCCGCTTTTTCTCGGCAAATAGCGGTGCTATTCTTCTCAAAAAACCGAAAATCAGCCCTAAATCCAACTTTCCTTCACTACGATTCCTATTCTCGGACAGGCTCCTAGTAATTTACCATAATAAATACCATTACACCGTTACATCATGACACACTCAGGTTAAAATAATGGCTCAAACTAATTGAGCCATTTGTGATTAAAATAAAAAGAAGAACCCTACCAAAAGAGAACCCATTATCAGATTTGGGTTTATCTGATTTAATCCAACGGCTTTACCTCTCACGCGGCATCAATAATCCACAGCAAATCGAACACACACTACAACATTTGCACAAACCGGGACAGTTATCCAATATTCAAAAAGCCGCAGGGATTGTCGTTGATGCCATTAACAGCAATAAGAAAATAGTCATCGTCGGTGATTTTGATGCCGATGGGGCAACAGCAACGGCTTTGTGTTTGCGTGCCATTAATGCTTTTGGTCACAGCCATATTGACTTTTTAGTACCCAATCGTTTTGATTTTGGCTATGGTTTAAGCACGCAATTGATACCAATTTTGCAAGAGATGGATTGTGAATTAATCATCACGGTAGATAATGGCATTTCGTCAATTGATGGCACACAGGCCGCCCTTGATGCGGATATGCAAGTGATTATTACCGACCATCATTTACAAGCCGAGGTTTTACCCAATGCTGATGCCATTGTTAATCCCAACCTTAATGGCGATGAATTTCCAAGTAAAAATTTGGCTGGCGTTGGCGTAGTGTTTTATTTATTGGCAGAAATTCGTGCACAACTCACTCAATCCAACTACTTCACCGATAAACAAATCAACCCACCCAATTTAGCCCAATGGTTAGATATAGTCGCTTTAGGCACTGTTGCTGACATGGTTGGACTGGATGACAACAACCGTATCTTGGTTACCGAAGGCATCAAACGCATCAAAGCAGGACGAACCGTTGCAGGCATAAAAGCCTTGCTTAAGATTGCTGATAAAGAATTGACCAAAACGACCACCGAAACCTTTGGTTTTGTTATCGCACCGCGTTTAAATGCCGCTGGACGATTAGAAGACATGAGCATTGGTATTGAATTACTCAACACCGATGACGAACAACAAGCCATGATACTGGCACACAAGCTGGATGTGATAAACCACCAACGCAAAGAAATTCAAAAAGACATGCAACAAGTCGCCGATAGTGTTGTTAATGAGCTGGACAAAATTAAGAAATTACCCGATGGAATTTGCCTATTCCACAAAGATTGGCACCAAGGTGTGGTGGGATTATTGGCATCCAAGGTTAAAGAAAAAACCAACCGACCTGTCATCGCATTTGCACCAGAAAATGACGAATCTGAAATACTAAAAGGCTCTGCACGCAGCATCACAGGCTTTCATATCCGCGATGCATTAGTGGCTATCGAAACAAACCACCCACAACTCATGCACAAATTTGGTGGGCACGCCATGGCGGCAGGGCTTTCCATTAATCGCGAAAATTATGAAGAATTTCGTCATATTTTCATCGATTACGTCAACAAAACCCTCACCGAAGAACAACGCCAACACACCATCGAGACCGATGGTGAGTTAGACTCAGTCGATATTTGTCTTGCTGTAGCCGAAGACCTGCAAAATCACGGACCATGGGGACAAAACTTCCCTGCTCCGCTCTTTGATGGCTGGTTCAACATCATCGAAAAAAAAGAAGTCGGACATGGCCATACAAAATTAACCCTACAAACCCAAGATTTTAGCAAGAGAATCGGTGCCATCGCCTTCAATATCCACCCTAATGCCTTCAAACCCGAAGATGGTAAAAACCAAATCACCTACCGTTTAGACATCAATGAATTTCGAGGGCGACGCAGTGTGCAATTGATTGTGCAGGATATTGTGAATTAATTTGGCTCTATATGAAGTGCAGTGGGTAATCAAATTTCAATTTTCCGCATAAAAAGTAAATCATGTTCTTGAATTATTCATTATTTCGATAGGCTATACCCATCAAAAAAGAATGACCCATCTTATTGAAAACTCCAAAACACAAAACCAAAAGAACTTGTATTGAATAATATAAAGGATGTTCCTTAAAATTTTCCTTTAAAATTTTTTTAATACAGTAAGTGAAAATAAAACGTAACTGCTCAAGAGTTGGTGGGGTTCGGACTTTTAGTCCGTCTTTAAAACAACGGGACTAAAGTCCCTACCCCTATGCGCACCCAACGGTATGGATAGCCGCTTGGTACCTCTTGGTAATGACAGTATTTTTTATAAATTATTGATTAACCGACATCCCAGCCGATGGGTAAGGCCTCATCCTACGGAGTTATTTATACTCTAAACTATTGGCATCACACCACTGTTTTGCTAGCTCAAAAATTGCATTATCTCGGTATTTATACCATTTACCTGTTAATGAATAACGCTCAATTCCACGTTTAAATTGTGAAAAAGCGCCTTTTCCTTTAATCATGTAATACAGTTCTTCTCTTTGCGCTTCATGTGGTAATGACAATATAAAATTTTCCATAACATGATATTCATGAAATTCATATTTTGTAGGAAGTTCTAGATAATTGTCTTGTTCTTCTAGATAAGTTGATGCAACTTTAACGGCATCTTGCATCCAATGGGCATAGTCCGAGATATCTTCTTTACTTTCTGCCAATTGCAGTTCTTCATCAGTAAAAAATAAAACTTCACCCGTTTTTTTATTTAAAAAAGCTTGAGATTCATCTGTTTGAAACTCAAAGCCATCAACTATTGCTTTTAATTCTATTTTCATATCTTTACCATTTTAGCCCACATATTTCATAAAATCGGTATATTTTAGACTTAACATATTGATATAAACACGCTTTTTCTTCACTTTGTACTGAATATAACCGATGATTTTATCGCTTTTGAAAATAAATGAGGTTGTGTATTGAGCTATGTTTTGTTCAAAATCTTGCTTTTGCCACGCATAATCCCAACCCCATATTTTTTCGATATATGCCTGCAAGGCATTTTCATAAATTTGCCAAATTAATGCTTTTTCGTGTATTTGCATCGGTTTTAGTTTCATATTTTGTAATTATATATCAATTTTGTCACATTAGTTAATAAGTTCTGCTCTTTCAAAATTTTCAGAGAATACAATGACAAAGGCCGCTTTAATGATACGAGCAAATTCCTCCTGTGAATTATATGGCGTAACGGAAAACCTAGAGGTTTATGCAATTCCGCCAGGCACTGATGGTGGATTTGATAAGAGTATTTTAGCCTATGGGACTTGTCGTGCACAACAATAAAGACGAAGACATGGACACCAATCACTGGCGTTGTTTAAGCAAAAGCATGTGGAACGAAAACTTTCCTGTACAGGTCATGTCATGGCGCATGTTATCGCGTTTAAACAGTGAAAGTTGGGGACAAGATGCTTTGGAGATGATGTGTTTGGAAGACGATGCTTTAACTTGGGCAAAAGCCACGAGAGAAGGTCAAGCACAAGATGAATCGTTAATTCATAAAGACTGCAATGGGGTTACGATGCAAAGTGGCAACACCGTTGTCTTAATTAAAGACTTACCTATCAAAGACACTTCAATGGTTGCCAAACGCGGAACAGCCGTGCGCAAAATTGGATTAGTGGCTGATAATGCCGAACACATCACGGGTAAAGTCAATGGACAAAGCATTGTTATCTTGACGCAATTCACCAAAAAATCATAAAAACTTGAGAGCGCAGGCGACTCGCCTGCTTTTCATTGCATAATCTCAGTTCAAGTATTAACCCTGCGGTATTTTGCCGCAGGGTTAATATACATGCCTTCGCAGGCATGATAAGTTCTTCACACACATCTACTAACTCAAGTTTACGAACTCACTCAAGTCCGATTCGAGGATGGCGGTGAGTTCGGCAGTGTTGTTTTGTTGAGTTTCAACGAAGAGGAAACCGAATAAGGGGTAGGTTTTGTGGTTGATTTTGCGCAGCTCTAGGACATTTTCGAATTGCCCTGTAATTTTTTGGTAGTCGAATGAGTGGATTTCTTCGCTGGGCTTTCCGGTGGAGTTATCAAGGACGATGACGCTGTAGAGTTTATCTTGTTTGTCTTTTAAAAGTTCGTTCCAGTTGGGTTTTTGTTGGTGATAATAATAGAGGTATTGGTTGAAGCCATAAGCAAAGTGCGACATGTCTGCCGTTGTACACCATCCGCCAAATCGCATGGGGTTGACTTCGATGGGTAGCAGTTCGCCATTGGCTTCGCGTCGTAATTCTATATGCATGGGAAAAGTTTTTACTTGAGATAAATCGGCTATTTTTTGCACAAAAGTAGTAAATTGTTCTAAATTTTCCTCAATTATGGTCTTTGATGTGGTGTAAACCCGATCACTGACATCATCTTCAGAGGCAAAGGTGTGTTTGAGAATGCTTAATACCACCGCTTCACCTTGTGCATTGACGTAAGCATCGATAGCATATTCTTCGCCATTGATGCATTGTTCGATTATAAAATCATCAAGCCCCATTACCGATTGCGGGTAAAGGTTTTTGACTTGCTGCATTTCGTCATGGATTTTGTCTACTGTTTGTTGCCATTGGGATTTTTTAATAACTTTGTATACACCCATACTAAAAAAGCCAACACTGGGTTTAATGATAAAGGGATAGGGCAAGGCTTCAATATCCAACGTGATTAAGTCTTTTATGTTTACTTTTTTGAAGAAAAAATCAGGATACATTTTTTGGGTTAATTGCCTGAACTTGTATTTATCTTTAAAATGATTAATCTTCTCTGGCAAGTCGGTAAAATCCAAATATTGAGCAATCCAATCGATGGCGTTTTCTGAATTGCTGTAAATCGGTGTTTGATTTTCTTTTAGGTAAGCCACAGCTTGCTGGCTTGTCATGGCATTTAATTCATCCACAAGTGAGTTTTCAAGCACGGGCAAGGCATTATTCTTTATTGTTTGTTTTAAAAAGGGTGAGACATAGGGCTTATCAAGTAAAAACATAATGATTTTAATGAGTAAAATAATAACCGCAATGGTATCAGTTTAATGTATAATTTATCAACACATTATTGCTTGAGGTTGCTTATGTACAAGATTAAAAATTTTATGCTATTAACACTTATTGTTCTTTCCTTGGTTTTCTCCATTGCTAATGCTAAAAGTAAATGGTGGAAAAAGATTCTTGGTGATAAGGATAAAACCACAAGCTCCCTAAGCAATGATGATATTGGAGGAGCTTTTAAACAAGCTTTGAGCATCGGTGCAGAAAATGTTGTTTCGCAGTTAGGCACTAATGATGGTTTTAATGCCGATGAAAACATTCACATTCCCTTACCTAAAAATTTAGAAAAGGTTCGCAAAATCCTCAAAAAGATTGGTATGTCGGGAATGGTTGATGATTTAGAGGTTAAACTCAATCGTGCAGCAGAGGTTGCCACACCCGTGGCTAAAGATTTATTTGTGCAATCCATTAAGGACATGACTTTTGAGGATGTGAAAAAAATCTACCAAGGGCCTGATGATTCTGCTACGCAATATTTTAAGGAGAAGATGTCCGCTTCTCTTACTGAAAAAATGAATCCAATTGTCGAAGACTCTTTAGCTGATGTTGGTGCTGTGCAATCCTTGAACAAGGTCATGGATAAATACGACAATATTCCATTTGTGTCATCGGTTAAACCTGATTTGACGGGCTATGTGGTGGAAAAAGGCATGGATGGTATTTTTTATTATCTCGCTCAACAAGAAGCAGAGATACGTAAAAACCCGTTAAAACAAACCACAGCTTTATTAAAAAAGGTTTTTGGAAGATAAAATCACTCTCAAGGTCTTTATGAAACACCAACTTGGAAAATACTATGTTAAAAATTAAATCAATTCTACTAATCTTTTTATTTGTAAGCTCAATGAGCTTTGCAGCTGATGGGCTTATCCAACTAAAAAGTCGCCACAGTGTCAAACAAACCACCAAGAACCTCCTAAAGGTTTTAGAGAAAAAAGGCATGACGGTTTTTAAGGTCATCAACCATAAAAAGGGTGCGAAAAAAGTAGGTAAGAAGTTACGCCCAACCACACTAGTCATTTTTGGAAACCCTAAGGTTGGCACACCATTGATGCAATGTTCACAAACTGCTGCCATAGATTTGCCACAAAAAGCCTTAATCTACAAAGATGCAAGCGGTCAGGTTTGGTATGCTTACAACAATCCACACTATCTAGCCTCTCGTCATAACATCAAGGGTTGTGAAAAACCGTTGGCAAAAATTACTAATGCACTGGCTAATTTTGCTAAAGCGGCAACAAAGTAAATTTAAGTTCATGGCTGTGCACTTAACTCCTGTTTCATACACTGTAAGTTTATTTTCTTTATATAATACAACAGGTTATAAAATATTAAATAAATAACTGTTATTTTGGGTTGTTGACTTTAGTCAACGCTCTTAAAAGGTTGGCTAAAGCCAACAACCCTAATGAGTATAAATTATTTGTTCGGCACATTGAAAGTGTGAAACAGGAAAATAGTGCACAGCCATGTTTAAGTTTTGCGGTAATTGCTCGATACTTGATTAATTGCCGCGATTGTCCAACGTGAATTGGCGTGGCATATGGCGGTAGCCAAAGCATCGGCGGCGTCTTCTTGAATGTTTTCTTTGTGATTTAATAGCAATTGCACCATGTATTGCACTTGGGTTTTGGCGGCTGAGCCTTTACCAACTACCGATTGTTTTATCGCTTTGGGTGCGTATTCGTAAACGGGCAAATCCATCGCTACCGCTGCGCATATTGCGGCGCCTCGTGCTTGCCCTAACTTCAAAGCAGAGCCAGCATTTTTTGCCATAAAAACGGTTTCTATTGAAATTTCATCGGGTCGGTATTTGTGAATTAAGGTTGTTATATCGGTAAAAATTACCTTTAAACGGTCAGGAAATTCTCCACTACCGCAGTTAATAGGCTGGAAATGCACTAACGCTGTATTGCGTCCGTCAGTATCAATAATGCCAATACCCGTGGTTCGGGAGCCTGGATCTATGCCTAAAATTCGGGTGTTGTTGTTCATGTCCTCATTATGCCAAAATAGCCTTAATAATACAAAATCTTGACGTATTTAACATTTTTCTACAGCTAAACCTTTAAACTAATACTTTTACAAACAACAGCTATTATGAAAAATTTTCTGCTCTTTTTAATTATAAGTCTTATTTCTTACAGTGCCTACAGTGCATTGCCTGCTAACTTGCAAAGACAGTTGCTCTTTTCGGCAAATGAACCCATTGCGGTTCGTCATGCAGGCGATGGTTCTGGTCGTTTATTTATTGTTGAACAAGCAGGAACGATAAAAATTTGGGATGGAACAAACTTACTAGCAACTAATTTTATTGACATTAGTTCAAAAGTTGCCAGTGGTGGAGAGCGTGGATTATTGGGTTTGGACTTCGATCCCAATTACAGTACAAATGGATATTTCTATGTTTACTATACAAAGAATGGTGCAAATTTTGGTGATACCATTATTGAACGTTACAGTGTTTCTGTCGATGCCAATAGTGCCGATGCCACGAGTGGACAGGTAATCATGAGAGTGCCGCAACCTTTTAGTAACCATAACGGCGGTGATATTCATTTTGGACCAGACGGATATTTGTATATTGGTTTGGGTGATGGTGGCTCCGGTGGCGATCCTGGCAATCGAGCACAAAGTTTAACCACATTGTTAGGTAAGATATTGAGAATTAGTGTTTCTCCAGCCGTGCAAACGGATGTTGTTTATAAAGATTCATTTGAAGAACCTGGTTTTGGGGCAATTACAAATACCTGTGGTTTAGACTCTACTCCAGGATCTTACACTGTTCCAAGTGACAACCCCTTTGCAAACACAGTAAATACTTGTGCAGAAATCTGGTCCTATGGATTACGTAATCCCTACCGATGGAGTTTTGATAAACAAACTGGTGATTTAATTATGGGTGATGTGGGGCAAAATTTATACGAAGAAGTTAATTTCCAACCAGCCTCAAGTACGGGCGCTGAAAACTATGGGTGGCGTTGCCGTGAAGGCGCACATGATTTTGATACCAGCCTTTGCACTGGTAATGAAGTATTTACAGAACCAGTAATAGACTTACCGCAAGCCTCAAATAACGGTTGTTCAGTTATGGGTGGTTACGTTTATCGCGGCTCTGCTATACCTGCCATACAGGGCTTGTATATTTTTTCAGATTTTTGTGGTGGAGAAATAAACTTTGCCACGCCAAGTGGCGCTACGTGGTCTTTCGAAATGTTAGAAGATGTTAATTTTGGCACTCGTGGATTTGGTGAAGATGAAGCGGGCGAAATTTACCATATTTTCAATAATGATATTTACAAATTCATATTAAATTAAAGAATCCAATTTGGATTTTATAGGGCAGGCTTTGAACTGCCCTTTTTTATGCCCGCGCGTTGTGTTAGAATTTATGACTTATTTTTTTTGAGAAAAACCATGTTTAAAGTTTTAGTCTTACTCTTATCATTTCACGCCCTTTACGCCCAAGAACTCTTTGAAGCCGATTTCTTGAAAAAAGTTGCCACGCTTCGCGATAAGGCTTTAACCGATTCCAGTGCTTATGACATTACCGAATCACTGACAACCGAAGTCGGTGCTCGCTTAGGTGGCAGTGCTGGTGATGCGCTCGCAGTTAAATGGGCAGTGGCAAAATTTAACGAATTGGGTTTTGATAAAGTGTGGACAGAACCTGTGACTTTTCCAAAATGGGTTCGTGGTGTTGAAACTGCAGAGATTGTTTCTCCATTTCCTCATGAAATAAAAATCACAGCATTGGGAGGCTCTTTATCTACACCGAGAAAAGGATTGAAAGGAGAGATTGTTCATTTTAAAACCATTGAAGATTTAAAAAATGCCGACGATTCTTTAGTTAAAGGCAAAATCACTTTTATCAGCAACCGTATGGTGCGTTATAAAAATGGCAAAGGCTATGGCATGGCAAATGGAGCGCGTTATATGGCTGCCAAATACACTGCAGATAAAGGCGGTATTGGTGCTATTATTCGCTCTATCGGTACAGACAGCAATCGAGACCCACACACAGGTGGCATGAAGTCAGTCAATTTCAACCAAGAAACAGGCGAAATTACCTTACTAAAAAAAGGCGAAGTTGTCCCAGCTGGCGCTATATCCAATCCAGATGCCGACCTTTTGGTTAATGTACTCAAACGTGGCAAACCTGTTGTTTTTAAATACACCTTAGGTTCGCATTGGGATGGGCAATACACTTCTCAAAATGTGATTGGCGAAATTACAGGCAGTCAAAAGCCTGAACAAGTCGTGATTATCGGTGGACATTTGGACTCATGGGATTTAGGCACTGGTGCTATTGATGACGCCTCGGGTTGTGGCATTACCATGGCAGCTGCCAAATTAATAAAAGAGGCTGGCATCAATCCAAGACGCACTATTCGTGTGGTTTTATGGGCCAATGAAGAAAATGGCTTGCATGGAGCACGCGCTTATGGCAAAGCCCATGCAGATGAACTGCACAACCATATTATTGGTGCGGAATCTGATTTTGGCGCCTCACCAATTTATCAGTTCAAATCAAATGTTTCAGCTCAATCCTTACCCGCTATTACAAAAATGGCAGAATTACTCGCGCCGATAGGCGTCACTTATGTCGGCAACAATGCCAAATCTGGTGCCGATATTTCACCCTTATTAAAGATGGGAATGGCAACCATGCAGTTATCGCAGGATGGAAGCAATTATTTTGACCTTCACCACACCCAAGATGACACAATGGATAAAATCGTGCCTGAAGAAATTGCCCAAAACACCGCCGCGTGGATTGTATTTGTCGCTTTAGCAGCGCAATACGAGGGTGATTTTGGTTTTGAACTAAATAAACAACCATGAAACAACTCGAAAAATTTATTAAAAATTATCCCGTCAATATAGAATTAAAAGTTCAATGGGGTGATATGGATGCCTTCAACCATGTCAATAATGTCATGTATTTTCGTTATTTTGAATCGGCACGACTGGCTTATTTTGAACGCATTGGTGTTATGGATAAAAGCAACAAGAACTCAATAGCTCCCATCTTGGCAGAAACCAGTTGCCGTTATCGCCTGCCTTTGAATTACCCTGATGTCATCTTAGTCGGGGCGCGAGTTATTGAAAACCATTCTCATGGCTTTCTAATGGAATACGCCATTTACAGCCACACTCATAAGTGCGTTTCTTCTATTGGTACGGGTAGGATTGTAATGTTGGATTATAAAACCCATGAAAAAGTAGCTGTAAACAAAAGCACACTCAAACTCATCGAAGAATTATCCCCTATTAACCCTCGATTTAAGATTTAAATTTCATGCATAAAAAAAAGCCTCTTATGTTTCATAAGAGGCTTTTTATTTAAATCCATTTAATGGCTTTTTTAATCTTGCTTATAACGTCTTGCTGCCATTAACATTAATAAGCTCATGATTAATAATGCCCACCATTTATTTACGGGTATCATTAACGGAGCCCCTACATGGTTACCAAATACTGACGGTGGTGCTGAAGGGATATCCGTTGATAATTCCACCACGGTTGTTACGGGTAAGAACGGTTGTGAACAACCCGTTAAATCGGTATCGGTTAAGTCATAATTCAACACATAACAAACCGCAGGGTTTGGTGGAATTGGTGATAAACCCACTGGCAAGTTGGTAAAATCAAAACTACCCGTGCCATCTGTATCAAGTGTTGCGACGTTAACATCACCTGTTCCATCACAATCAGTATCTCGCAGTAACGTCACTGCAATACCGCTTTGCTCTTCTCCTGCGTCATAGGTCAAACTAAGGTTTGCATCACAATAAATTTGACCTGGGATATTACCATTTGCGGCATAAATACCTGTGTCATTTGTTGGATCATCATCTGTTAGTGCAATATTTTGTATTTGCAAAGTCGCACTATCCGCATCAGAATCCAAAGTGTCATCGCCTCCTTGATTCTGCAATGTTACCTCCCACCCTAATGGCAGAGATGAGAATTGCACACAGTAGTTTCCTGCTGACAAGTTTGCAAACTCATACCATCCATCCGCCGCTGGCAATCCACCATTGGCAGTTAGAGTAGTTTGCGTACTTGGTGGTGAACACGTTGCATTGGTGAATAATTCAACCGTTATACCATTGACACCAGGTTCTCCTGCATCTTGCAAGCCATTTTGATTATTGTCATACCAAACATAGTCGCCTAGCTTATTCAAAGCGGCAATGCTGATGGGATAATCTTCAACTTCTCCATTGGTCGCAGCTCCTGTTGGATTGGCAACATCCGCTGCATTACTGGCTGTTCGACAACGCAAATAGGTATTGCCACCCGTATCGATATTGGCAGTAGCTGGCACATTTGGCATGGTAATGGTCACTGTACCACTGGCATTAATCGTGTTAGCTCCTCGTTCACTGGCATTATCAAAGATGCCATCACCGTTATAGTCTATCCAACACGCCACCGTGGCAGGATTGCCTGTGGTGTTAATTATGGATACGTCTATTGTTGGTGCGATTTGCTGATCCAGTAAGTTTGGTGGTGTTAAAGAGTCTTCATCGTCATTGGCACTAGCACAAGTTCCATGAGTTACCGTTAACGCTACACCATTGTTATCACCATTGGACGCAACATTTTGTTGCCCGTCACCTTCATCATCAATACAAGCTCCCATAAAGAGCGAGGCATCCAAGACATGGCTTGGTCCATTATCGTTGGCAAGTGTAGAATAATCTCCAGCTCCATTACCAACACTGGTATCTGGCGCATCACCCCAATCTGTTGCCACCACAAGCGTGACTTGATAATCTTCAACTTCGCCACTGGCAGCTGCTCCTGTTGGGTTGTCAACCTCGGTGGCAACACGTGCTATTCGACAACGCATATAGCTTGTTCCACCTGTATTGGTACTCGCCGTTGCTGGCACATCAGGCAGTGTCACTGTAACGTTAGTGGCATTATTGGCTACCGTGGATGTTGCGGTGCGTTCTGTTGCATTGTCAAAAACACCATCGCCATTATAATCAATCCAACAAGCCAAACTCGCATCGGCTCCTGAGGTATTACTGACCGCAATATCAACTGTAGGAGCTATTTGACCATTGGATAAGGTTGGAGCGGTTAATGAGTCTTCGTCGTCATTGGCAGTGGCACACGTTCCATTGGTATTGGCACTGGCAACTCCGGTATCATCTCCATCTGCCGCAGCATTTTGTTGCCCATCTGCTTCATCATCAACACAACTTCCCATAAAGAGGTCGGCTGTTAAGATGTGATGAGGACCGTTATCTACTAACAATGTAGAATAATCACTGGCGCCATTTCCTGCTCCTGCATCGGGAGCGTCGCCCCAATCTTGCAGTGGAATTATGCTCACAGCATAATCTTCGACTTCACCATCAGCAAATAATCCTGTTGGGGTTGAAGCCGTTAGTGCTCCTGTTGTTATGCGACAACGCGCATAAGTGGTACCACTTGTGTCGGTGCTTGCTGTACTTGGAACTGCTGGCATAACAACCGCTATTGCTGCGGCATTGGTACCACTTGGCACGGTTGCCACACCCGATTCTGTCACATCAAATGTGCCGTTTCCATCGAAATCCACCCAGCAGACTAAGTTAGCCACTGATGCGGTTAAATTGGTAACCACAGGATTCAAGGTTAAGGCATCACCATCAACCAATGTTGGAATACTCACGCCATCTTCATCAGCACCATCACCAGTGGCTGCTACATTGGGTTGCCCATCGGTTTCTGCATCAATTGTTGCGCCAATTTGAATGCCTGCAGTGATGATATGCTGCGCACCTGAGCTTGCCAATAGCGTGCCATAAGAATCGGGTGCATCACCAAAGTCATAACTGATAAATGTCACAGGGTAATCTTCAACCTCTCCATTGGCTGCAGCACCTGTTGAATTAGTGACTTCGGCTGCTAAGGTTGCTATTCTACAACGCATGAAGCTTGCTCCTCCCGTATCACTTTCAGCAGTTGCAGGAACATTGGGCATAGTTACCGTTACAGATGTAGCTGCATTGGCGACGGTGACGACAGATGAACGCTCAGTCGCATTATCAAAAACACCATTGCCATTGTAATCAATCCAACACGCTAATGAGGCGTCAACTCCTGTCGTATTATGAACATTGGCAGTATAACTTGGAGCTACTTGGTTGTCAAATATAGTCGGTGGTATCAAACTGTCTTCGTCGTCATTGGCTGCAGCGCACGTTCCGTTTGTTCCCGCACTAGCAACGCCATTGTCATCGCCATCGGCTGTGGCATTTTGTTGCCCATCGATTTCATCATCAACACAAGCACCCATAAATAAGTTACTATCCAATATATGGTTGGGACCATTATCAATAGTAAGTGTTGAATAATCAGCAGCTCCATTGCCTGCACCTGCATCGGGTGCATCGCCCCAATCCCTAACAGGATTAATGATTACTGGATAATCTTCCACTTCGCCACTGTTTGCTGGACCTGTTGCATCGGCAACTTCGGCGGCATTACTGGCAATTCGACACCGCATAAAGGTGGCTCCGCCTGTATCAGCATAAGCACTGGCAGGAACATTGGGTAAAGTAACTATCGCCGAAGTATCGCCATTGGCAACAATAATACTGGCTCGTTCGCTGGTATTATCAAACACGCCATTGCCGTTATAATCCACCCAACAAGCTAAAGTGGCATCACCACCTGTGGTATTGAGGGTTGTGACGGTAACTTGTGGACTCATTTGGAATGCCGTTAAGGTTGGTGGCGTCAAACTGTCTTCGTCGTCATTGGCTGTAGCGCACGTTCCGTTTGTTCCCGCATTAGCAACGCCATTGTCATCGCCATCAGCTGTGGCATTTTGTTGCCCATCGATTTCATCATCAACACAAGCACCCATAAATAAGTTACTATCCAATATATGGTTGGGACCATTATCAATAGTAAGTGTTGAATAATCAGCAGCTCCATTGCCTG
>JALSLV010000030.1 GCA_026988115.1 Lysobacterales bacterium | reverse complement strand
CAAAGAATACATCAAACTTTGGGTACAACACCAAATTTGAGGTATGATGAATTCAGCCAAAAACTGGCTGCTTAAATGAAATGAAGATTCTACTAAGCACCTGTCTTAATAGTGGGGTACAGCTCTACCTGTGCACAACTTTATGATTTTTATTTTGCATACACGCAATGGCATCTTGTTGCTGGTGGTTATAAACAACCCACAAACCAACTCTAAACGCACCTGTATGATTACTTCCTAATGAATGAGACTTTTTTGAAGATATAAAGACCTTAATGCCTTTTGAACGTAAATATTGTGCATCTTTATCGGCTTTTGCTTGATCAAAATATTGATTAATTAATCGCAAGTAAAAGCTCTATTCAAAGCCACTACTAAAAACAATGCCGCTTTGAATACTAATGGCGGAATTATCATCACGCACAAAACGGAAAAATTCTTGTTGTGCCGTATTAAATCTTTGCCCTTTTAATACATAACCCAAAACATAGACTGTGCCTACATTTTGCATTGGAGGAATCCAAAACAGTGTATAAGATGTCAAATTTCCAAAAGAGGACAAATGAGTAACTGCTGCTGCAGGTGGATTTGTGGGGTTTGCTCCGTTGCATTCATGAACAAAATTTGCCTCTGGAGCGAAAGTTCCTACATTATTGCCGTTTGCATCAACAACGGTAAACATCAAACCCGTAAATTCAGGACCCGCTAAGGTCAGTTCAACAACTTGCCCTGGTAGGTATTCGGATAAATTTGATGTCACACTGTAAGCTCCATGATTATTGTTCCGAAATCGGTCATTCATTCCTGTAATACTGGAATAATTGGCATCCACCACACAGGTTCCTGCACCTCCAGAAAAAGCGAGCAATTTAATACTGAACAAAATAAAGGCAAAGGTGACAATTTTTTTCAACATAGTAATTCCTAAATAAATTATTTATAAAACCAAAGAAACTTTTATAACAGAAAACAGTTATAATTTCATTAATATTCAATAATAACAAAATTTGTTTATAAAAACAGAATGCAAGTCACAAAAATCATTAAATTTCACCTCTAAACTAACAGTATTATTTAAAACAACAAGGCACAGACAATGACAGCTAAGAGCAATTTATCACGACGAAACTTTCTCAAAAACAGTGCAATCACGGGAGTAGCAGGAGCCTCTGCTCTAACTATAGGATTTTCCAACAAAGCTAAAGCCGATGCTATTGCACCCCAATTCAGTGGATTAAAAACTTTAAAACCCTCACCAATCATGCTTCCTTCTGTAGTCAATGTGCCCCCTCTTGGAGCTTTGGTTTATAACAAAGCAGCCTTTGGTCCTCGCCCTGGTGATATTGATGCATTTAATGCTCTTGGGGCAGATGATGCAACGCGCTTAGCAAGTTGGGTTGATACTCAACTCAATCCCACTTCTACCGATACAGAAGTGGATGCACGCATGTCAGGATTTTTAAATAGCGGTTCTGCCTATGATACAATTAATAAAACAGCGGCACAATTATGGACAGAACATGTCCGTTATACCGGAGCCAATGAATACAGTACCAAGAGCAGACCTCGTTACCAAATGGAAAGACTTTTAATTCTACGAGGCACATATAGCCAATGGCAATTGCGAGAGTTACTAGCAGATTTTTGGTTTAATCACTTCAATGTAAAAGGCAATCGTGATGTCATCAGAAGCATGTTACCAGAATACGATCGCCAAATAAGAGGTCATATCTTTGGCAATTTTTACGATATGTTACTAGCCAATTCAAAAACAGCAAGCATGTTGTTTTATTTAGATAACTACCGCAACTCATGGCCCAATCCCAACGAAAACTATGCAAGAGAGGTTTTAGAATTACATACATTAGGGGCTATTGAAAATTATTATGGTGCCGTTGACCCTAATACGCTAGGCAATAACAGCAAAGGACAACGCACGGGTTATACTGAGATTGATGTTTTCCAATTTGCACGCGCTCTAACAGGCTGGAGTATTGCCGATGGCACGGGGGGAGCAGCCGATACAGGTAATTTTTTATTTAGAAGCGACCAACATTATGATGACCATGCTGCCAACCCAATTAATGTGCTTGATGTTAGCATTGGCGTTGACGGAGGAGAAAATGATGTCACCGATGTGTTAAGCTACTTAGCCAATCATTATGGCACCGCTCGATTTATTGCATGGAAACTATGCACACGATTGGTTGGAGACAACCCACCTGCGAGTCTAGTATCAAGCACAGCAGATGAATTTTATAATCGCCGCAACGATGCCAATCAACTAAAAGAAGTCTATCGGCATATACTTCTTTCACCAGAATTCCAAACCACTTGGGGAACTAAAGTTAAACGTCCTTTAGAAAACATTATCGCGTCCATGAGAGCCACAGATATCGATATTGATTTTCGTGATGACCACTCGCCAAGTAACAGTATTTTTGGTCGGTTAGATGATACAGGACAAAAACCTTTTAACTACGATGACCCAACGGGCTATCCCGATGAAAAAGCCCTGTGGTCAGGAACAGCTCCTTTAGTCACCTCGTGGCGTACAATCACGTACTTTCTCAATAGAAGTGCCAGCACTTACGATGATCCCGATACAGGAATTCTTGGTGGATTGCGTTATTTTAACTTAGCTCAACAATCCAACACCTTGATTCCAAGCACGGTGAATCGCACACCTACGCAGTTAGTTGATACATGGATGTTGCATTTGCGAGGTTACGCTTATGATGCCAACACGCGAACTCAACTCATCACTTACGTTATGAACAAAAGTGGAGCAACAGCGAACCAGTCTATACACGATTTAACCGACACCAATAACTTATCAAATTCAAGCACTTACCAACGCGTTGTCTATACACTTATAGGACTCATCATGATGTCCCCAGATGCCATACGTCGATAGAACAGGAGAACCTTACATGACAAATTTTAACAAGATAAACAGAAGAAAATTTTTAAAAGGTGCTGCCGCATCATCACTGGCAACAGCTGCAAGTCTGCCTAACGTTTCATTTGCCGCTGGCTCTGCTAACAACTATTCTGACAACATACTCATTTTTGTATTTCTCCGTGGCGGTATGGATGGCTTAAGTCTATTTACACCAATGGATGGACACCCTGATCGAGGACATTATGAAGCTTTACGCTCAAATGGAACAATGATTCCAAGTAGTCAATTGCTTTCGGTAGGGCAAGGTTTTGGTCTTCATCCTGCAGCAGGTCCTTTGCAAGATCTCTACCAACAAAATGATTTAGCTATTATTCGAGCCTGTGGACTACCCAGTTACGAGGTCAACCGCAGTCATTTTGAAGCCCAACGTTATGCAGAACTTGGTACACCTGGCAATCGATTCACCCAAACCGGGTGGTTAACACGGCATTTATCAACTGCCACAAATTACCCTGCCGCAATTCCTTTACCCGTTGTCGTAACGGAATCAAATGTGACTTTTTCATTGTTACGTGAGCCATCAGCTGTTTCATTACGCTATCCCAGTTCATTTGATTTTGATACGACCAATGCTAACAATTTTAACAGTGACCAAGAACAGGCACTGGCAGATATTTATAGCGCAGGAACAAACGAGTTGGATGCTGCTGGCGAACAAGCCATGGCAGCTGTTGCCATTGTTGAACAAGTTGATTTTAATGCGCCTCCTGATAATGGCGCAGCTTATCCAGTTCGAGCCGATGACCCAACACGATTAACTGGTTTTGGTGAAGAGTTGCAAATTATGGCACAATTAATTAAACAAGAAACAGGGGTAAGAATTGGACAATGCGATCGCAGCGGATGGGACACGCACAATAATCAAAGAAATCTAGTGGTTGGAGAAGGATTTTATGACAATGTTCGTGATATTTCTGAAGCATTTAAAGCCTTTTTTACTGATTTAGACGTATTGGCTCCAGGTGGAGGAACTTGGGCAGAAAGAACCACCATGTTAGTCTATTCAGAATTTGGTCGCCGCGCACATGACAATGCCGATGCCGGCACTGATCATGGCTGGGCAAACACCTCTTTGGTTATCGGTGGTGGTGTTAATGGCGGTCAACAATATGGGCAATGGCCGGGGCTGGCTCCTGCCGATTTATTTCAAGGAGCGGATTTAAGAGGCACTGTTGATTACCGCAATGTCTGGACTGAAATATTATTAAAACGATTGCATAACAACCAAATTCATCAAATTTTCCCTGGATATCCTGAAAATGAATACAACCCGCTTGGCGTCGTATCAGGTTCTGCTATTGAACCAGATTTTAATAATGACCCCGGTTTAGTGTATAAAGATGGTTTTGAATAAAACCTAAACATTAAGCTTGCGATTTAATAAATTAAATTGAGTCAATTAGAATCACTAAGTCAATAGAACTTAGTGATTCGCTTACAGTTAAAATTCCATGTACATTTTTTCTTCATTGAGTTTTTTTGTCCAGGGCAACCCAGACCGCTTCCAACCTTTTGCTGTATCATTGCTTACTGCTTCCTGTGTCCAACCATCAAAGCCATCAATAACACTGTAGACTTTTGTATAACCCACTTGTGCTAACAGATTAACCGCACCAGCACTTCGATTTCCCGAGTGACACATGAGAATAATGGTGGAGGATTTGTTAAATCCATGTTCTAAGATATAATCATTAAAATACGTCAAAAAGTTACTGTTAGGAAACAATTTAAAAGTGTGTTTTTCTTCATCCCACTCATCCCAATCGCCCACTATCATATAGGGAATATTCGCATCTGCATTGGATGGCATTCCGACAAATGCAACTTCTGCTCTTGTTCTTACATCGACAAATAGCACTTTCTTTGGATTGTTATTTTTCATTTCATTGGCTTGAGCTGCCAAAACATATAACTCGAGCGTTGTTTGTTTGCTTTTTGGAATCGGAGGCATTGCGCTTATTACTGTGCTAGCAAAAAGCAAAGAAACACAAATGCTCATCCAAAATATTTGATAATTTAATTTCATTTTTCTCATTTTAATATCACTAAGACTTGAAGTCTTCAAGTCTTAGTTGTTAGATTTATAGCTTCAAATAGCTTAAAAAATATGAAGTATTTGAAAGGTTAACCGATCATCCATTCCAGCCAGTATTTTATTTGCATTCGAATCACTGGCTTGGTTGGGAGCTTCAGCATTTCTGAATTCGTAATTGAAAATTGCTCGTGTTTTCTTGGTGAAAAAATACTGAGCACCAAGGGCAAATGTTTCAAATTTTCGCTCGGGATCGCCACCTGCTGAAGGATCAACTCCGCCAGTTGACAAGCCGTCAGTAGCATTGTTTAACACATCATAACGTGCTGCCAATTCTAACTTTGGCATAACCTTGTATCCAAAATCTAATTGCCAACCATCGGATTTATTATCCACTAAATAATTAAGCGAGGCCGTTCTAAGGTTGGCTATTGGAATGTTGGGATTATTGGCTAAAGTTCCCGCGACCGCTCCCCCTTCAACACCGTTAAAAATCATGCCATCCGCTTTAACGTATTCTGCTGAAAAACGTATATTATTTTTTCTGTAGGTTGTTCCGATTCCATAACGCGTGCGGTCAAATTCTTGATTACTTTTTGAGCCATTTACGTAATCAAAGGTTCTTTTGCCATCAAGATACCAAACATAGGTTTTAAAACCTTGACGACGAGGACCTCTGCCGCCATAAACTTGTTCGGTTGATAATAAAACATACACGTCTTTGTTATTGTTATTATCGCTACGACTTATGCCATTGCCATTACCAAACATCACCGCATAGGTAAATTCACGCTTGCTGTCATTGGTAAAGGTATTAAAAAATTGCACACCAATATCCCTAAAAGCACCAATGGGGCCATTTAAACCATTAGCCACATCTTTCGTGCCTCCATTTCCATCAGGGCGCAAACCATTATTACCATCAGTAAAACGCTCTAATAACAACCTGTCGGTTGCATTTGAGAAACGATTCCAATCAAATATATGAATGGCTTTTTGTGCTTCATTGCCTTGCGGTGACTTAAATTGACCAAAACGAATATGCATGTTTTTAATGTAATTCAACGTCACACTGGCATCAGTCAATTGTGGCCCGTCTTTTCTGGTAATCCCATTATTTCCAAATTCTGACAAGAAGAAATAATTGATTTTGTTGTAATCATATTGCCCACGAACACCTAAACGCGCTCTAAAAACATTAAAACTTGAATTGGTATTTTGGTTGGGTCTTATTTGATTAAAAGCCGCTTCTTGACCTGCATAAGGCCCTGCTTTTAGTTCAGTTCCATCAGTTCGTGCATATTCTGGCTCTAAAAAGCCCCAAATTTTTACGGCTGATTCTTTTTTAACACCCTCTAAACCTTGTAAAGACACCCAATCTACCGCAAAGCCATAGTGACTGGTCATAATAAGTGTACCTACTAATGCTATCTGTAATTTTATTTTCATAACTCTCCCCTTTAAATTATTTTATGGCTTGATTAAGGTATAACCTTGATCAACTAAATCTATTATTCTTACAACTCCAGCTGATACTAAAATAGAATCTTTGTGTAATTCTGGCTTTTTACCCATTTTCTTAGTCATTTTTGCTAACGTATTAGAACAAGCACTAAATTTAACTCCATTAGAGACTAAGCTATCAATGCGTGGCGAAGATATTTCATTGTTTTCAAATAACAATTTTAAACCAGAACTAAAAGCAACAATTTCTATTTGCACGCTATCAGGCCCATAGTGTTTAATGAGATTGTTGGCAACATTTAACACTAATTGTTGGCGACTGGCATCACTGATTTGTAAGACGATATGTTTTTCAGCAAATTCATTTTCTGCAAATGCAAAAGATGCATTTACAATTAAAGCAAATAAGACTAAAAAGCTAATAAATTTTTGTTTTATATTCATGACTTTTCTCTGGTTATAACTAATAATAAAGAATTAAAAATATTAATTCACTTAACAATCTAGATGCATTACTTGCTGTTTTTATTCCCTTTATTTGTTTTTTTAATTTTTTTGGAATAAAAAACAACTCTAAAGCATCTTAGTTAGTACAATTGAGATTAAGTATGTTTAAATTATTATATAAAAGAAAATTAGAAAGAAAAATTGCCGAGTTTAGACCTCGCCTTTATCGCCTTGCTTATGCTTGGTGTTCCGATGCCATGTTGGCAGATGATTTGGTGCAAGAAACCATTACTAAAGCGTTAAAGAAGCACAATCAACTCAAAGATTTTAGTGTGCTAAATGCCTGGTTATTTAAAATTCTAAACAATTGCTGGATGCATTATTTGCGTTCCAAAAAACCTTCCCTAGACATAGATAATATCGAGCTGATTAGCCACCATTGCCCTGAAAAAAAGTTTAATCAATTGCATTTAGTTGACCGAGTCAGAAAAGCCATAGAAATGCTTCCTCTAAATCAAAGACAGGTAATTACACTCATTGACTTAGAAGAAAACAGTTATAATGAAGCATCCGATATATTAGGCATACCCATTGGAACAGTGATGAGTCGTTTAAACCGAGCTCGCTCTCAACTTAAAAACAAATTAATTGGCATCGAACTTGCAAATACCACAAAAAAAACCAATCATTTAAAGAGGTTAGTTAACAATGGAAAATAACAAAACCAACCAAGAAACTAAAATACAAAACATGCTCAATGCCCTAGCAGATGGGCAACTACCGGTTCATGAAAGAGAAGAAATATTATCAATGCTTGACAAAGACCCACAATTAAGCAGTGAGGTCTGTGAAATTTATCGCATTAAAGATTTGGTTAAAACGGCTTATCCCTTGCATGAATTCAAGCAAAAATCTTCGAAAAACTTCTTCACTAAACACGCTGGTAGTTTAAAAATAGCCAGTGCGTTCTTTGCCTTTATTTTAACATTAGCCAGTGGTTTCTATATTGCCAATAACCACACAGAATCGCTTGTAAAAACTCAAATAGTCAACCAACAAGTGGCCATTCAAAAAGATAAATACATTGTGTTTTTAAGCTCTTCCCAACCAGAAAAAATGACTCAAGTCCTCTATAAAGCCGAAACATTGGCTCAAGAACACCAAGCCAGTAATGGACAGGTTTATGTAGTCACTAGTGCAGAAGGTTTGGATTTATTGGATAAATCACTTAGCCCATTTGAACAGAAAATAGCCCTATTGAGTCAACAATACCCTTCTATTAAATTTATTGCTTGCAATAACACCATGTACCGACGCAAAAAAGAAGGCAAACCTGTCAATTTAATGGCAAATGCACAGGTTGTGCCTTCAGCTGTGGATTTTGTTGCCACGCATTTACTCAAAGGGTGGCAGTATATATCAATCTAAGCTACTCAAACCCAGAGTTAAATATCCTATCCAACTCAAAATTATAATCAGGGACTAAATCATTACCAGTGACAATGCCCAATGGTGAATAGTTATTATAACCAGGAAATACATGCCCAAGGTATCGGTTTTTCATTCTACGCATTAACACCTCTGTAACAACATGGCGGTAGTCGGTGGTTACTGCAACATCATCGCCTTCAAACAATTCCGCAGGAGTAAGACCAGGAAATTGCCCGTAAAATCCTCCATTAACATTATCACCAACGACAAACATGGGATTACCATAACCATGATCAGTGCCTTGATCTGTGTTTTCATAAGCCCGTCTACCAAACTCACTTTGAACGATGATGGTAAATTTACCAGCATTGCTTGCCGTTAAATCCAAATACAAAGCATTGAGCCCATCAGATAACTCTTTGACTAAATCGGCAAATTGTCCTGTGATGCCAGTTCCTTGATTTACGTGAGTATCCCAACCACCAGTTTGAATATACGCCACTTCTAAATCCACATTGGCTTTGTACATTCGAGCCACCGCTTTGGTTTGATTACCAAAATAGCCTGTTGGATAAACCGCTCCGTTTTCTGGAACATAAGGATTGTTGACATCATCAAAAATATTTTGTATGACTTGAGAGGAGTTTAACGTGTGGGCAGCCACCCTATCCTCGGTATTAACTGGATTAGAAAATATTTGAGTTATGGTGTCTTGCATAGCACTTTCCCACGCCCAATGTCCTTGGTTGAGACTGAACTCTGTTGATGAACCCATGACTAAAGCTGCTGGGTCGCCTAATATAGCATCCGTGTTATCGTAGGACGGTACTAATGATGGAATTACTGGATTTGGTGGAGTTGTTTCTGAACTTTCAAAATACCGCGTTATCCAACCCGTACCATAATTGCTTGCTGTGCTTTGCACGCCTTGTTCCATCAATGCCGTGGACACAAAATGGCTGCGATTGGCTTGCATTAAACCTGTGGCATGAATTATTGCCAGTTTATTGGCATTAAATAAGCTCTGCATGCCTGTTGCTAAGGGATGCAAACCGAACTCAGCCACTCCATTGAGAGCCAGTGATTGGGTATTGGGAATATGAATCACAGGTCTTAAAACATTGGCATATTCGGAGTAATTTGCACCTGTGCGCGGCGGCACCATATTTAGACCATCCATTGCGCCATTGAGTTGAACGTATATTAAAAGCTCATTACTGCCCGCACCTTTACCTCTCAAAATAGTGTTTCCAAAACCAACCTGAACACCAGCAACCGCACCTAGAGACACAAGCCCTGCTTTTTTAAGAAAATTTCTTCTGTTTATTTTTTTCATCTTGCTCACCTGTAATTAAATTCAGAAGTTAAAAATATTGTTGAAACCACAGCAAACAATCGTTCTTGATTATAGCTTGGCCAATCCTCAACACTGAAGTCAATAGGAATGTCTTTATTTGACACAACAGGATTGGTGTAGTCCAAATAAGACATAAAATCCGTCAATTTTTCTTTCATCACCGTATCAGGTGGTAACCCACAAGCGCGTTCAAACCAATAATCAACAATATTATTGGCCGTTCTATCTAATGGATTAGGAAATTGGTTCAAGGTTATATTGAGAATGTCATTGTAGTTTGGTAGGTTTTCATCGTAATTAACATGCCACTGACTAATCATTTGTATATAACGCCAGGTTGCCATCATGCTTGATGACCCCAACCAATGTGACTTAACATCCGGATAACCATTGGGAGAAGTCCAATAAAAAGGCATATGTCCCGAGTTATAAAATGCCCAAAAATGGTCATCTGACATGTTTAGTGTTGGGTCAAAATCATAAGAATAACCAATTTGTCGCATGGCTGACATAACGCGTTCAAAAGGACGTTTTATTTTTTCACCCCACGTTGTAAGAAATTCATTTGATTTCAATAGAGTTTCCATTGCCAACTGAATTTGATTTGAAGCTTGCCAGTTATTATGCAATGTTGTCTTAACTGCATCAATAATTGATTGAGGTGGATTGTCACTAATAAAACGTTTGCATAATTTTTTAGCTAAAAATTCATTGGTTGCAGGGTGTTCAGCCAAATAATCTAAAATTTCCAATACATCGGACTCTGGAGTAGCTGCATTAAAGGAATAAATGTTTCCCATGACTGTTTTGTCGCCTTTATCATGCCAACTATCACGATAGAGGAATTCACCCGTTGCATTGGGTTCATAATCTGCTCCACTATAGGACCAACCTGTTAATGCTCGAGCCATTTCTTGCACATCAGCCTCAACATACCCTGTTTTTCTGCCTTGTAAATCAACAGGCACGTCAGCTGGATTCATGTGACCAAAATAATTCTCTGCACTAATGGTGTGTAATTCTAAAATTTCACGGGCATAATTTTCATTTGGTTGGTCTTTATGATTGTAAGCATTGCCTAAATAATCCAACATACACGTCGCTTTTGTAACGCCTTCAAGCATCGAACGAAAATTACCCAAAGCATCAGGACGAATAATATCGCGATCATAATGCACAAACATGGGTGGAATTCCATCAGCATCCATGTAGACGTTAAAATGGTTATGCCAAAAGTCAGCCATAACTTCTAATAATTGCTTATTGCTTTGAGTACCACGCACACACGTTGCATAAAATGTTTCAAATCCTGGCAATACATGAAAATCCCATGGAATTTCAACCCCATCAGGGCGACGGTAATGGTCTTGAAATAATTGTGTGCGTGTTTTATTAAGTGTCTGATAACCATGGGTTAGTAGTGCATCCACTACACTGTCATCAATTAAACTTGGGTTTAATTGTTCGTCAATATAAGATAATATTTTATCATTATCAGTTACTCCCGATAATGTTTGAATATGTGCGATTAAATCAGGTGTCGAGCCATAGCCCATTTTAGTTAAGACTCGATGAATTAAACTTGGAGTCGGGATGATTGATGGTGAAAAATCAAGAGATTTGTGATTTAAAGGAATTGAAGCTTTATTTGCAGTTTTACTTTTTTCCATTCCAATAGGTGCATTAAATTTATCTGCCAAATTCATCTCTGGACGATTATGGTACTTACGTTTAACGGTATTCATAGGTATTCCTCTTTTATAATAAAAGACGTGAAATTAGTTTATTTCATATCTAAAACACTATTTGTTGACTTATGCTAACAAAAAACAGTTTGAATTATGCGAATACAGTCACAGTTTGCTGCAAACCTTACAAATACAGTGGTTAATTAACAATTCTTTACAATTACTTGAGTTATAGTTGCGACATGAAAAATATTAACTACGCCCTAGGAGCTTACCCGAGAACAGATAATCTATTACAGAAAAGCTGGATTTGTGCTATTTTCCGCTTTTTCTCGGCAAATAGCCGTGCTATTCTTCTCAAAAAAGCGATAAATCGCCCTAAACCCAACTTCTTTTCATCACGATTCCTATTCTTGGGCAAGCTCCTAGTCTTGTTATTTAGCCTGCCAAGCTTTGCAACCATTCATGAGGTGATGGTTTCGAGCAACGTCTTTACCCCTGCCAACATTCAGATTGAAGCGGGAGACACCGTTCGTTGGATAAATACGGGTGGAGGACACAATGTTAAAGCACAAGATAACAGCTTCCGTTGTGCCAACGGCTGTGATGGAGAAGGAGGAAACGGCAATCCTTCAACCAATCTATGGGTCAGTGAAGTCACCTTTAGAAAGGTTGGCTTTGTCAGTTATATCTGTGAACCTCATGTTGGATTTGGCATGCAAGGTTCTGTGACTGTTGTTGAACCAACTTCTGTGCCTGTTCATGAATTGCATGCAACCACTAGCAATCAATTTAATCCCATGGATTTGACCATTCAAGTTGGAGAAATAATCAACATGCTTAATGATGGCGGTTCGCATAATTTTGTTGCCGATGACAACAGTTTAATTTGTGCTATTGGTTGTGATGGTGATGGCACCAACAACACCTCATCAAACCCAACTGGATTCCCATGGAATATTTATGTGCGTTTTGACAACCCACAAGAAATCCCCTTTCATTGTGCCACTCACTCAAGCTCAACAGGGATTATTCATGTTATCCAGCAAAGTGTATTTTCAGATGGGTTTGAATGAGCGCGGTGCTGTAACTATTCAGTAGTTGCCGTTTCATTACCCAGCAAAGCTGCGTTCATGGCGTGCCAGCACAATGTTGCGGACTTAATCCGAGCAGGAAATTTTTTAACTCCCGCCATATTATTAACTTCACCCAAAGAATCAATTGACTCAACAGATGACTTTTTATCCATTAATTGACAAAAATCAGCAAACAAACCTTTAGCTTCATCCACTGTTTTACCCTTCAAAAACTCCGTCATCAACGAAGAGGAAGCGGTAGAAATCGCACAACTTTCCCCATCAAAATTCATTTGCGTAATCACGCCCTGTTCAACTTTAATAAAAACAAACACCTGATCACCACAAATCGCGTTTAATCCTTCTGCCTTATGAGTAAAAGATTCAGGTGTGCCATAATTGCGCGGATTACGGTTATGTTCTAAAATTGTTTTTTTATAAAGTTGCTTGATATCCATTCGTGCTATTTTAAAGTTTTTATTGCTTAAAACCCACAAATAAATGAATCCTGTGAAGTTAAATCCTTAATAAAGCCAATAATAATGGTTTTTAAAACCACACTATTTCATAAATTGAGGTGAAAAATACGCCTTATTTGGCTTATTTCATAACAATTATCTATTTATTTCACTTTTTAACGTGGTTATCGTGTTTAAATCGGGTAAAATGCAATGGCTGGTAAGACGAACAGCTACTATTTATGTTTATACGATTTTAATGTCTCTTTAGTTTCATTCAACAGTTCCACGTAAGTAAGTTCCAGATTTCACAGCAACAACAAGTTAACTCACTTTTGAGTTAGCTATAGATTTAAAATTTTAATGGAGATTTCCAAATGAGTAAGACTACTGGTACAGTAAAATGGTTTGATGAGAAGAAAGGTTTCGGTTTTATCGAACGTGAAGGCGGCAGCGATGTATTCGTACATTTCAAAGCTATTGCAAGTGATGGATTCAAAACTTTGTCTGATGGACAAGCGGTTGAATTTGACGTAGAAGACGGCCAAAAAGGTCCTCAAGCTGCAAATGTAACTGTTGTATAAATATAAATTTACACAATAATTCGAAGAAAGAGCAACTGAGTTGCTCTTTTTTTTGTTCTAGATATTTTAAGTCTTAATCCACACCGCCAATTCATTTCCACTGGATTCTCTAACATGGCTGTGCACTATTTTCCTGTTTCACACTTTCAATGTACCGAACAAATAATTTATATTCATTAGGGTTGTTGGCTTTAGCCAACCTTTTAAGAGCGTTGACTAAAGTCAACAACCCAAAATAACAGTTATTTATTTAATATTTTATAACCTGTTGTATTATATAAAGAAAATAAACTTACAGTGTATGAAACAGGAGTTAAGTGCACAGCCATGTTCTCTAAAAGAGCAACTGAGTTGCTCTTTTTTTTGCTTAAATTTTCTCCAAAATCAAAGTATCTTCTGATACAAACTCTAATATAAAATTCCACTGCTTTGCTATAAACTCAAAGGTTTCATCGCTATAAAAACACACATGTGTTGGGTCATTTTTATAATGCCAGTTGCGAAACTTTTCTTTATTAATGACTCTTTTCGTCATTATTCCAAGTAAACCACCTGATTTAAGCATTGCAGTTAATTGCGAGAAGACTTCGTGTGGGTTATACAAATGTTCAACCACTTCTGTGCAAGTGATAAAATCATATTCCTTTTGTAATAATTCAGGGTGATTGTCATAGTAAATATCATAATTTTCAACAGAGATACCTTGTTCTCCAAACATGACCGAAATTGCAGGACCTGGACCACTACCAAAATCTAAGCCTTTGGCATCTTTTGGTAGTTTTTTTTGTAAAGGAATAAGTAATTTATTCAAAAAAGTTCGATAACCTAAATCATTTGGGTTGTTTTGGTGCAAATCATAAATGTCCTTTTCTTGTTGGGAGTTAAGCTGAAACTCTAGTTTCACAAACACCAATTCACACTGCACACATTGCCAATAATCTCGTTGATTATCCTGATGATAAAAATCAATGGTTTTATTCAAACATAATGGACAGCTCATGTGATAAAATTATCGGCTAATAAATTTCAATGATACCATAGCTATGAAACATTTTATTCTGTTGTTAATACTTTTAATTGCTTCCCCTTCTTTTAGTGAAGATAAAACTGATAAAGAAAAACCTAAATGGGATGTCAATAATCCTCCAGGTGAAACCACACTCGCTACAATCAAAACATCCACAGGCACATGGATGAACGTGGATGTTAATGCTCAGGGAAACAGCATTACATTTGATTTGCTGGGTGATATTTACACCATGCCCATTACTGGCGGTAAAGCCACCAACATCACCAACTCAATGGCATGGGATATGCAACCGAGGTTTTCACCTGATGGCAAATCCATCGCTTTTACCACCGACCAAGGAGGTGGGGATAATATTTGGACGATGAATACCGATGGTTCCAACCAAAAACAAGTGACTAAAGAAAAATTTCGACTGCTTAATCAACCCGCATGGTCAATGGATGGGCAATACATTATCGCTAGGAAACATTTTACAGGTATGCGCTCGATTGGAGCAGGTGAAATCTGGATGTACCACAAATCAGGTGGCGATGGCGTGCAACTCAACAAACGTCCCAATGAACAAAAAGACTTGGGCGAACCAATTTTCACCCCCGATGGTAAGTATGTTTTGTACTCACGTGATGCCACACCGGGCAAATATTTTGAGTATTCCAAAGACTCACACAATATGATTTATGATATTGAGGCGATTGATTTAAAAACAGGGGCAATAGAAGTATGGGTTTCAGGGCCTGGCGGTGCGGTGCGTCCAACGCCTTCACCCGATGGCAAAACCTTAGCCTTTGTGCGTCGGGTTCGTAACCAATCAACGCTATTTTTGCAAGACCGAGAAAGCGGAAAACTCACTGCAATCTATGATAATTTAGAACGCGATATGCAAGAAACATGGGCAATCCATGGCGTTTATCCCACTTTTGCTTGGACAAATGGCGGCAAAGACATTGTCTTTTATGCCAAAGGTAAAATCCATCGCATAAATGTTGCCACTAAAAAAGTCACCGATATTCCTTTTCAGGTGGATGACACCCGCAAAATTTCTAAAGCGGTTAAGGTCAAGGTCAATCCAGCACCCGAACAATTTACTGCCAAAATGCTGCGTTGGTTACACAAATCACCCGATGGCAAGATGGCGGTGTTTCAATCCCTTGGCTATCTTTATACAGTTAAATTGCCCAACGGCAAGCCAAAAAGGCTAACCAAACAAACAGGCAGCTTTGAAATGTACCCTAAATTTTCACCCGATGGCAAAAGCATCGTCTATGTCACATGGAATGATAAAGACTTAGGTGCAGTAAAAATTGCTACGCTTTCAGGAAAATCGAAAAAAATTACTAAAAAACCCGGGCATTACATCAATCCAAGTCTTTCTGCCGACAATAAAACAGTGGTTTTTCAAGCCATTGGTGGTGGTTATTTAACTTCGCCTTTGTATTCGCAGGATAAAGGAATTTTTGTTATCAACCGTAAATCGGGCAAACGCAGTTTAATCACTAAAAATGGTTCAGAGCCATTCTTTGCCAAGAGTTCAAAACGGGTATTCTTCACCACATCCGACAAAAAAGGCGAAGTCATCACCACCCAACTAGAAAGCACCGATTTATCGGGAAATAAAGGCGAAAAACATTATTCAGGCACGTGGATAAGCAATTATAGCGTTTCGCCTGATAATAAATGGTTGGCATTTATTCAAAATTTTCAAGTCTATGTCACGCCATTTATCCAAAGTGGCAAGTTTATCTCAACAGGTTCAAAAGCCAGTAATTTACCGTTACAAAAATTTTCCAAAAATGCAGGCAATTATTTGACGTGGCTGCATAATTCAAGCGAATTATCGTGGGCGTTAGGACCCGTTGTTTACCAACAAAAACTGGCAGACAAATTTGAATATTTGGGTGGCAACAAAGACAATAAACCACAAACAACATTAATCAATTTTGCTGTCAAAGCCGATATTCCACAAGCAAGTGTTTTATTAAAAGGTGCACGTATCATCACCATGAATGGCGATGAAGTGATTGAAAAGGGCGATATTTTGATAAAAAATAACCGCATTGTAGAAATTGGTGAAAACATTCAATCAAGTGCTAAAACTATTGATGTCACAGGCAAAACCATCATGCCTGGTATTGTCGATGTGCATTGGCATGGACCCTATGCCAATAACCAACTCACACCACAAACCAATTGGCACGCTTATGCCAATCTGGCTTTTGGTGTCACCACCGAACATAACCCATCAGCCGATACCGCTGCGGTATTTTCCGCTGCCGAAATGCAACAAGCTGGTGTGATTGTCGCACCACGCACGTTTTCAACGGGCACAATTCTTTATGGTGCAACCCAATTTATAAGCGCACCAGTTAATTCATTAGATGATGCTATTGGACACTTGCAACGGATGCAAGATGTTGGGGCTTTTTCGGTAAAATCCTACAACCAACCACGCCGTGAACAACGCCAACAAGTTATTGAAGCGGCTCGTCAAACCAATTTAATGGTTGTTCCTGAAGGTGGTTCGTTATTGCAACACAACCTCAACATGATAGTCGATGGGCACACAGGTATTGAGCATTCTATCCCTGTGGCAGCGATTTACGATGATGTGGTGCAACTCTGGTCACAATCGCAAACGGCTTACACACCAACTTTGATAGTTGGATATGGTGGCATTTGGGGAGAAAAATACTGGTACGATACCACCGATGTCTGGAAGCATCCTTTGTTATCGAAATATGTGCCGAGTTTTATCCTCGAACCCGTTTCCGTGCGCCGTGACAAAGCCCCAATTGAAGATTACAACCACATTAAGAATGCCCAAGTGGCAACCAAGCTGCAAAAAGCAGGGGTCAAAGTGATGCTAGGAGCTCACGGACAACGCGAAGGATTAGGTGCGCATTGGGAAATGTGGATGTTTGCCCAAGGCGGCATGTCGCCACTCAATGTTATTCGAGCTGCCACCATTGATGGAGCCAAATACATTGGCATGGATAAAGATTTGGGCTCACTTGAGGTTGGAAAACTGGCCGATTTAATTATTCTGAATAAAAATCCTTTAGATAATATTCGCAATTCGGACAAAATTGACCAAGTGATGCAAAACGGTCGTTTGTATGATGCTGCCACCATGAATCAAGTTTTCCCTGATGAGGTAAAGCGAGAAAAATTCTATTTTGAATAATAACTCGCATAAGGATGAATCTATTAACCTGAATATTTCATTTGAAATATTCAGGTTTACTAAACCTCAAGTATTGAGATATGCTACTTCTTCAAATTACTTTTCTTTTAAAACAGAAGTTGTTATATGATCGAATCAATTATTAATCTTTAAAGAACTGTTCTATGAAAAGTGTTATTGCGTTTATTGTTGGTTTTTTTGTTTTTGGAGCTATGAACCAAGAAGGATACGGTTATTTAATTGGAGGAATTGTTGCTTACTTGTTGTGGCAATTATACGAGTTAAAAACAAGGGTATTTAAACTTGAAGGACAATTAAAAGATAAAGCCGTTAATAGCACAAGTATTCGGCAAGAAGATGAGAATGAAACTTTCAAGGAAGATGCAGAACGTGCTGACAAGCAAAAAAATTATGACTCCGATGAGATGGAATCCTTAATCATTGCAGAACTTATTGCTGAAAATTCACCAACAACTGATACACAATCACAGGGCGCTAAACGGGATACTGATGTCTTTGCTGAAAAAATAGCAGGGAATCCTCATATTGAAGAATCAATTCCCAAAGTTAATCAAGAACAACACAAAGAAAGTGTTAAAGACAGAAATCCATGGATGTTGGATAAGGTTGAAAAGGATAATAACCAGAAGGCACAAGCGCAAGACGAACCAATCATCAACCCAATTGAAGAAGAAAAATCCAAACCCATTATACTGAAACCATCACCAGTTGAAATTGCTTTTAAAAAGGTTAAATCTTTAGTCGTTGGGTATTTTACTGGTGGTAACTCACTGGTTAGAACAGGGATGTTGTTGTTGTTTATTGGCGTTGCTTTTTTGTTGAAATACGTGGCAGAACGAACAGTTGTACCGGTCGAATACCGCTATATTGGTATAAGTTTTGCTTGCTTAGTTATGTTGGTATTGGGTTGGAAATTGCGCAAAAAACGTCCCGGATTCGCTTTGAGCTTACAAGGAGGTGGCATAGGCTTATTATACCTGACTTTGTTTGCAGCCTTGCGTTTGCATGGCTTGATTGCCCCACATGTGGTATTGTTTTTGTTGATTGGCATTGTCTGTATATCCGCAATGTTAGCCATCCTTCAAGACTCTATGGCTCTGGCGGTGATAGGAATGATTGGCGGTTTTGCGGCTCCAATATTAACCTCAACAGGTCATGGAAGCCATGTTCAGTTGTTTTCCTATTACTTGTTACTTAATATTGGGGTGTTTGCCATTTCGTGGTTTAAGTCGTGGCGAATTCTTAATGTTATTGGTTTTGTCGCAACATTTGGTATTGGTTCGCTTTGGGGATTTAAGTACTATAAACCTGAGTATATAATCAGTGTTGAGCCATTTTTAATCGCTTACTTCTTGCTTTATACATTTATTGCGGTTCTATTTGCCATTAAACAACCACCAAAACTAAAAGGCATAAATGATGGAACTATCATTTTTGGCACACCACTTGTTGGCTTTGCATTGCAAGCAGCACTGATGAAGGATAGCGAATATGGTTTAGCCTATTCTGCTTTGGCATTGGGTGTTTTTTATGTTGTATTTGCCTACATTATAAAACTCATGAAAAAACCCTACATGAAAGATTTAATTGAATCTTTTGTGGCATTAGGCATTGGTTTTGCCACTTTAGCAATTCCTCTTGGTTTTGATGGGAGAGTGACCTCCGCTATGTGGACTGCTGAGGGAAGTGCTTTATTATGGGTTGGTATTCGGCAATTGCGTCTATTGCCACGATTAAGTGGTTATGGGTTGACTCTTTTGGGTATGGGGGCTTATTTTGTTGAAGCTAAATTATCACGTGCTTTAATGCCATGGCTCAATGCGGATTATATTGGTGCTTTAATTATCTTTATATCAACTGCTTTTATTGCACTTTATGTGCGCAACCACCACCAGAAACTGTTTAAGATAGAACGAAATTTAATTGCTCCTCTTATGTGTTTACTCTCAGTTTTTTGGTGGGTGTATGGCGGAATGTTTGAAATCCATTACCATTATTCGAGTAATCGCCTGATTCTTTCTCAGTTATTTTTGGCTCTGTCTAGCTTTGCATTGTTATCTATTGCGGATAAAATAAAATTCAAACTAGTCAAAAAACTTTCTATTGTTGTTTCATTTTTGATGTTAATGGTTATTGTTCCCTACATGCCAGTGGTGAATTTAAATGACAGAATGTTTCTGAATATTAGCTTTATTGGCTTGTTAACTTTGTCGGCTTATCATTTGTATTTATCATGGTATTGGAGTTTTGAGAGCAGACATAAACTGCCCTCTTCTTTTTCTATTATGGGTCTAGTGTATTTAGTCACTGGTTTATGCAGTTGGTTGTATGTTTGGTCTATGGAAATTATCAGCTACTACCCTGATAACAAATTTATATTACTCGAACTGTTTCTCGCGATTACCGCATTCTTGTTGTTATTTACAGCTAATAAATTAAAGCTTAATACACATAAGTTGGCATCAGCTTTGGTCACTTTGTTGATGATTTTACCTGTGACTGAAATTCCACAATCAAGTCAAACCTTACCTGTGATGGCAAATATTCCTTTTATTGGCTTAACTATTTATTCATTGACTCATCTGCTCATGTCTTGGTATTGGCAAAGTAAAGTATCGCCAAACTCGCGTTCTAATCCGATGCAAATATCAAATATAATGTGGTTCATAGGCATTATCGCATGGGTATTTACGGGTCATCATGAGATATTTACATATTTATATGGAATAAGTGTTATCAACTTATCACTGGTTTTCATGTCCTTTTCGTTTGTATTGTGGATTGTCATAGCGCATAAATTAAATTGGAAAACCATGCATTATTTATCCTATGTATTTACTCCCTATTTATTTCTAATGGCCTACTTCATTTTCAGCTATCAATATAAATTTCATAGCAATTATGGGCTTTTTGCATGGGGATTATCGGTTGTTGTTAATTATTGGATTTTAAAAATCTACGATAACAATAAAATGGTATTTAAGAGGTGGTATCATCTGGCGAGTTTACTGCTGTTTGCTTTTATTATCGTATTTGAATTTAGTGAGTTAATCAAACACTTCTTTGGCAGCCATACCATTTGGTATCACGCTTCGCCAATAGTAATGACCATGCTATTGTCCATGGGTTTATTTAAAATAAGGAACAGGAAAATATGGCCTTTTAATGCCTATTCAACAAGTTATTTTCAACACGGTTTAATGCTGCTATTTTCTATCACGTGGCTAATGCTTGTAGCGGTAAATTTGGCTCCTGCGGGTCAATCAACTCTCATAAGTTATTTGCCAATTATTAACCTATTGGATATCACAGGCATCTTGTTTATATTATTTGCTTGGAAAGTTTTGTCCTCTCGTGTATTGCATTTGAGTCATGAGGTTAACAAGTTAGCGATGATTTCTTTACCAATAACAGCTTTTGTCTTACTCAATGCCAGTATGCTACGGGTTTTTCACTATTGGTACGGCATTGATTATAACTTCAATGCCATGGTTTCATCATTTATGGTGCAATCGGCTTTCAGCATACTTTGGTCATTAACAGCTGTTGTTTTAATGGTTTTGGCCTCAAAGAAACAATGGCGAATCGTTTGGTTAACTGGTTTGGGGTTAATAGTAGCAGTTGTTGTTAAACTGTTTTTAGTTGATATGTCAGCATCTGGTACGATTGCTCGAATTGTTGCGTTTTTATCGGTTGGTTTATTATTGTCATTGGTTGGGTACTTTTCTCCCTTGCCTCCTGATATTAATAAGGATAAATTAAAGGCAACAGTTTTTGAAGATCAATTTAAAGAAGAAGAGTAATGAATAAATTTATTACAATGATGGCACTTTTGGCTAGTTTCTGTTTGTCTGCAAAGGTTAAAGATATTAGTGATTATAAAAAACAAATGACACTTCAGTTAAAGGGCAATGCCAGTGGCTATCAGTTTGATGTTCCCGATGAGGTCTATGAAAATTCTTTGTACCCTGATTTGCGAGACATGAGGATTATCAATGCAACTGGCGATTTTGTGCCCATGCGGGTTTATTTTCCAACGGATGAAGTCCTTCTAAAATATAGCCAAACAACTCTGCCTGTATTTAAATTAAATAAAACCATTACAAAAAAAACAGACAGTCAACAAACACAAACAACAATTGATGGAACCTATAAAGATTATACGCTAACGACTTCAAAAACACTGAGCCATTATTTAGAAAATTTAGAAATCAAAGACCCAAAACAAATTATTATTGATGCAACGATTCTAAAAGGGCAAAAGATTGAGAGTCTTGAGCTTGACTGGCATTATAAAACACAGGGCAATAGAATTTTTACCGTAGACTTGTTTGCCAGCAACGACTTGTCGCATTGGAATCTAATTAAAAAAAATCAACAATTAATCGAAATTAATACCAACTCAAGAGTTATATTAAAAAACAAATTAGCGCTCAACCAAAGCGCTTACGGCTATTATAAAGTCATTTTTTCTCAAGCGCTAGTGCCCGAAGTGTTACAGGCAAAAGCCATACAAGTTGACCAATTGGTTAAGAAAAGTCAGCAAATCAAGAATGTTGCCGGTTATGCTGTTCAAAACGATAAGACAATAAGGCTATCAATAGGGGGAGTATACACATTGGATGCTTTTATCCTTAGTTTTAACCAAGAAAACGTCATAACAGATGTGAAACTGTATTCTCGAGAAAAGGTTAAACGTCTGCGATCTAGAGGTATATTTGAAGGACAAGGCACTATTTATTCAATGACTTCAAAAGGGATAACAGTAAAAAATAATACCATAGAAATAAGACCATCAAATAAGCGATTATGGCAGCTCCAATTTGATGACAATATAGATGTCAAATCAGTAAAAAACATTAAAATGAAATGGCGACGACATAAAGTTGAATTTTTGGCACAAGGCAATGCGCCTTTTACATTAATCTATAAAAACTCAAATAAGTTGATGCCCCTCTCAAGTCATTGGTATGACAAGATACCAGAAGAATTAAGGAAAACACTCTTTTCTTCAAATGTCATATTGATTAAAAGCTATGAATTTACGCAAAAAACAAACAACTTATCCATTAATAAATCAACAAATCAAGAAAATTCTAATTATGCAAAATGGATGTTTTGGGTAATTCTTTCAGTTGTTTTACTGGTATTGTTTGTCATGGCTTACAAATTACTCAATGAAACAAATAAAAATGGGGCTTCTAAATAATTAGTAGTCAAGATTTCTCTGATAAAGTAGAATTCGACTCTTAATGCAGAAAAGTTCAATTTCGGAATTTGGATAAAAGGAAAATAAAATGACCACAAGAATTATAGGAAAAAGAATTATAGAAACACGTGAAAAGCTTGGTCTTTCTCAAGAAGATCTAGCCTCACTGTGCCAGGTTGAAGAACAGAATATTCAAGAATGGGAAAGCGGAGAAAATTTACCCCAAGGGACAGCTTTGTTTTCACTTTCACAAGCCTTAAGAACGAATACAGATTATTTGATATATGGTGATGATGATTTGCCCTCGCCAAGACTTATGGGAGCCAATTTAATTATTGCACTCGTCCTGTTAGCTTTTTCAAGCTCAATCCTTCTCCTTTTTTCTGGATTAAGTTCCTTAGCGACTAAAGCACCAGCAAGTGCAGGCTTTACAATTATTGCATTGAGTTTAGCAGTCTTTTGTATTCTTTATTGGATGGCAGCCATCCTTAGTTCTGTTATTGCCACCCGCTCAACAAACGAAAAAATACTGCAAGAATTAATTAAGCTGAATAAAACAAAAAAATAATTTATTTATTACAAAATAGGTCCAACATCTTCAAACCCATCGGTAAACAAATCATCCGACGGTGGTGGAAAGTCTAGTTTAAAAAGTTCACTTCCTGTCGTGCCATCAACAGCCATAAAATAGACTATTCCTCCACTTTCTACCATTTGATAGGTCGGGTTACTGGCAATCCCAGGGTTTAAATCTGCTAGCATCGTTGTTCCTGCCTGGGTTCCGTCTGTTTTCCATATTTCAAAACCGAAGTCTGCTTTAAGTGCACTAAAATATAATACATTATTCGAGCTTAATAATAATCTTGGATGCGAACTATCTGAACCTGGATTTATATCAATTAACTGGAATGTACCAGCTTGTGTGCCATCACTGCGCCACAATTCACAGCCTGCCGAGTTGCCTTCATAAGGAAAATAAAGAATGCCATTATTAATCATTGAAGAATGACCTGTGCAAGCACTGGATGCTGAAAAAGGTGTTGTTGTTAATAGTGTTGGTGCGGTATCACCTGATGAGACTTTCCATAATTGATCAACAGGATTTGAACTGGAGTTTGCAAAGAAGAATATTGAGTTATTGTATTGAGTTAAATAGGACGGGTTACGGTAATCCATAGTCAAATCATCGACTACTACTGTACCTAATGCTGTACCATCTGTTTTCCATATTCTTTTGCCATCTGGTGAAAAACCAGAAAAGTAGAATTCACCATTTAAAATATTACCTCCTAAACCACCAGTGACATCAGTAAGCCCTCCTATCGAACCGGGGAAAATATCGGTTAATCGTTGAGTCGTTGCTGTGGTTGCATCGGTACTGTATAGCTCTCTACCCGTTGCTGTCTCGATAGCTGAAAACAGTAAATTATTACCCACTTTGCCAATAAAAAATGGAATAGGCCCACTGCTATTACTAATAAAAACACCAAACTCTTCCACCATAGTTCCATCACTGCGAAACAAGTTAACAGGGTTGCCTGCAACTGAGTAATCTGCACCACCAAATATCAAGAAATCAGAGGCTAAAGTCGTGCTTGTATAACTTCCAGCACTCAATGCCGCTAATTGAGTCGCCACTATAGTTGCATTATCAATACCTGTATCTTTTGACCAAAATGCTTTATTCAAAAAAGTATTAAAATAAAGCTTGTTATTATAAACTTGCAACTCAGAAACAAAGTCTGAACCAATGGTAACAATACCTTCTGCTTGAACCGTTCCTAATTCTGTTCCATCACTTTTCCATAAACCACTTGTCATTGATGTTCCAAAATAAAGCTCCCCGTTGAAATCAACAAGAAATTGAGGAGAACTAGAATTGACTCCAAGCACAATATCCTTAACCAGAACTATATCCTGAGCACAAAGTTGTGTGTTGAATAAAAAGACAAAAGAAACTGCTAAAAACTTAACTAAATAACCCATCAATAAACCGTATTTGTTATACCTAGTTATTAATACGGATTTTATAGAAAATTTATGACATGGGTATTTTAATTAATTTTACTACATGAGAACTTTGCCGTGCGAAGCAAGTGGGTCAAAAAACTAAACCAATGCTGCGGCAATTTTAAAACCAGAAACCCATGTGCCAATTGCTGATCCCAAGTTAGTTAAGATAAAGACCAGTAATATTCTTGTCACTGGGTTTTTGAACCAGCCTTTTAGTTCTGTTGCATCTTTTTGCAGGGCTTCAAAATCGCTAACTTTGGGTTTTCTGAAATAAGTTTCAACCAAGGCTGCAACCATGCCTGCAGCAACCGCTGGATTGAGAGAGGTAATTGGTGCTGCAAAAAAGGCTGTGATAATGGTAACAATATGAGCACGGGCAACCGCAGCGCCAACAGCAGCTAATACGCCGTTAAATAATACCCATGTTTTGATTAAATCCCAGCCAAGTTCTGGTGATCGGCTAAAACCAATGGTAAACCCAGCAATAATAACCGCTGTAATTATCCAAGGAATAAATTTAACCCATTTAGCTCCTGGTGGGATAATATCCAATTCAGCAACTGTTTTATCGGCATCTATTTTGTCCTTTATTGCCTGACTCATGCCTTTTAAATGCCCTGCTCCAATGACAACAAGAATATTCTTTGAGTCTGTTTCTTTGGTTTCTTGCAGTAAACGAGCTGCCATGTAGTTATCACGTTCATGAATTAAACTGGTGTAAAGCGGCTGTGATTCATCGGCAAAATCTGAAAAAGTACTCTCTAGTACATCACCTGTTTTGAGTTTTTCAATTTCTTCGGCAGAGATTTCTTCGTTTTCAAAAAAACCGCCAAAACTAAAAATCAAACCCATTTTGTCCAAAAACTTCATATTGCGCCACGCACGTTTCATGGTGGTGCGGATATTTCTGTCAATTTTCCATAAAGTTAAACCTTTATCATTAGCTTGGGTAATTGCCGCTTTCATTTCGGCACCTGGTTCGACACCCAATTGCTCTGCCAAACGATTTTGGTATGCAGATAAGGCTAAGTTAACGGCTATCATACCAGTTTGTTTGTTTTTAATGATTTGGATTAAATCCATATTTTTATATTTATCGGGATTGGTCATGGCATCAAAACGCATGTCATCCAACTCTATAGCAACGGTATCAAACTCTGTGGTATCTAGTAATTCATTAACCTTATCAACAGAGGTTTGTGACACATGAGCTGTGCCCAAGATAATGAAATTAATGCCGTCTTGTGAAATAACTTGGTGCGGTTGGTCTTTTAATATGGCTTGAATGGCTTCGTTGTTTTGCAATGTATTATCCCAATGTGGTACAAAGCAGACGATTTTATCATTTTTTAATAATATCACCAAGCAGTAAAGGCTCTTGACTGCCAGTAATGCTGGATAAATCCAATCTTTTATTTTTTATTCTGCAATCTGCAAGAAAAGCAAACAAAATAGCTTCTATCCAATTGGCATTTTTGGCAATTTCCACCCTCGTTTGCGAATAGTCTTGAATCAAATCAACGAGATAGGCATTAAATGCACCACCTCCCATCAAAATAATTTTATCTATTGTGACAGGCTGTTTTTTTATTTCCAAGGCGATTGATTGTGCCGTTAAGTGAGTTAATGTGGTTTGAATATCAATTGCTGAAGTTGCTTTAAGTTGTGTTTTAAAGTTTTCAATCCATTGTCGATTAAAATATTCTCTGCCCGTACTTTTGGGTGCTGATTTTTGAAAATAATCATCGGATAACATGGCTTGCAATAATTCTTTATTTAGTTTTCCTTGTTGGGCCCAAACTCCATTTTTATCGTAAGTTTTGTTCTGATGAATACTTATCCACTCATCCAACAAACAATTAGCAGGACCAGTATCGTAACCCACAACTTGAGGAAAATCTTTACCTAGAAAACTCACATTAGCAATGCCGCCAAGGTTAATTACCGCTCTATTTTGTTGCTTCTGAAGGTAAAGTTTTTTATGTAATATCGGTGCCAAAGGCGCACCTTGTCCTTTTAATGCCATATCCATCAAGCGAAAATTGGTAACCACATCAATGCCTGTTTTTGCTACAATAGTATGTGGTGACCCTATTTGAATAGTCGTGCATTTATCCTGACTTTCACTATTTGGCTGATGGTAAATAGTTTGACCATGTGAACCGATGGCGACAACATCTTCTGCCTTAAAGTTTGATTTGACTAACAGCACTTTTACCGCCGTTGAAAACTCCTCTGCCAATTTAACATCACAATTGGCATAATTGGTGAGTGTTGTTTGCCCTGTTTTGATTAAATCCTGAATTTGTTGCTTCAACTCAGCTGAAAATGCTTGTTCATGGATCGCAACAACAGTTATTTCATCTTCTGTGATTTGAACAAGTGCGGCATCAATGCCATCGACACTGGTTCCTGATAATAAGCCGATATAATAACTCAAGAGCTTTTGGTTTTGGCAATCTTTGTTTGGGCAATGTGTTTTGCATCAAAATTCAAGCTATCTAACTGTGAAAGAATGGGCTCTGCATAATTCTTAAATTCTGGCATTTTGCTTTTCTTCAATGGACTGGCTTTCGGCAGTTTTACTGTCCGAGGATTTCGATGCACACCATTTAAGACAAATTCGTAATGTAAATGAGGACCCGTTGCCATCCCAGTTGAACCTAAAGTTCCAATAGTTTTACCTTGTTTAACTCGCTGTCCTTTTTTTACGTATCTTTTAGTCAAATGCAGGTATTTTGTCACAATGCCACTGGGGTGTTTGATAAAAATATGGTTACCATTGTATTTGCTGTAAGCCGAACGAATAACTTTACCATCACCAGCCGCATAAATGGGCGTGCCGCGAGGGGCAGCATAATCAATTCCGCGGTGTGGCTTGACTCTTTTTTGTACTGGATGGAATCGTTTTGGATTAAAATTAGAAGAGATGTACGAAAAATTAAGTGGTGCGCGCAAAAAGGCTTTTTTCATGTTGCGCCCTTCAGGGTTGTAATAACTGACTCCATTGCCATCATCAAAGGCTACAGCGGTGAACGTTTCTCCTTGGTTGGTAAAAGAAGCTGCCAATATTTTACCGTCTCGAATAAATTCACCGTCTTGTTCAATTTTTTCATAAATCAAACTAAATTTATCGCCACTACGAATATCCAAAATAAAATCAATATCCCATGCAAAAATATTTGCCAATTGCATAACCATATTGTCAGTTAATCCCGCTTTTTTTCCAGCATTAAATAACGAACCCGATATCACGCCTTTTGCACTGTGAATAGTCGTCTCAAGCGGCAACTCCACGACCTTCGAGGTTAATTGTTCGCCTTCTTGTTTAACAAATAACTCTTGGGTCTCGGACAATTTATATTTCAACTGTTTAAACTGACCACCTTCATCTTTAACAAAACCAATGGATGCACCGGGGAAAATTTTAGTCAGTTTTTTGGCTTCTTTATCGATGTGAATGATTTTATACAACAGCGATTGAGACAAGTCTATGTCGTCAAAAATACTAGATAAGGTTTGTCCTTTCTTAACGGTAACATACTGCCACTGCGTTTCTACGTCTTGAATTTGTTCAGGAATATAACTTAGCAAGGGAGCGCTGGGCAAATTCAAATCAACATTTTGGATTTGTACAGGAGGATTATTTTCTTTTTCAGAAGGTCCCGAAAATGCATACAATAAACTCAAAATAACGACAAAGGCAACAATAACAAAAACGGGTTGTTTATTGAGTTTATAAGAACGCTTAACCGGAGAGTGACTGGTATTTTTAAAGACAGCTTGTGTTGGTTTGTTTCGCAAAAGTAATAATTTGTATTAAAACAGTGGCAAAGATAATATAGTTAATCAATTTCGTCAATAGATGCTTACTATTAAACTAAATTTTCAGTTAAAATAGGCATTTTTAAAATCAATACAAGGAAACTCAATGTCAATACAAGAATCTTTAGATTTACTTACTCGTGGCACGCAAGATGTCATTAAACTCGAAGAACTAGAGAAAAAGCTTAAAAAAGGCAAACCTTTACAGATAAAAGCAGGATTTGATCCGACTGCGCCCGATTTACACATTGGTCATACCGTATTGATTAATAAAATGCGACAATTTCAAATGCTTGGTCACGAAGTTACTTTTTTGATTGGTGACTTTACAGGCATGATAGGTGATCCTACGGGGAAAAGTGATACGCGTAAAATATTGACTCGTGAACAAGTCAATGAAAACGCTGAGACGTACCAACAGCAAATTTTTAAAATCTTAGACAAAGACAAAACAAAAATTGCCTTTAACTCCACATGGATGAATAAACTGGGTGCCGGTGGCATGATTGATTTGGCTTCACGTTATACGGTTGCCCGCATGTTGGAACGCGATGATTTTTCTAAACGTTTTGCTTCACAACAACCCATTGCCATTCATGAATTTATGTACCCACTGGTTCAAGGTTATGACTCAGTAGCTATGAAAACAGATGTCGAGCTAGGTGGAACCGACCAAACTTTTAACTTACTCATGGGCAGAACCTTACAAGGTCAATTTGGACAAGAGCCACAAGTGGTCATGACCATGCCATTACTCGAAGGGCTTGATGGCGTGCAAAAGATGTCCAAATCATTGGGCAATTATATCGGCATAGAAGACGAACCAAAGGATATGTTTGGTAAAATCATGTCAATTTCTGATGAACTCATGTGGCGTTATTTTGACTTGTTAAGCTTTAAATCAAACAGTGAGATTGCCACTTTTAAACAAGAAATGAAAGACGGCAAAAACCCCAGAGATATAAAGTTTATCCTTGGACTTGAAATTGTTGAACGCTTTCATGGAAAACAAGCCGCCGAAGGCGCATTACAGGGCTTTAAAAACCAGTTCCAAAAAGGAGCTATCCCTGATGACATCCCAGAGATAACCATCGACTCTTTAGAAAACGGCGAAATCGGTCTGGCCTTATTGCTCAAGAACGCAGGGTTGTGTGTGAGTACTTCAGATGCCATGCGTATGGTTAAACAAAATGCAGTGAGCATTAATGGTCAAAAAGTCTCGAACCCTAAACAACAAATCACAGCAGGGACTCAAGGGATTTTCCAAGTAGGAAAACGTAAATTTGCTAAGATTACGGTAAAATAATGAAATTATTCCTTCTCGTATTGATTTTTATAAGTGACTTTTGCTTTGCACAAGACATTAATTTAAAAAAATTACTGGAAGAAACGCGCCAAGAAACCAATATCCCCGCCTTAGCCGCAAGTATCATTAGCAGCCATGGCATTCAAAATGAAGTCATCGGAACCAATAAAATAAATGGCAATCATCAAGTTCAATTAACCGATAAATTTCATCTGGGTTCAAACACCAAAGCATTTACCGCATTTATTGCTATGAAATTGGTTGAACAAGGCAAGCTCAGTCTCACAACTTCTTTATATGACTTGTATCCAGAGTTAAAGGAAATTAACCCAAAATTCAACGACTTAACATTGGATAATCTTCTTTCTCATAATGCTAGAATCCCTGCTTTCACTAGTGGATTAGCTTTCTTAATGTTACCAAAATTTGAAGGTAACATTATTGAGAAAAGGTACAAATTCGTTAAACATATTTTAACTTACAAACCTATCAAGAAAGGCACTTATTCCAATGCCGATTACGCAATTATTGCCATGATGATTGATAAAGTTTCAAACAAATCATTTGAAGACGAACTTATCGCAACCATGCAAAAATTAGGATTGGAATTTTTTCTGGGTTTTCCGAATAAAGAGTCAATTGACAACCCTTGGGGGCATATAAATAGTTTTTTTCAAAATAAACCCTTACCTCCAGATGATGAATACAAATTAGAGGATTACATTGCTGCTGCTGGAGATTTATCCATGAATATTGTGGATTATGCACAATTCATCCAAATGAACCTCAAAGGTTTGCGTGGACAAAACAATTATTTAACGACCCAAAGTTATCAAAAATTACATTTTGGCAGAGAAAATTATGCTTATGGATGGGGCAACAAATTATTAGAAAATAAAAAAGTAAGCTATCACGATGGCAGTGCAGCTACTTTTTATTGCCACACAGTTGTAATGCCTGATGATGACTTAGCGATAGTGATTATGATGAATTCTGCCAAATCCAATCAAATAAAAGGACTTTATAAATTGCGTAAGAAGTTAGTTCAATTAAAGAAAAGAGAGAGGAAAAATGCAAAACAATAATATCTTTCAACAAATCTTAAAAATCCTTGAAATCACTGGTTTAGTCATAATATCCATTGCTACCATTATTGCTATCGGACAAGAAGTTTGGGTTATGGTTCAACATGGCAGAGTCGCTTTGAGTGATTTATTGTTGCTTTTTATCTATTTGGAAGTCATCACCATGATTGGCATTTACTATCAAAAAAACATGTTGCCAGTAAGATTTCCTATTTATATCGCCATTGTAGCGTTGGCTCGTTACATTATTTTAGGTTCAAAAGAGTTAGCTCCTTGGGATATGTTGGGCATTGGAATCACACTTTTGGTTCTCACCATTGCGGTATTTTTAGTGCGACTGGGTCATGTGAAATTTCCTTATGAAGAGGATAAATAATATCCACCTATCTATCAAGCCCAAATCCAGACTTATTTATAGCGTTTTTGTAAAATTTTTACTCGTTTGACATAGTTTTCGGTTTCTTCATAGGGAGGAACAGTGTTATTGTATTTTTTAACGGCACCCTCTCCCGAATTATAGGCGGCTAAAGCGACACTCAAATTATTATTGTAGGTTTTTAATAAACGTTTTATTAATGCCGTTCCTGCATGAATATTTTGTTTTGGATTGAATGGATTTTTTACCGAATATATTTTTTGAGTGGCTGGCATTAGCTGCATTAAACCTTGGGCTCCAACACTGGATTGAGCATCAGGTTTAAAACTCGATTCCGCATGAATAATGGCCTTGATTAAGGATGGTGTAATTCCGAATTTCTTAGAGGCTGCTTTAATTTCTTTCTCAAATTTACCCGTAATTAGAGGCGTTTTTTTCCAGTTAACACTATTTTTCCACCCACATTCTGGGCACTTAACATTAATAATCTTGTAATGGTGGTTTCGGGGTTTTTTTGAAGAATAATGGATAATCCCCTCTTTGTCGATGTGTTTATAGACACGCAAAGACTTGGCATTGCTTTGGGTAATGCCACAAAAAAACAGAATTAAAAATAAAAACATAAATTTCATGGTGATATATTTTATCGTATATTTACCAGATTTGAATTTTTATACTTGATAAATGTCTAAATAAACAAGAAAATAGAAAAGTTTAGTTAAACAGATAGTTAAAACATGAGTAAAACAGCAATTAATCTAATAATTGGCACAATTCTTCTTTTTGCCTCTTCAGTGCAGGCGAAAAAGCCCAAAGTAGATGAAATTCTCGTCGTGCAAAAATTGATTAGCCATGCCTATGAACAAGGTTATGTTGATTCTGCACCGATAGAAATGAGTGCTGTTGAAAAGAAAGTAATTTTAGCTAAAGAAGCAAAGAAAAAACGCAATAAGAAACTTTTTAACAAATTAATTAGAGAAATTAAATCTGATTTAAAAATTATTAAAAAACGTTCAGAAGTGAATAAACTCAATTCACAACTTTCAAGTATTCAAAATAAAAACTTAGAAAATCAGCAAATACTTGATGAATTAAAGGAGCAATTATAATGCGCTTAGTTATAATTCTTATCCTCTTGGTTAGCACACACAGCTTTGCCAAAAAGAAACAGCTCGATTATGCTGGATTAGAAACGGATTACAACAACTTAATCCATGATAAAAAATACAAAGGGTTTGCAAAAACAGAAAAACAAATCGCTAAAAAATCTGTAGAAGCACTCATTAATAACAAGGTCAAACGCAAAAATAGAGAACAAGCTCTTTATCAAGCCAAACACAATATAGCTTTTGCTCGATTGGTTGCTGAAGAGCAATGGATTAAAAACGAAATCAAAAAAGAAAAAGAAAAAGCACAACAATTGGAAGTCAACATTTCAAAAACACAAGCAGAACTGGCACGTCACGATGCCGAACTGGCACGCATGATGCTTATTGCTCAACAAGAAGAAGCCCAACGTGCTTATGAACGAGCAAAACAGGCTGAACTGTTGGCAAAAAACAGTCAGAATGAAGCCGAACTATCCAAGCAAGAAACACAAGCCGCTAAAGCCTACGCACAAGCACAAGCAGAACAAGCAGAACTGGCAAAACAAGAAGCAGAATTAGCCAATGAAGAAGCCCAATCCTTACGCAGAAAACTCAATTCAATTGCGACAGAAAAAACAGATAAAGGCTTGATGATGACGTTGGGAGATTTTGTATTTGATTCTGGCAAATCCACTATTAAACAAGAAGCCGTTGATAACTTTTCAAAAGTAGTGGCATTTATCAACACTTATCCAAATAAAAAAGTCAGAATAGAAGGACATACGGACAGCTCTGGTTCGAATGAGTTAAACCTACAACTCTCACAAGAAAGAGCCGAAGCCGTAAAAGCCTTGTTGATAAAAAATGGTATTGCTGCCAAAAACATTAATGCCGTTGGCATGGGTGAAGAATTTCCAGTGGCAGAAAACACGACTAAAGCAGGGAAAGCAAAAAACAGACGTGTCGAAATAATCATTCTACAATAACTTAACACCTCAGGGGACAACATGAAAATAGTTAATTCGGTGCTCGAATTAATTGGCAATACGCCAATGCTCAAAGTCAATCATTTGGACACAGGTCCATGTGAGTTATATTTAAAACTCGAAAATCAAAACCCAGGCGGTTCAATTAAGGATAGAATTGGTTTATCTATGATTCAAGCAGCAGAAGACCGAGGTGATTTAAAACCTGGAGCCACACTGGTTGAAGGCACCGCAGGCAATACAGGCATAGGCTTAGCACTGGTTGCCGCACAAAAAGGCTATAAGCTGATACTTGTCATTCCTGATAAAATGAGTAAAGAAAAAATATTTAACCTCAAAGCCATGGGTGCAGAAATTGTCCTAACCCGATCCGATGTCGCCAAAGGGCATCCACAATATTACCAAGATTTAGCCAAGTCTATAGCAGAAAAAACAACAAATGCCTATTTTATCAATCAATTTGGCAATCCAGATAACCCACAAGCCCATATAGACACCACAGGCCCAGAGATTATGCAGCAAATGGATGACAACATAGATGCCATTGTTTTTGGCGTAGGCTCTAGTGGAACAATGTCAGGCTTGACTGCTTATTTAAAGGAAAAAGATCCAACAGTAGAAATGATTCTGGCCGATCCTGTTGGCAGTATCTTAGCCGAGTACATCAATGAAAAGAACTTATCCAATAAAAGTGGCTCATGGAAAGTCGAAGGCATTGGTGAAGACTTTTTACCAAGCATTTCAGACTTCTCACTGGTGACAAAAGCTTACGCCGTCTCCGACAAAGAAAGTTTTGAAGCTGCTCGAGAATTACTCGCCAAAGAAGGCGTATTAGGTGGCTCATCAACAGGTACAGTCATGAGAGCAGCCTTAAAATACTGCCAAGAACAAACTAGAACAAAACGTGTAGTCGCCTTAGTAGCGGACACAGGCAATAAATACCTCTCAAAAATGTACAACGACTATTGGATGATGGACAATGGCTTTATTGAAGTCGAACAACATGGCGACTTACGCGATTTAATCTCACGCCCCTACCAAAGCAATGACCTAATTGTTATGCGTCCACATGAAACACTTTCCACCGTTTACCAACGTATGAAATTGTATGATGTCTCACAACTACCTATTATGGATGGTGATGAAATTGTTGGCATAATCGATGAATCTGATGTCATGATGTATGTTTATGATGACAATGCAAAATTTGAAGACGAAGTTTCCAAAGCTATGACCAAAAACCTCGAATTTATGCCAGTGACCAGTCCATTAGCCAAACTATTACCCATATTTGACCAAGGCAGAATAGCCATAGTCAAAGATGATGACAATAAATTTTTAGGGCTCATAACCCGAATCGACTTGTTGAATTATTTAAGAAGAAGGGATAAAAACCAGTAACAAACCATAAAAATCAATCCACTGAAATTGATTATTACTTATGCCTATTTCATAGAGATAAAACTTGACCATTACATCCACGGTAGTGATGGCTTTTAGAACCATTTAGCCTTTCATGGTTATTTAAAACCTAACGAAGCCAATCTGGTAAGTGGGATTTATCCCACTCCAAGTCTAGTTTAAAGCACTTTTTACGCTTGAAGTCTTAGGCAAACCCTTTATGTACTTCTGTTTTAGGTTTTTGCAGTATTTTTTTAGATTATCTACGGTGCCGATGGCTTTGTAATACCATTTATCGAAATATTTGATTTGATTCAGCCAAGTATCATTATTTAAACCCAGTCTTTGCAAAATATCGGGCAATTCTTCTGGAATATAGCCTTTGTGTTCGTTTATTATGGCTCTGCCTGTGGTTTCTACTAAGCTTAGGTAATCATCTAAGGCAAATGGAATCTCATATTTATTGCTGTTACATTGACTGGCTCCAAAGGGTTTGAGTTTGGTTTGCTTATTAGTTATTCTTTCTTGAATTGAGGTGTAATCTGATTCTTCAGGTGTTTGCGCCATGTTGGCTCGAATTGGGTTTAAATCCACATACGCCATGCAAGTCAGTAAAGCTTGTTCATCCAATAATGCTTGAGATTTAAATCGTCCGTCCCAGAATCTTCCTTTGCAGTTATCTTCGGCATTTGAGCGTCGTGCGATTGACTCATTTATGCCGCGCATATACCATGAAATATCCATCAAACGTTCGCGATACAGTTCGATATTGACATAAATGGCATCAATCTCTGCTTTGCTAAGTGCTTCTTTGTTATAGTATTTTTCAGTAAGGTAAGATAAATTATACAGCTGCTTCCAACGACGCAAAACCTCACGTCTATCCCAGTCCTTAGCCTTTTGTTCATCCACAAAAAGCACTACGTGATAATGGTTCGACATCACCGCATAAGCACAGCAGTCAATAGCAAAGACATCGGTTTGGGATAATATTTTCTCGCGAATCCATTCGCGGCGATGGTCGTAATTAACCCCAGTGTATTTGTCATCGCCAAACAAAAAAGCCCGCCGAACACAGCGCACGTAGCAGTGGTAATACGGTGTATCCGATAAGGATATTAAACTTCGTCTTGGTACTGTCATAAATTACTCCTAAATCTTATTCTTCCTATTAACATAAGACCCATTATACGCATTTCACGATTATTTTACAATGGGTGTCCCAGTACATTCCTCACAAATAGGCCGAATATATGTCCGAAACCATTATCTAAATCATGAAATAAGACTTGACCTGAAGGGGGCGTTCATATATGTCCTTGAGTATTACTTCCCAGTATATTTCCTTAAGCTTATTTAAACTTTTAAACCTTTTTCACTTTTTTCTAATATGTTTATAAAAAAATATTACTGCTAAAATTAAAAATATAAAAGCAAAAAGGAGTCGTAATTCAATACTTAAAGTTGCTGTCTGATTATTTTGAAATCTTGAAGGAAAGGAACCAAATATTAAAACAAAGAATGTGCCAAAGGTAAAAAAGATTCCCCAACCAAAAGAGTCAATTTTTTTTTCGACTCTAGATTCTTTTTGTTTTGACTCTTCTCTTTTCTGAAAATCTTTTATTAAAAGCTCAACCTGTTTATATCTCTTGGGATATAAATCTTTATTCGTATTTTTAATAATTTCTTCAAGTTCGCTTTTAGAGTATTTCTTGTAATTTTGACTATTCATAAGAGTTTTGGATAATTGTATACACTAACTTTCTTATACCTGAAGTCCATACTAGAGTCAAATCAGTCCTTTATATTTTTCTTCATAATTTCTGACAAACCAGTTTTTTTTAAAATATATTTCATCGCTTGACCCGTTGAAAAAGAGTGTCATGAAAAAGGGGGAATATCAGTACTCTTATTTTTATTCTTGACATATTTATATCTATAAAAGAAGATATTGTAGCACAAAATCATTTAAAAGAACTGACGCCTTACTATGGGTTCGGAGGATTTGATTTTCTTTTGATCATTGATGCTGTCTAAATACTACAGATGGGCGTGGTTCATCCTACATGTCGCTAGCCTGAATATTTCATAGTCCATTTAAAATACTACAGTGGCAGCCTTGTAAATATGTTATAATTCAATTACTTATAAAGAAATAAACAAAAAGGCTACCATGACAAATCGTAACCAAAAATCAATTGAATTTCAAGCATTAAATCGTAAAATTATCCAAGGAGAATTTTCTGGAGGAGACATAACCAGTGATGCGGGTGTGTTATTGTTGCGTGAAAGTGACCGAAAGATTGGTTTAACTAAAGCCATAAATAAAGTGATTAACGATCCGAGGAACCCAAAATTTATCCAACACAGCCAATTAAGTTTGTTGCGTCAACGTGTCTATTCAATAGTTTTAGGGTACGAGGATCTCAATGATCATACCCAATTGAGAAACGATATTGCATTTCAAACAGTCATTGATGAAGAAGATATTTTAGCCAGTCAGTCAACATTGTGTCGATTTGAAAACCGTATTGATAAAAAAGAAATTGTCATGATGCATGAGGTATTAGTTGAAATATTCATCAACTCATTTACCACCTCACCAAAAGAACTCATTCTAGATTTTGATGCAACAGATGATCCAACTCATGGCAATCAAGAAGGTAAGTTCTTTCATGGATATTATGATCACTATTGTTTTTTGCCATTGTATGTTTTTTGTAAGGATCAACTTCTGGTCAGTTATTTACGCCCTAGCAATATTGATGGAGCAAAACATACATGGGCAATACTATCGCTTTTGGTAAAAAGATTTAAGAGGCAGTGGCCTGATGTAAAAATCATATTTCGAGGCGATGGTGGTTTTTGTCGTCATAAGATGTTGGATTGGTGTGACTCACATGATGTTAAATATATAGTCGGACTGGCTAAAAACAACGTTCTTAAGGGTATGGTTGAAAATGAAATGGAGCTTATGGAGATTGAATCTAAAAAAACAAAAGAGCCACAAAGGTGTTTTAAAGACCTTGAATATGGAGCCAAAAGTTGGAAACACAAAAGAAGAGTCGTTTCAAAAATTGAACACTTACCTAAAGGAGCCAACCCGCGATTTATTGTAACCAATCTTGATGGTGATGCTAAAACATTATATGAGGACGTTTATTGTGCTCGTGGGGATATAGAAAACAGAATCAAAGAACAGCAATTAGGGTTGTTTGCAGATCGCACCAGTGCAAGTGCCTGGTGGGCAAATCAGTTTCGATTAATGTTGTCATCTATTGGGTATGTATTATTAGAAAATATGCGCAGAACAGCTTTAAAGGGAACAAAGTTTGCCAAGTCTCAAATGACAACAATACGACTTAAACTACTTAAGATTGGGGCGGTGATTGTAAAAAACACAAGACGAATAAAATTCATGTTCTCAAGCTCTTATCCATGGCAGGAAGAATTTATGCTTATTGCCAATCGCTTAAACGCCACTTAAAACTTGATGAGTGCTGTTCCCGGCATGTTGATAAATAATGAGTTTAAGGGGTCAGTACCCTTATTGCCTGGGTTTGAAGGTTTAGTGTAATTAGAATGCTTGTTTTCATATTTAACACTATGCAAAGCCTTATTAACAGCATACCTCGAAGACCAATATTTTTTAAATGTGAGCATCAAAAGGATCAATGAGATCGAAGGATTTGATTTTGTTGGATTGTCAAATTTTACCATTATTTTCCTAGTTTTAGCTTTGCTTTGAGTGGGATAAATCCCACTTACCAATAAAACACATTGGATGCTAAATCTATAGCGGTTTCTTGGCTTTCCAAAAGCATCATAGCTCTTAGTATGCAATACTTGTCCTGTTTCGTCAAGAATTTGTTTGGTTGAGCCCAGTCTGTCTTTTTGCATGAAGCTTTTGCAGATGCCATTGCTAATACGCTATCGCTGATGCGGTTGCCGCGTGCATCGTATTGGTAGCTTAGAGTTTAAGGGGTCAGTACCCTTATTGAGTTTAAGGGGTCAGTACCCTTATTGCTTGGGTTTGAAGGCTTAGTGTAATTAGAATGCGTGTTTTCATATTTAACACTATGCAAAGCCTTATTACCAGCATACCTCAAAGACCAAAATCTTTTAAATGTAGGAATCAAAGGAATCAATGGAATCGAAGGATTTGATTTTGTTGGAATGTCGAAATTTATCATTATTTTCCTAGTTTTAGCTTTGCTTTAAGTGGGATAAATCCCACTTACCAATAAAACACATTGGATGCTAAATCTATAGCGGTTTCTTGGCTTTCCAAAAGCCTCGTAGCTCTTAGTATGCAATACTTGTCCTGTTTCGTCAAGAATTTGTTTGGTTGAGCCCAGTCTGTCTTTTTGCATGAAGCTTTTGCAGATGCCATTGCTAATAGTGCTATCGCTGATGCGGTTGCCGCGTGCACCGTATTGGTAGCTTATTGTTCCTAAGCTTTGGACTAGCCAGAAAACTCCACACACAAACCGTTTAATCTTCAAACCACTATTAACTTTTGATAAAAAGCATTGATGTTTGACTGCTTTGAATTGTTATAACGATAAAAAAGAATTAAAATACATCAAAATTACCGTCATTCCTGCGAAGGCAGGAATTTCTTGGTGGTTGCTGTTAAATAATTAAGATTCCTGTCTTCGCAGGAATGACGCGAGAATAAAATGATAAGTTCACACATTCCTAATGTTCCTACTCCTATAAACGAGCCGATTAAACAATACGCACCTGGCTCTAATGAAACCTTAGCTTTACAAGCCCAATGGGATAAGATGGCAGCCACCAAATATGAAATTCCTTGTGTTATTAATGGGCAAGATGTGTTTACTGATAAAACTGAAAATGTTGTGATGCCGCATAAACATGCACATGTTTTGGGTGTGTCTTATTTGGCAGGGGATAAAGAACTCAATGATGCAGCAGATGCAGCCATTGCGGCTCAAGAAAAATGGCGTGAAATGCCTTGGCAATCACGTGTGGCTGTGTTTTTACGTGCAGCTGATTTAGTGGCAGGACCTTACCGCAACACCTTAAATGCCGCGACAATGTTAGGGCAATCGAAAAATTGTATGCAGGCCGAGATTGATGCGGCATGTGAGTTTATCGACTTTTTACGTTTCAATGCTTATTTTTATCAGCAAATAATGATCCAACAGCCTGTATCATCTGAGGGTGTTTGGAACCAATTGGATTGGCGTCCGCTTGAAGGCTTTGTATTAGCCATTACACCGTTTAATTTCACTGCCATTGCCGGTAATTTACCTGCTACACCTGCTATGTGTGGCAATACGGTGGTTTGGAAACCGTCAGGAACGCAAATGCTATCTGCACACATTTTGATGGAAATTTTTAAAGAAGCCGGTCTTCCTGACGGAGTCATCAACATGGTGGCAGCCGATGGTCCTGATGCCGGTCGCGTGCTTTTACCACGTCCTGAATTATCGGGTGTGCATTTTACCGGTTCAACAAATACCTTCCAACATATTTATAAAGAAGTCGGTGGCAACATCGACCGTTATCGCACTTATCCACGTATGGTGGGTGAAACAGGCGGAAAAGATTTTGTCTTTGCCCACAACTCAGCCGATCCAAAAGCTGTGGCAACTGCACTTTCTCGTGGGGCATTTGAATACCAAGGGCAAAAGTGTTCAGCAGCAAGCCGAGCTTATATTCCAGCTTCAATTTGGGGGCAAGTTAAGGATTATTTAGCCGCAGATTTAGCTGATTTCAAAATGGGCTCAACCCGTGACTTTAGCAATTTCATTAACGCTGTCATTGATGAGCGTTCATTCGATAAGATTGAAGGTTTTATTCAATATGCCAAAGATGCCGATGATGCCGAAGTCATTATGGGTGGTGGTTGTGATAAATCGGTGGGATATTTTATCGAACCAACTGTTATTTTAACCACTAACCCGACATTCAAAACTATGGTTGAAGAAATATTCGGACCAGTATTAACCATCCTTGTATACGATGATAACAAGTTAGATGAAACCTTAGAATTGTGCGATGAAGGCTCACCTTACGCCTTAACAGGAGCAATACTGGCTCAAGATCGTTATGTAATTAACCATATGACTGATAAGTTACGCTTTGCCGCAGGTAACTTCTACATCAACGACAAACCAACTGGTGCAGTGGTCGGGCAACAACCCTTTGGCGGCGGACGCGCATCAGGAACTAATGATAAAGCAGGTAGTGCATTGAATTTATACCGTTGGATGTCTCCAAGAACGGTAAAAGAAACGTTTGTGCCACCAACAGATTACTGTTATCCTTTTTTAGGTTAATAATACCAGTCCTAAAAATAAGAATTGTAGGGAGACCCATGCCCACCGACTTTGTTTGAGTAGCCTCGATAAATATAGTGTTCTAAAATGGTGGGTAAACCCACCTTACAGAGTTATCTATTTCTTTAACTTAGATGACATTGCAATAAAGAAATCAAGAAGACTGTCTTCATCAATATTTCTCATTGATGCAAATTCGCCTGCTTTTGTTGCAAAGAGTATTGTTTTTTCATTGTTTACAATAACTATTGATGGAATACCATTTGAAATAGGATTACCAAATTTTGAAACAAAATCTAAATTTCTATCAAAATTACCTACATCAACTTTCACTAATTCATAGTTTGCTTTGATTACCTCTTTCAATTTTCTTTTAATTTGCTTATCAAAGGCTTTGCAATCTTTGCACCAATTCGCTCCAAATACTATCAATACTAATTTTCCTGATTGTTGTGCGGACTTTATTGACTGCAAATAATCAATTTTAGGGTCTGCATTTTTATCATATGCATATGTAATTGAAACACTCACTACACAAATTAAACATATTACTGTTAAGTAGTTAAATGCTCTATTAAGTTGATTCATGCCATCAACTCCCAGCCTGCCCTGCTAACCAGTTTTTAATTGGTAGGGAGTTTATAAGCTTTAATCCGATATTCCGCAATGGTTTTTTAATGTGTTCATCGTCTTTAAAGAGGTGGTGAAGTAGCGACATCATTTCTGAGGTTTCTTTGACTTTTGAGATACGTCTTCTTTGGTATTTGCGCAAGGCTTGGTGCAACAAGTCATTATCTTTTAGCACAGATGGCTCAAGAACTTTGAACAATTGTTGAATATCACCGATACCCAGATTAACGCCTTGCCCTGCAAGTGGGTGTACGCCATGAGCGCTGTCTCCGCACAACACAATACGCTTTTTGAAATATTCTTGTGCGTATAATTGAGTGAGCGGAAAAGCGGCTCGTTTTGAGAGTAAAATTATTCTTCCAAAATCTTTACCAATGGCTTGTTTCACCCCTTTTTCAAATGTTTTTTGCTCACATTCTAACCAATGCACAGCTTGTGATTGTGGCAAACTCCATACAATTGAAAATATTTTTTCCGCTTCATTAATCGGTAATATTCCAATCGGCCCACCTGCGTTAAAAGCTTGAAGTGCGGTTTGTGTAGGTGCATTTTCAATTTTGATATAAGACACCAAACCCTTTTGATGGTACGAAGTTTCTTTGGTTTTGATTTGTGTAAATGCACGAACAAAGGAATTTCGCCCTTCTGCTGCGATTAGTAAACGTGATTTGTATTTATCTCCATTGCTTAATTCTACTCGAATTTGTGAACCTTCATTTTCTATGGTCTTTATTTGTGCTTGTTGCAATGTTTCGCATTGACCATCCAGACAATTCCAAGCAGCTTGTACTAGGTTGTTATTTTCCAATAAATAACCCAAATAATCTTGCTGAGCATAGTCAACCTCAAAAGCAATCTCTCCATCTCCACGGTTATCCCAAACCTGCATTTTACTATACGATTGGATTCGCTCTTGAAGCAGATGATTAAATATGCCTAACTCTTTTAAGTAATTGATATTATCAGCAGAGATGGCTGATACGCGTAAGTCCCGAGGTGATTTCTGTTGAATCGTATCAATAGCTTGGGCTTCAATAAGCAAAACCGACAAGCCTTGTCTGCTCGCAGCAACAGCAGCAATCGAACCTATCATGCCACCACCTGAGATGATTATATCCACACGTTTCATGCTTTTTTCCTCAAGAGTTGTGGAATTTCACCACGGTAGCCAGAGGCACGGTGAAACAGCTCTTGTTTTAAATACTTTGATTGGTTTAAGGTAAACAAACCGATTGACCGTAATGCCGCAACAATAGGCTCATCTATTTTAAACCAAGACATGAGGTCATCGGTGTATCGCATGGTTTGCTGTTGATCGGTATTGATGGCATTTTGGTAGGCATTTAAAGTTTCTTCTGCACCAATGTCTTGGGATTTATGGGTTATTTCTTTTATTACATCAAATAGTCGAGCCACATCTCGAACTGCCAAGTTTAAGCCTTGCGCAGAGACAGGACTCATGCCATGGGCGGCATTGCCAATCAAAATCACACGATTTTTAACTTGTTGTGGAACTGTCACCAAATATAAAGGATAACTGGAGCGTTTTCCTGCTTTAATAAACTTGCCTAATCGGTAACCAAATTGTTGTTGCGCTTTATGAAGAAAATCTTCATCGGACAAATCCAAAATCGCTTGAGCTTGGGTATTTTCCATCGACCAAACAAAGCCACAGCGATTACTCACAAAGGGCAATAGTGCAGTTGGTCCTTTGTCAGTTAATCGCTCAAAAGCACAGTTGTTGTGTTTGTATTCTGGGGTGATATTGCAAATAATAGCAGTTCGCTGGTAGGATTTTATTCGTGTTTCTAATTCGAGTTGTTTACGAATACCTGATTGGATACCATCGGCTGCTAGCATCAGTTTGCTGGAAATTGTATGGATGTTTTCTCCCACACTGTAAGTTACCTCAACAGAATCTTTTTTGTATTGCATCTGTTTAAAAGAAGCTGGTGCAATGATTTTAATCAGTTCATTTTCTTCACAGGTAAGTTTTAAAGCAAAGCCCAGAATTTTTGCCTCAACAATATACGCCAAAGCCGCCACATTGAGTTCATCCTTATCAAAATTAACCGAACCAAAATGCCCTTTGTTGCTCACATGCACTTTATTTATTGGTGTTATGTTTTGTTCAATTCTTTGCCAAATCCCTAAGTTTTTCCAAAAACACACCGATGCTTGATTAACGACTAAGGTTCGATCATCATAGCTAGGATGTGAGTCACCCTGTACTACTCTGCTTTCAAGTAAGACAATGGATAAATTAAGTTGTGACAGGCTTAAAGCCGCTGCCATTCCAACCATACCACCACCTACGATAATGACGTCATAATCAGGCTTGTTGTTTGGCTTTGTCACTTCTATTCACTTCGAGTTGTTGAAGGTAATCGGCATCAATTTCGGTAACATACTCGTTTGAAAAACAAGAAGTATCAAATTGAGTCACGTATTTGTTATCATCCGAGCAGGCCAAAATTAAATCATCGAGACTTTGGTAAAAAACTTTATCTGCCCCAAGTATTTCACACACTTCTTGCTCTGTTCTGTTGTGCGCAACTAGCTCATTCGCTGCAGGCATATCAATTCCATAAACATTGGGGTAACGAACAGGAGGGGCTGCTGAAGCAAAATAGACCTTTTTAGCACCTGCCTCTCGTGCCATTTGGATAATCTGTGTTGAAGTCGTGCCCCGTACAATGGAATCATCCACCAGCAACACTGTTTTATTTCTAAATTCTAAATCTATCGCATTAAGCTTACGCCTAACCGATTTAACGCGCTCTTCTTGACCTGGCATAATAAAGGTGCGTCCAATATAGCGGTTTTTAACAAACCCTTCTCGGAATTTAACATTTAATGCATAAGCCAAAGGAATGGCACTAGAACGCGCGGTATCAGGTATTGGGATGACCACATCGATGTCGTGTTCTGGAATCTCTTTGATGATTCTTTCTGCTAAAGCCTCCCCCATACGCAATCGGGCTTTATGGACAGAAATATTGTCAATTATTGAATCTTCACGAGAAAAGTAAACAAATTCAAAAATGCATGGCGTATGATTTTTAACCGTTGAACATTGTTGCCTATATAACTTACCATCAATACCGATTAATACCGCTTCGCCTGGAGCCACATCACTGACCAATTTATAGCCATGTAAATCTAAAGCTACACTTTCGGATGCCAACATATATTCATCTTGGTTATTAACAATGCGTTTACCCAATACCAGAGGTCTTATTCCATTTGGATCACGAAACCCGATAATTCCATGACCAGGAATCATTGCAACCACGGCAAATCCGCCAATACAGCGTTTATTTAATGCCGTAATAGCATCAAATACATGTTTCGCCTTTAGTATAGGCTCGCTATTTTTTTGCAGTTCATGTGCCAGTACATTGAGTAGAACTTCTGAATCTGAGCCTGTGTTTATGTGTCTACGGTCTTGTTCAAATAGTTCATTACGTAATTGCTTTGTATTGATTAAATTGCCATTGTGAGCCAAAGCAATTCCATAAGGAGAATTAACATAAAAAGGTTGTGCTTCCAAGCGATTGTCACCGCCTGCTGTTGGGTAACGCGTGTGTCCGATGCCCATGTTTCCATGTAACTTCTTGACATTTTCTGCATTAAAAACATCTCGAACCAAGCCATTGTCCTTAACCAGTGCCACGCGTCTTTTTTCGCAAGTTGCAATTCCTGCGGCATCTTGACCACGGTGTTGCAAAACGGTTAAACATTCGTAAATGGTTGTTGCGACAGGTTTTTGGCTAACTACGCCGATAACTCCACACATTTAATTATCCTCAGAAGAATTTTGTTCGTCTTGTTTTTGATTGTTGGTTTCTGGCAGCAAATCTTTTGATTCGTTTACAATTTTTTTAATTAGTGACTCCATGCCATTGGAGTCTTTTTTATTGTTTTCCTGTTCTTCTGCTTTTTTTGTTTCCAAGAAGGAAAAGTAGTTTTTAAACTGATCGGGCATATTTTCCCTTGCCCATTCTGAAACTTTAGTAAAATAAGGAACTAATTTTGATTGTTGCCACCACGGGTCTTCTGATAAAGGAGTGGCTTGCACAAAGAAGGTAATAGCAACTATCGCAATTAAGCCGCGCATAGCACCAAAAAACATTCCAAAAAATCGATCTGTACCACTTAACCCTGTTGACTTGATGAGCTTGCCAATAATAAAATTAATGATTCCTCCAATAATCAATGCTGCAATAAATAAAGCAACAAAAGCGATTAAATGGCGAGCCGAGGGCAACTCGATATAATTGCTTAAGGCATTGGCTCCTGTATCAACAAAATGATAGGCTATCCAAAAGGCTCCTGCCCAAATGACTAATGAAAAAACCTCTCGAGTTAAACCTCGAAATAAACTGATAATAACGGAAAGACCCAAAATAGCTAAAAACACATAATCTAACCAGTTCATTGCTTTTCTCCTAAAGCACTACTTTTTGTTTTTCATGAGGCTTGACAATGCCCTTGAGATTCATAGTCTTCTTAACTTTCTTTTGTTCTGATAGTGCTTCGTCTCTTGTTGCAAATGGCCCGACCCTAACCCGATACATTTTTTTATTGCTTGAGGTGGTGATGGAATCCACAAAACTGACGAATCCTTTTTTACGTATTTTATCGCGCAACTTTATCGAGTTTTGTTGACTTGAAAACAAACCTATTTGCACTATCCATCCTGTATCCAATAACATCTGAGCATCATCACTGGCACTTTCATCGAGTGTTTCTATGCTTGTTTTACCCAGTTTTAGTTTAAGATTTTGAATTTTTTTATTCAGTTCTTTGGTGCGTGCTAAGTTTACATACTGCTTGGAATAGACTTTATATAAACCAGTGGCAGCCTCTTTTTCAACAATCGCATCGATGCCATTATGAATAAGTTTTGCTTTAATTTTTTGTGCATTTTTAACCTCCGAGAAGACTCCCAGTTTTATTCGATAACTGACATTTGCATTCCCTAGGTTATTGTCTGTAAGGACTTCCGGAGTCTTTTTAGATTTTTGTGTTTGAGGTTTCTCTTTAGGAGTATCGACTATTTTTTCAACTTCCTTTTTGGGTTGTTCTTTGCCAATAACCACTGGCTTTTTAGGTTCTGAGTTATCAACAATCTCGACAATAGTTTCTTGTTTTTTAATCGGCGGCTTGTCAGCAATGACTTCTTTTTTGATTTCCAGCTCTGCCTTATTAGTTTTGGTATTTCCATCAATAGACAACACTTTTTGTGTTAACTCTTGTGGTTCTTGTGGAATCTCAATTGTTATACTTTGATTGCTTTCTTGAGTTGAACCATCAAATAATAAGGGTAAAAATATGACGGCTAAGGCTATCAAAACCGATGCGCCAACTAATCTTTGTTTTAATGCTAGATCCATAATAACCTCATTATTGCTGTTTATTCATAAAGCTCACAAACTCTGCAAACTCAAAACTTTGCTGCCCGATTTCTTTATTCCTTAAGTATTTTAGGGTAATTTTTCCTGATTTGGCTTCCTCTTGTCCGACTATAATAGCAAATTGAGCACCCATTTTGTCTGCTTTTTTAAATTGCGCCTTAAAACTTGTTGGATTCTGGTTCATAAAAAGCTTTAATTGTGGCAAAGCCTGATGGATTTTTTCTGACAATTTATAAGCTGTTTCCATGGCGACTTCTTTATCAACTATCAGGTATGTTTTGGACTCATTGTTGTTCTGCCATAACTTTAAATCTTTGATAATTTCGACAATGCGATCCACGCCCATTGCAAATCCCACAGCAGGAGTTGGCTTACCTCCCTGTAGTTCAACGAGGCTATCGTAACGACCTCCACCACAGATTGTTCCTTGTGAGCCTAAATCTGTTGTAATCCATTCAAACACAGTTTTTGAATAATAATCTAAACCCCGCACTAATTTTGGATTTATCTTATAGCTGATTTTACAGGCATCGAGAATTGATTTGAGCTGTTGAAAGTGCTCTTTTGACTCATCATCCAAATAGTCACTTAACAGTGGAGCATTGTTAATCATTTCTTTCATATTTGGGTTTTTTGAATCTAAAATTCTTAGCGGGTTCGTTAATAGGCGTCTTTGTGCATCTTCATCCAGCAGCTCACTGTGTTGTTGGAAATACGCAATCAGAACTTCGCGATAAGCTTTACGTGACTGACTCGTTCCTAAGGAATTAATTTCTAATTGAATGTTTGGCAGTCCAAGGTTTTTCCATAATCGAGCGGTCATTAAAATAAGTTCAGCATCAGCATGAGCGGATTCAACATTAAAATATTCTGCTCCAATCTGAGTAAATTGGCGATTTCTGCCTTTTTGCGGTCTCTCGTACCTAAACATAGGACCGATATACCAGAGCTTTTGAGTCGCCCCTCTATTACACAACTGGTTTTGAATAACTGCTCGAACGCAACCCGCCGTTCCTTCAGGTCTTAAACTAATTGAATTACCTGAGCGGCTTTGAAAAGAAAACATTTCCTTTTCCACAACATCGGTTGCTTCGCCAATTGTGGTATGAAAAAGTTGGGTTTTTTCAACAATAGGAAACCTAATTTGTTGGTAAGAATACGATTGGAAAGTTTCTTCTACGATGTGTTCAATCCTTTGCCAAATCCAACTCTCGTCAGGTAAAACATCGTACATTCCTCTTAATCGTGAAATTTTCTTATTCAAATCTAAACTCTGTATATTGTAGAAATTTTATTTTAAATCAAAACAAATATAATTCAATCAAAGAATGAACTTGAGTTGAGATAATTACTATCCCTTAAGCGGCCAATTAAAATCCGCTATATTCTTTTTTGAAAATTCATTCAAATTAATTGGTTTTCCATTGATTTCGATTTTAACTTCTTTAGTATTTCCTATTCGAAAATGCACAGGTTCTTCGGACTCTAACACAATTGTACCAGGTTTTAACAAGTCATTGAGTAACTTCTTCCCTTCATTGTTCTCAACTTTCACCCAACTTGTTTGCGCTGCTGTTATTGAAATAGTGTATTTGCTCGGCGGTTTTTGTTTGGGTTCTTGTTCTATTTTTTGCGGAATCTCTAAATTCATTTCATCCGCTGAATTAGTTTGAATTGACGGGGTTTGAATTTCCTGAGAATCCTCTGGATTATTATTTGACTTTTCCAAACTTGGAATTAACGATGAATAATGGTAATTGTCATCTTTCACACTTTTCATTTCATTTTCTAAAGCACTATTTTCCTGCGGGGTAATTTCCAAACTGTCGGTTTCAACAATTTCGATACTGTGTGCCGCTTTTGAATTTTTCATGTAGTTTTTCAACACAAACCAACCACTAACACTGACGGCAATCAGGATAGACGTGCCTAAAGCATAACTGACTATACTTTTAGAACGACGCTTTAATTTAATTCCTTTTGCCATACTGTGACTGGTGTTGACTAGAGGAATATTTATTTCTGATTTTGGAACCTTATCTACATATACCTGAGCATCAACACCTAATAATTTTGCATAATTAATTAGATAACCGCGCACATAGGGAAATGCACCTAATTCTGAAAATTGACCACTTTCCAACTTTTTTATCACGTCTGTCGATAATTTTAGTTCTTCCGCGACTTCTTCAATAGACAATCCTTTATCAATTCGTAATGTTTTTAAGTTATTATTATTGTTTTCATTTGAACTCATGTTTTACTTCTCTTGGATTAGTTTTAGGGACTCAGACTGGGGAAATCTGTTCTTCAATTGGGTCAAATAATTTTTGGCGAGCTTTGTGTGATTTAATCCTTTTTCAACTTGATAACCTGCTGCCAGAATTTTCTCAGATGGTTGCACCACTTGCTCTAACCTCTGCAAAAATGCACGCGCCTTCATGTAATTTCCTTTTTTGAGGTACATAGTTAATAAATAATAGAGTGAATTGGCTGATTTATTATTGAGTTTTAATGACTCTCTGAAATAGTTTTCAGCTTCTTCGAGTTTATCGGCTTTCATCGCACAAACACCTGCATTCTCATAAGCTGATGCCGGTGTTGTGTATTTTGGATTACCTATCACTTCCTTATATTTATCAATGGCTTGAGTATACTTACCTCTTTGGCACAGGAAATTGGCATAATTATTAACAATATTCGGATTGCCATTGTTGTATTTGAGGGATTTTTTATAATGAAATTCAGCACTGTCAAACAAGCCTTTTCTATCGTAAACAGTCGCCAACATAGAATGAGCTAATGCATAGGTTGGATTAATTTTAATCGCTTTCTTGAATTTTTTAATCGCAACATCAATGTCACCTTCTTTCCCCCTCTTGAGGTAACCCACGCCTAAGTCGACATTAATTTTTTCTGCCGAGTTAGTCTTGGCTGCTTTGATGTTTTCTGTTCGTTTATTGCTGTGTTTCGAGCCGCCTGATGAAGCACATGAACTAACTAATACGATGAAAAATGATAGAACTATGCTTTTAAATGCCATGACTTTATGAAACCTTCAGTTGAATTTGATTGGAACGGCGAGTTCGATCGTAAAACTCTCCAGCTAATTGACCACAAGCAGCATCAATGTCATCACCTCTTACCTTTCTTACCGTGGTAACTATTCGGCTTTTTTCGCAGATGTTTTGAAACAATTCTATTGATTCTGGTAATGAACGTTTAAAACTATTGCCTGGAAAAGGGTTAAATGGAATGAGGTTTATTTTACATGGAATATTTTTAAGTCGTTTAACTAAAGCTCTTGCGTGTTCAGGTTTATCATTAACACCTCTTATTAAAGTGTATTCAAATGTAATCTTAGCTTTCCTTTTATCCTTAACAAAATCCTTGCATGCTTTTAAAAGTGTTTCGATGTTATATTTTTTATTAATAGGCATTATTTCACTGCGCAACTCATCAGTTGCCGCATGTAATGAAACCGCTAATGAAACTTCAATATCTTCATTAAGCTTATAAATATAGGGAACCATACCCGAAGTACTGACGGTTACACGGCGTGATGCCAACCCAAAACCAAAATCATCCAACATAATACGTAAAGCAGGAAGTACCCGTGAATAATTAGCTAGTGGTTCTCCCATTCCCATTAACACAACATTGGTCAGTTTTCTATTTTTTGTCGACTGCCCTAATCGCTTAGCAGCAATCCACACTTGCCCAATTATTTCAGCCGTAGTTAAGTGGCGGTTAAAACCTTGAGCGCCAGTTGCACAAAAAGTACAATTCAATGAACAACCAACCTGAGACGAAATACACAAAGTGCCTCTGTTTTTTTCAGGAATATAAACCGTTTCGATGGCATTGCCTTCGTTCATCTGCATTAACCACTTGATTGTTCCATCTTTTGAAATTTTTTCGCTGACAACATGCGGTACTTCAAGTGTTGAAAATAGTTGCATCTTTGAACGCAAAGATTTACTAAAATTTGTATAATTATCAAAATCTGATTCGTAGTGATGGTAGAGTCCTTTCATAAACTGAGTTGCACGGTATTTTTGTTCACCAATCTTGGCAAATAACTTTTCCAGTGCAACTCGGTCTAAGCCGAGAAGATTTATTTTTTCTTCTGACATATTATTACTTTAGAGAACTATCTAGGGTTAACTTCAGTACTAGCAAAGAAATAAGCAATTTCTACCGCAGCCGTTTCTGGAGCATCTGATCCATGAACTGCATTGGCATCTATACTTTCTGCAAAATCAGCTCGGATTGTACCAGCTTCGGCTTCTGCTGGGTTTGTTGCACCCATTAATTCACGGTTTTTAGCAATTGCATCATCGCCTTGTAAAGCTTGTATCATAACAGGACCAGATGTCATAAATGTGACAAGATCTGCAAAAAAAGGACGCTCTTTATGTACAGCGTAAAAGCCCTCGGCTTCTTGCTGGCTTAGGTGTTTCATTTTTGATGCAATGATTTTTAAACCTGCATCTTCGAATCTTTGGTAAATTTGTCCAATAACATTTTTTGCTACTGCATCTGGTTTTATGATAGACAATGTTTGTTCAACTGCCATAATTATTTTAACTCCACTTAATATTTAAGAAAATATTCTTTTATTTTCTTAACGTTACACAAAATATTTAACCTAACATTTTAACTTACCCTTGATTTATTTTGAATCAAAACCTTAAGATTTCGTTAGATTAATCCTAAAAACCGCGATTATACATGCTTTTGCGTAAGATTTATGCATAAGTTTTACTTTTCCAATAGTTTTTCTCCCCTCATACGAACGTTTGAATTGTAATAGAAAATTCAATCAGATAAAATAGCCATATAATCACAACAAACACTTTAATAATGACAGTCCTATCAACCAAAGAAAGAATTCTTAATACAACGGAAAAACTTATCTCAGAAAAAGGATTTTCAGGTATTTCTTTGCGCACCATTAGCACTCATGCTAAGACAAATTTAGCTGCAGTCAATTACCATTTTGGCAATAAGGAAAAATTAATTGAAATGATGTTAGAAAGAAGGCTTGATACTCTGTTCGAATTACGCGTCAATCTTTTGGATGAGCTAGAAAGTGGAACTCTAAAACCCTGCAATTTAAAACATATCTTAAAAGCATTTATAGCCCCCGCTTTAACCATGAGTAACGACAAGCACCAAGGTGGTAAACGTTTTATGCTTGTTCTTGCTCGTGCTTACGCTGAAAAAAGTGAGTTCCTACACAATTTACTGAGTAAAAGGTACGCAGACATAATAAAAAGGTTTGCACAATCCATTCAAAGATCAAGCCCTCACCTGAGTGAGAGCACTGTCTTTTGGCGTTTTCACTTCATTATGGGGGCACTCATATACGTCATGGCAGATTTTGGGGCATCGAGCAAAACATCAGATTTGAGTGAATCAGATTATTTCAACCTTTGTTGTAATGAATTAATCGAATTTGCATTAGCTTCTTTGACTCCATCAAAATAAATAAATGATGACTCTGCTTCTTTTAATTCTGACTCTCTTAACTCTGCTATCAAGTTTTTATTTTGTGAAACTTACGTATTTTTCACTAGCCTTTGTGGGTTTTATATTGGCATTTAAGTTTTTTTCATTAATCTCTCAAAATCAATTTTTATTTCTCATCATCCCCACAACAATTATTACTTTAATTTTAACCATTAACAAACTGCGACTCCAGCTTATAACTAAGCCTATCTTTCATGCATTGAAAAAAGCCAATTCAAATTGGCAAAACTTCAAAAGAATAGATAATGGGTGGTTTTCCACTGAATTCGAACGCTCAATCTTTCAGGGAAAACCACAGTTCATTAAACTAAAACATAAAGCAGAAACAAGACAAAGCATTCCACAAGAAGCTGAGTTTTACTCCATTATAATGGATTCGAAAATAAACAATTTTACCAAAATAAACAAACTATCTGCTTTGGGTGCTACCGCATTATTAATCAATAAATGCTATAATGGGCAAGGTTTTTCAAGTAGTGACATATCACAAACATTAACCAATATTGGTAAAGTTAACCCAATAATTTCAGCAATTATCGGCATTTTAAATTTAGACTCTTTAACAAGCTTTATACACCATTTTGCCAGTCGTAAACAAAAAGAGAAATACCTGCCACTTTTTGCTTCTGCTAAAATGCTGCCCTTCCTTAAGCCAACTTCTCTTTACGAAACTCTCGATTCGCAAAAATCCTCTATTGAAGGCAGAATTGAAAAAAAGTTCGTTAAAAATAAAGAAATTATGGGCATACGAGTGTCTTTCCAAGACGTCATCTTACTTGGCACTTCGCAATCTAATTGTTTTTACATTAATGTCAATATCAAAGATTTTAACAACCAATTTAAAAACAAAACTAACTTAGGAACTGCCATTTGCATTATCAACAAGGAAATTAAAAATGTCACTTATAAAAAAGGCTTAAAAGCCTACGACGACTTTTTGCATTATTTTTCCTGCACTGGCAACAATGTCTTTATACCATTGACCCACATTATCAATGAAGAACACGGAATCGGAAAAGGACTAGAATACCTCTATAAAAACCAATGCCACGCCAGTAATATTTGGCCACTTGCTACATCAATTCCAACCAATAAAACAGCCACCTTAACTTCGTGGTACTTTGCTCACCTGCAAAAACAAAATGGCAGACAACTCTTAAGTTTTCGAGTGGTTTTATCTAAACTTAATGAGCAATTTAGTCAATGCTTAAAACTGCAGCTCGCTAACAAAATGGCCTTACATAATAATTTAGAAGACCCTTTGTTAAAATTCACATCAATTTTAAACAAAGAAACTCACATTTCTCAAACAATGAACCAACTGAGCTTATTGCGGGGAATTTTAGGATCAAATTCGCATAACATCAAAACCGAAAGCAAGGTGCGCTCTTTTTATAAAGTCGCCCACCTAGCAACTGAACTTGATGGCATGAGCCATGAAATCAATCAATTGCCATTAATTAAAAAAGCTTCTTTGGCTTGCCACCCGTATTATTCTCAAGAAGTAGAATTATTGATGAACCCAACCAATAAAAGTTCAGCAAAAGCATTTGATCAGTTAATTGTTAAACACGTTGGTTATATTCTACAAAACCTGAGTAAAGTGTGGCTTTATTCATTACGAACATCCTTTGTTGGGCGATTATTTTTTCAAAAAAATAAATACAAATACATGATTAAGCGCATGAGTTGTAGCTTTGCTTTTTTATCCGATATTACGCTTATTAACTGGACATTTAAACACAAAATCAACACCAGTTTTGCCAGCCATCTTGGTAATTGCATTCAACACATTGTATCCTCCATTGGGCTTTATGATTACTATGTTTCAAGCAGTGACAACACGCATACAAAAAGGTTAGCCAAACTCACCTTGAAGAATGAGTTATACGCCTCTCAAAATGCACTAAAAAACACCATAAACTTAGCATTCAATCGCATTCCAACCCTGTTAATCAAACTGCTATTATTCCCAACAGGGCGACCTTATCATTTTATTAATGCCAACAAACCCATCCACAACAATATTGAAGAAATATGCCAATCAGATGGAAACAGCAGTAGTCCATTTAGCCATTATTCCCCTTTTTTAAAGAAAATATACCAAGCAAAACAAAATTTAAATCAGGCAGCTTCTGCTGAAATTGCCGTAACCAATGCAACAGGGACACCCGTAACCACTGACAATTACGAACTTTTAATCAACCGATGTTTGGCAGCAGGCATCCTTAGTGTCGAACAATCAGAACAACTGCGAGAGGCTTACATAAGCATCTTAGAAATCAAATTAACTAACCATTTTGGAAACAATTATGAAAAATAACTATACTGTGAGAAAAGCCGCCATACTTGGTGCTGGCGTTATGGGAGCACAAATTGCTGCCCATTTTGCCAATGCAGGCATTCCGGTCATCCTTTTTGACTTGCCAAGTGAAGGCAAAGACAAAAATGCAATTATCAACAAAGCCATCAAAATGTTGGGCAAGGCAAAGCCCGCACCTTTGGGTTATAAATCGGTGACACAACTGATACAACCAGCCAATTACGAAACCGATTTAGAAAAATTACTCGAAGTGGATTTAGTTATCGAAGCGATTGTCGAACGCATGGACATTAAAAAATCTTTGTACGATAAAATCGAAGACTACATCAAAGTCGATGCCATTTTTGCCACCAATACATCTGGTTTGAGTATTAATGCACTTTCTGAAGTTTTTCCTGAAAAACTAAAACACCAATTTTGTGGTGTGCATTTTTTCAATCCACCACGCTATATGCATTTGGTTGAAATTATTCCAACTAAAAAAACTGATGCGAATGTAATTACTGCTTTAACTGAGTTCATGTCATCAACTCTTGGCAAAGGCGTTGTTAATGCCAAAGACACACCCAATTTCATTGCCAATCGCATTGGTGTGTTTTCCATTATTTGCACCATTTATCACGGCATGAAATTCAACATTCCATTGGAAACAGTCGACGCTTTAACTGGCACATTAATTGGACGAGCCAAATCCGCCACGTTTAGAACCGCAGATGTGGTTGGCTTAGACACCTTAAACCACACCGTCAATACCATGCTTAATGGATTGCCAGATGACCCATGGAATAAACACTACAAACTGCCTTCGTGGTTAACGGATTTAATTCAAGCAGGAGCCTTGGGTGCCAAAACACGTGCAGGTGTTTATAAAAAAGAAGGCAGAGATATAAAAATCTTAGACATTAAAAAGAAAGAATACCGCCTACAAGATGCCAAAATCGACGATGAAGTCTTGGCTATTTTAAAAAATAGAAATGCAGTTGAGCGTTTTGAACAATTACGCGCATCAAATTCAAACCAAGCACAATTTTTATACAGCATGTACCGCGATTTATTCCATTATTCAGCTTACCATTTAGAAGAAATTGCTGACAATGCCCGTGAAGTGGATTTTGCCATTCGCTGGGGCTTTGGTTGGAAACAAGGACCATTTGAAATTTGGCAAGCTGCCGATTGGAAAAAAGTCACTTCGTGGATAAACCAAGACATGAAAGATGGCAAAACCATGGTGCAAGCCGCTTTACCTGAGTGGGTTGCCGAAATTGATGGCATTCACACCGCCGAAGGTTCATACGCACCCAAAACCAAGTCATTCCAAGGCCGACCAGATTTAGCCGTCTTTAAACGCCAGTTATTCCCAGAATTAACCATCGGTGAAAAGTCCGATTATGGCACAACCGTGCACGAAGACGATGATATTCGTTTGTGGCACATGGGCGATGGCGTTTTGATAGCCAGTTTTAAAACCAAAAAACACATCGTTACAACTGGTGTTTTAGCAGGCATTCAAAAAGCCGTTAAAATTGCCGAAGCCGATTATAAAGGCTTGGTTATTTGGCAAACAACCGAACCCTTTACCTTGGGCGCAAACCTAGCCCCTGCGCTCCAAGCTGTAGCAGAAGGGCGAGTTGATGAAGTCGAAGACCTAGTTAACACCTTCCAACAAACTTCTCAAACATTAAGATTTTCCAAGGTGCCAACGGTTATTGCCGTTCGAGGTATGGCATTGGGTGGCGGTTGTGAATTTTCCATGAATGCCACATCTGTTGTGGCTGCATTTGAGTCCTATATTGGTCTGGTTGAAGCCGGTGTTGGTTTATTGCCTGCAGGTGGCGGACTCAAAGAGATTGCCCGACGCACATCTGAGGATTTTGAAACAGGAGATTTGTACCCTCAAATTGAACACTTCTTCAAGCTCGTAGCGATGGCGCAAGTTGCTGGTTCTGGCTTAGAAGCCAAAAAATGGAAACTGCTCAAACCATGCACCGACATTGTGTTTAACTCTCACGAAGTCTTGTATGTTGCCAAAGAGAAGGTCAAATGGTTACACGCCAAAGGTTATCGCGCACCAGCCGAAGACCAAAACATTCGCGTTTGTGGTCAAGCAGGTATTGCCAACATGAAAATGATACTTGCCAACATGATGGCAGGTCGCATGATGAGCCCTCACGATTATGAAATTGCTGTACGAATTGCCACAGTAATCTCTGGTGGTGATGTTGATAGCAATTCGCGCGTGAGTGAACAATATTTGCTCGATTTAGAGCGCAAATTGTTTATCGAGTTGATTCAGATGCCAAAAACATTGGCACGAATTGAACACACCTTAAAAACTGGCAAACCCCTTCGCAACTAATAGGAGAAATATTATGAAACAAGTACAAGACGTTTATATCGTAGAAGCCGTAAGAACTCCTGTTGGTAAAGCACCAAGAGGCATGTTTAACAAAACCCGTCCTGATGATTTATTATCGCATTGTATGTCAACCATGCTTGCACGCCACCCTGATTTTGATAAAAATGAAATCGGCGATGTGGTCATTGGTTGTGCCATGCCTGAGGGTGAACAAGGCATGAATATTGCCCGTATCGCCAGCTTACTTGCTGGTATTCCTGATACCGTTCCTGCCATGACCATCAACCGCTTTTGTTCATCAGGCGTACAAGCCATTGCTATTGCGGCTCAACAAATTGCCACAGGGCAAATGAACTGCGCCATTGCTGGTGGAACAGAATCCATGAGCATGGTGCCAATGATGGGCAATAAAGTCACCATGAACCCAAAAGTGTTTGAAGATGATAACATCGGCATTGCTTATGGCATGGGAATTACTGCCGAAAATGTCGCTGACCAATGGAAGGTATCGCGTCAAGCCCAAGATGAATTTGCTTACAATTCACATATGCGTGCCTTAAATGCCATCGAAAAAGGCTATTTTAAAGATGAAATCGCGCCTTATACCATTGAATCACGCACACCTGACTTAGCCAAGGCCGAAACTATCGTCTCTACAAAAACGGTTGAAAATGACGAGGGTCCACGTAAAGGCACTTCAATTGAGGTGTTAAACAAATTGCGTGCTGTGTTCAAGATGGGTGGTTCGGTCACCGCAGGTAACTCATCACAAATGAGTGATGGAGCAGGTTCATTGTTGTTGGTTAATGAAGAAACCTTAAAGCGTTACAACATGACCCCAATAGCCAAATACCACGGATTTTCTGTCGCGGGTGTTCCTGCTGATATTATGGGTATTGGGCCAATAAAAGCCATTCCAAAGGTGTTAGACCTTGCTGGATTAAAAGTCCAAGACATGGATTGGATTGAACTCAATGAAGCCTTTGCCGCTCAATCTTTGGCTGTTATTGGTGAATTAAATTTAGATACCGATAAAGTCAATCCAAATGGTGGCGCTATTGCATTAGGTCATCCATTAGGTGCAACAGGCGCAATCCGAGCTGCCACTGCCATTCACGGCTTGCGCCGAACTGGTGGAAAATACGGCATGATAACCATGTGTATTGGTACTGGTATGGGTGCTGCTGGCATTATTGAGGCGTTGTAGTTTTTTCAGGTATCAGGTGACAGGTTTTAGGTTATAGGATCCAGATTACAAAAATAAAAAATGGCATCCTTTTGGAATGCCATTTTTATTTGCTTTTGAAAAAGTCTTATTTAGAAACAACAACCATTGCAGGACGTACAAGGCGACCATTTAAGATATAACCTTTTTGGAATACATCCACAATCGTATTGGGAGCCAAATTAGGATTAGGGATTTGTGTCATGGCTTCATGAAATTCAGGGTTGAATTTTTCACCAACTGGATTAATAATTTTCATGCCATTATCTTTGAGCACTTTATTAAGCACATGTTGTGTCATTTTAGTTCCCTCAACCATTTGTTCAACCGTCATTTCAACGCCATCTTTCTCAAAAGCCTCAAGCTCCTTATCCATGCTATCGGCAACGGGAAGCAAAGCTTTAGCAAAACGATCAATCGCATATTTACGTAAGTTATCCAACTCACGAGCATTGCGTTTACGGATATTATCCATCTCCGCATGCAGGCGAATTATTTCTTCTTTGCATTTAGCCACTTCATCATCGCGTTGAATTTCTTCTTCCACAATTTCAGACTCTATTTCGGCTTCAGATACATCTTCTGCATTATTGAGGTTATCCATAACTTCTTCAATATCCACTTCTTTTTTAGGGGTTTCTTCATTCATCTTGTTCATTCTCTGTAATATAGATACAATAACAGGCGCTTATATAATGTTTATTACTCAAATTTCAATATGCTAAAGTCACTTTTTATAAAAAATTATGTTCTTATCAAGCAACTGGATTTGGATTTCTCTAGTGGCTTTCAAGCCTTTACTGGAGAAACTGGAGCAGGCAAGTCCATAATTGTGGGTGCTTTATCACTCATACTTGGTAATAGAGCGGACTATTCAGTCATTCGCAGTGGCGAACAAAAGTGCGAAATAATAGCCCTATTCGACATCAGCCAAAATAAATTAGCACAGCAATGGTTAGCACAATTGGACTTTGATGAAACAAATGAAATTGAAATTAGGCGAGTTATTACTGCTGATGGACGATCTAAATCATGGCTCAACTCCAGACCTTGCACCAATGCCAGTCTAAAGCAATTGGGTGAATTATTAGTGCAAATTCATGGGCAACACGATCAAATTAAACTCAACAATGCCAAATACCAGCTTGCTGTTATTGATGAAACGGGTGATTATAAGGATTTATTGACTCAAGTAGCAGAACTTTACCAACAACACAAACAAACACAAACACAACTATCAGAAATTGAATTAGCAGGAGCATTGAACGAATCCGAAAGCCAATTATTACGTTATCAATTTGAAGAATTATCACAGTTAAATTTGACCGAAAATGAACTGGATAAACTGCACCAACAACAAAAAGCCTTAACTGGTGCGGTTGACACCTTAAGCAACATGGATAAATCACTGGCTTTGTTAAATGGCGACCATAACAATGTCACCCAAGTCATTGCCGAAATTACTGCGTCATTAACTGAAATACAAGGCATAGATTTGAGTGAAATCTTAACTATGTTGGATGAAGTCTCTATTAATTTAAATGAAATCGAAACGGAAATCCAAGCACAACACAGTCAAGTCGAAGTTAATCCCGAAAAATTACACGAAATCGAAAATCGCTTAGACCAAATATACAGCACAGCACGCAAACACCAAGTCAATGCTGAAAATCTTTACCAACACCATCTTGACCTAACAGAGAAGCTGGAGTTAAATGATTCACAAAAACAAAAACGCGCCAAGTTATTGGAAAATTTAACTAAAATTGAAGAAAAATACGTTAAAAAATCTCAACAATTATCAAATAAGCGAATCCAAACTGCCAAAACATTTAGCAATAATGTCACCCAAGTTATTCAAAAACTAGGATTAAACAAAGCACATTTTATTGTACAAATCAAGCATAACAAAGAGGCAAACATTTCATTATTAGGGCAAGATAATTGTGATTTTGAAGTCATCATGAACCCAGGACAAGCCCCACAAAAGATGTCCAAAACCGCCTCAGGTGGTGAGTTATCACGAATTGCACTCGCCATAGAAATATGCAAAAAACAAGACCAATCCTCGAGCTTTGTGTTTGATGAAGTCGATGCCGGTATCGGAGGAGCTGTCGCCGAAACTGTCGGCAAATTGATGCGTAAACTCAGCAACAAACAACAAGTCTTCGCCGTCACTCACCTACCTCACGTAGCAGGACTGGCACACCACCATTACCTCGTGAGTAAAACCGAAGTCAATGGTTTGACCGAAAGCTCGGTGGACCGACTCAATAACAACCAACGCATCCAAGAACTCGCCCGCATGTCAGGCGGTTCAACCATCACACAAACCACCCTAGAACAAGCCAAAGCATTTATGTTGAATTAATGATGTCAAAATTAAAATTAACAAAAAGGGATTTTAATGAGGTATCAAATATTATAATGAAATTATTCCCCGAATTTCAAGATGAACTATTTGAAGAACTTGATCCCAATAGACAAAATTTACATGGCTTATTCCAAGATTTTACCTATTACTACGGAAAATATCACAGCACAATTTCAAATAAAAATTTAATCCACTTTGCTGAACTTATTAATCAATCTGTAACTAAAAATGACGTCTTAGAAAATGCCATTTCTACATGCTTTCTTGAACATTTATATCAAATACAATCTGCAAAACCAATTATTACTTACCTAACTAAACAAGCAAAAAATAGATTATATCCATAATATTATGGTGTATCCTCGCCCAGCGACTTAAACTTTTTTAAATGAGTTTAACACTATAAAAAGAACGCAAACTCGTTCCTCACGCTCCGTGTGGGAATGCGTAATGATTCATTTGGTTTTGACAGCCTTCATTTAATTACTGCTATACATCGTGGGAGCGAGAATCACAATCTAACCCGTATGTCTGGTGGTTCAACCATCACACAAACTACCTTAGAACAAGCCAAAGCGTTTATGTTGGGATAAGTAAAAAAGGCGTCATTGCGAGGAGCGAAGCGACGCGGCAATCTCATTGAGTATCGCAATTTTGTTTAAAACTGATAAGTAACGCAGAGATTCACAGAGTTTTTGTAGGGTGCAACTTCGCACACCACTTTAGAACGCATTGATTAACAAAAATCCTGAAACACTGCCGATGGGCGGAGCCCATCTTACGGAGGATATTTACTTAAATCAAAGATATTATAAGATTAATAATTGAAATAACAATTGAAAAACTACCAATAATTGGTATAATTTTAAGCATTCAAACATTTTTGATACCATTATGGCTAAAAACACAAGTATTTCACTGGGTAATCATTTTGAAACTTTTATCAATTCGCAACTGAATACAGGGCGATTTCATTCGACTAGTGAAGTTATTCGTGCTGGTTTGCGATTATTAGAAATTAATGAAAGAAAATTAAAAGCCTTGCGCGAACATTTAGCCGCAAGTGAAGCACAAGCTGACAAAGGAGAGTTTGCAAATTACAGCTTAACTGGTTTGATAGCAGAAATGGATGCTGAATACGATGCCAACCAAAAATAGATTTAAACTTACTCCAAATGCATTAAATGACCTTAAACAAATCGCACGCTACACCCAAAACAAATGGGGTAAACAAAAACGTAGTGTTTATTTAACAGCACTGAATAACCGCTTTATCTGGTTATCCCACAACCCTGATATTGGTTATTCTCGTGAAGATATTAAACCCAATTATTTAAGTTATCCAGAAGGAAAGCACGTAATTTTTTATCGTAAAAGTAAAAACTTTATAGAAATATTAGGAATATTGCATCAGAACATGGATTTTGGATTACATTTATAAAATTATGGGTACTTAAAAATAATTTCAATGGATGTCACCGCTTATTTTAAGGCGGCTCAAGCTTTACCAAAACCACTTTAGAACAATTTATATTGAACTAAAACTCTTTATTGCGAGGAGGAAAGACGTGGCAATCTCCTTGGGAACCGTGGTTTTGTTTGAAACTGCTAAGGAACACAGAGGTTCACAGAGAAAGCGCAGAGAAAGCGCAGAGAAAGCGCAGAGTTACGCAGAGTTTTTTAAAGCGGAACGCAAAGGTCGCAAAGAAGGCGCAAAGGAGCGCAAAGAATAAAAAAAATGGCGTCATTGCGAGGAGGAACGACGCGGCAATCTCATTGAGTATCGCAATTTTGTTTAAAACTGACAAGGAACACAGAGATTCACAGAGTTTTTGTAGGGTGTGGCCTCGCCCACCGATTTAGAACGCATTGATTATCGAAACTCCTGAAACACTGTTGATTTGCAGGGTTCCCATTCTATTAAAGTGTACATCTAAACTATAATTATTAGCCATTTCAAATATAGATGCTTCAATAGCTCGTACTGGAGATACATCATATTGTTCGATATTCATACTTTTTAATCTTTTGTGGTTAGCTTGATTGTATTTTTTATAAAATGAATAGAATTTTTTATTTTCTATAAGTGAATAAACTATATCAACATAACGATAATAATTTTCTGATTTTTTCATGGTATAGTTATTATTGTTTTCACCTACAATTATTTGAATTTTACTATCCCAAATTGGAAACACCTCTGGATTAATGAAATGTAATATTTTTGATGCACCAACTAAAGAATGTAAGCAATCGGCAATTGGTTGGATTTTTATTTCTTTATAATTATTCTTTGTAATGTCCTTAGCTTTTGATAATTGTGATGCTGCACAAACTAAATATTCATCATCAATACGTAAAACACGAGGCATCCAAGCATATGTCATTAACGCAAGCATTTTAAATGTTTGAACGTCATTCAATTGGGAATTTTGGGAAAATTTAATGATTTCAGGGTATGTTGAAAGATATGTGTGTTCACGTAACTTATCATCTTTTAACTTATTATAATAATTATTAATATTTGGTAAATGATTTTCTAAATCTGAAAGTTTTTTAATTTTCATTTTTTAATCTTCTATACAGTCAACAAGTTTCAAGCTCACATTCCCAAGTTCTGTTAATTTATCTTCATTAACTCCGTAGGCAATTTCTGAAATTGTTGGGTAGATGTCAAGTTTAAGACTAAAACCAGGGAACTCACAATTGGCTTCTGCACAATGTTGATGAATTGGCTCTAACCACTTTAAGTAATTTTCCGTTGTTTCAGAGTCCAATTCAATTATCAGTTTACGTTTCATAATAAATTTCTCTTTGCTAGTTAGTGCCTGACCGAGAAAGAATATTCTACTGCGGAAAAGCTGGATTTTGACAAAATTCCTCCTTATTCTCGTCAAATAGCAAGCTATTCTCCTCAAATAATGAGAAATTATTGCCTAAAACCAGACTTTCCCTCGCTACGAATACTTTCTCGGTCAAGCACTAGTTAAAAATAAATAAATAATAATAATAATAATAAAAGACATTCTCAAAACATGAGAAAAATTAAATTATAATAAAAAACCTCTGTGCAACTCCGTGTCTTTTCCGCGAACCACTGTGTTTCTTCTTTAAAATACGATACCCAAGGAGATTGCCACGGTCGTTCCTCCCTCGCAATGACGTGTTTTATTTAAAAAAACTTTGCGTTACTTCTTTTCACTCCCCATATGGCGTCCAGATATTTTTTATATCGGTGGCTTGGTTTAAAAACTCTTTGCCTTGTGCTTGGGTGTTATCAAACCAATCTCTGGCTTTGCCGTTGTTGACCCATGTTCGTTTGAGGTTGTCGGCACTGGCTTTTTCAACCATGGTAGAACCTTCGGCATCACCGAAATACCACACGGATTCGACTTCATAATGATCGGCTAGAGTGCGTGCGAGTTCATTTTTGTCACCGCTTATGATATTCACCACACCTGCAGGAACATCGGATGTTTCAAGGATTTGGTAGAACTCTAAAGCCGTTAATGAGTAGTTTTGCGATGGAATCATCACAATTCGATTACCCATTGCGATAGTGGCTGCCATTAGTGAGACAAAACCAAGTAATGGATTTTCATCAGGGCAAACAATGCCCATGATGCCATTGGCTTCAGGCATGGCAAGTACAACGCCTCTGACTGGAACCGTGTGCACTTGTCCGTCAAATTTATCGGCTATGGCGGCATAATAAAACAATCTTTCGATGCTGACATCGACTTCACGTTGGGCATCTTTAGCTGTAACGCCTGTGATGGATTGAATGTTTTTAGCAAATTCATCACTGCGAAGACTTAAGTTTTCGGCTATAAAATAAAGCACTTGTGCGCGGTTATGTGCAGTTGTGTTGGTCCAGCCTGTGGCTTTGCGTGCCGCTTCTACGGCATTACGCACATCTTTGCGGTTGCCTTGACCGATATGAGCAATTAACTCGCCTTTGCTTGAAACTACAGCTTGTGAATA
>JALSLV010000029.1 GCA_026988115.1 Lysobacterales bacterium | reverse complement strand
ATTACCTAAGCTTAGTGGAAACCACAGGCAGAGCCATAATAAACGAACACAAAGGCTATATACCCGATGAATTGCCCGATATATTGCAGAGATTGGGTCTCAACAACGACACCTGGCTGAATCAAATTAAATACTTCGATAAATGGTATTACAAGGCTATAGGAACAGTAGATAATCTAAAAAAATACTGCAAAAGCCTAAAACAGAAGTATATAAAGGGTTTGCCTAGAAATAAAAGTGTAAAAAGTGTTTTAAACTAGAATTAGAGTGGGATAAACCCCACTATCCATTATAAATCGTAGAGAAAAGGTGTTTCATCAAAATTTTAGTAAAAAGGGCAATTTAACTGGATATGAATACCATATGATGCAAGTGACTTCTTGTTTTGTTGTAATATAGTTGCTTGAGTTGAGCCTGTTCTAGACGATACTAGGCAACATCAATAAAAGCTAAATCATCTATTAGAATCTCTAAATTTTATTGATTGACTATAAACAGCAATTGATTGCAATCTAATTCAAGTTTTACAATTGGGATTTGGGTAAGACAACAGAAAATAGTGGCAAAGTTTGTGGAGTAAAATTCTGTTTTAAGTTAAAATAGTCAAATCTTTTACTTTGATTACTTTATTGGAGCAGCCAAGCAATCAAACGTATGTTTTAAACACACAAACATAGGGGTATTATTCTATGAACAATAAGCACGTTACAATTAATTTTCCTGATTCTGATCAGTCCGTTGAGCTTCCGATTATTACGGGTTCAATGGGTCCACCAACATTTGACTTAAAAACCTTACATAAAAATTCAGGTTATTTCACTTATGATTCGGGTTTTGCAGCAACAGCAGCATGCCGAAGTGCCATCACATTCATTGATGGTGGAAAAGGTGTGTTACTTTACCGTGGCTATCCTATTGAACAGTTGGCAGAAAATTCCAATTTTGTTGAAACTTCATATTTATTGTTGAATGGGGAGCTACCAACCAAAAATCAATACGAAGATTTTGATACCGAAATTCGTTACCACACCATGGTGCACGAAAAAATGAAGATGTTGATGTCGGGTTTTCAATACGATGCACACCCAATGGCGATGATGGTTGGCGTTGTGGGTTCTTTTGCTGCATTTTATCATGACTGGATGAACATGTCTGACCCTGAGCATAGACGTTTAGCCGCAGTCAGATTGATTGCAAAAATGCCAACAATAGCCGCTTCAGTTTATAAGAACTCAGTGGGACAACCCTTTGTCTACCCACGCAATGATTTGAACTTTACCGAAAGATTGCTGCATATGATGTATGCCGTGCCATCAGAGCCTTATGAGCCAAATCCCGTAGCAGCTAAAGCGCTGGATTTATTGTTTATGCTGCATGCTGATCATGAACAAAACGCCTCAACATCAACAGTAAGACTTGTTGGTTCAACAGGAGCCAATCCTTTTGCCTGTGTTTCAGCGGGTATTGCTTCACTTTGGGGACCAGCTCATGGTGGCGCCAACGAAGCGGTTTTGAACATGTTGGATGAAATTGGTGATGTTTCAAATTGTGATAAATACGTTGCAAAAGCCAAAGATAAAAGCGATAAATTCCGATTAATGGGTTTTGGTCACCGTGTTTATAAAAACTTTGACCCAAGAGCGACGATTATTCGTAAAGCTTGTCATGAGGTACTCAATGAATTAGGTGTTAATGATCCGCAACTAGAGTTGGCAATGAAACTGGAAGAAATTGCATTAAAAGACCCTTACTTTGTTGAGAAGAAACTGTACCCAAATGTGGATTTCTACTCTGGAATCATTTACAAAGCTTTGGGCATACCAAAACAAATGTTCACCGTAATGTTTGCTATCGCACGCACAGTGGGTTGGGTTTCGCAATGGCTTGAGCAGTATGAAACACCCGATACGCGCATCGGACGTCCTCGTCAAGTTTACACTGGTCCTACAACTCGGGACTATAAAGATATTTCGAATAGATAGGTTTTTATGCTGTCACAAGCAGTTAAATTGCGTATCGAATTATTGGGTCTAAATCCACTGGATTTAGACCCAGTTTTAAACGCTAATACCGATTACCATATAGAGTTATTTGAGCAAAAGCTTTCTGTCTTCAACAAGAAAGATAAACACCACGTTTTTGTTGATTTTCAATCCAAACAACTCAAATTTCGTTCCCAAGCACACCTCAATGCAGAGTTGGTGATAAAGGCTGTTTTGGGCAAAAAGAAACACCCCACTACAGTCATGGATTGCACAGCTGGGTTTGGCAAAGATGCCTACCTTTTATCCCTCACTGGCTCACAAATTGAAGCCTACGAGTCCAACCCACTGATGTGCGCTCTACTTAAAGATGGGCTGAACCGTGCAGGTATAGAAAGCATAAAGGTTTATAAAAAAGATGCCTTGTCGAATATCTTAAAAACAACTTGCGAAGTTATCTACATTGACCCCATGTACCCTGCAACCAAAAAATCAGCCAAAAATAATAAACAAATGACTTTTTTGCAAAGCTTTGTCGGTCACCAAGGGCAAATGGCAGAAGATTTATTCGAACAAGCCAAAGGCTCAAAGGCTAAAAAAATAGTTATCAAACGTCCTGTCAAAGCGGATTATGTCTGCAACAAAAAACCCACTTCACAAGTCATCGGTAAAGCCGCAAGGTTTGATGTTTATGCGCTGTAGGTATTTGTTATTTATTTGAATGTTTTTATCTTTGTACAATCCATTTTTGCAATGGAGAATAACCAACTGATATTTCATTGATAGGGGTTTTACACCAACTCTATTTTCTCGCATTAATGCTTTTTTTACTGCTTGCTTTTTAAATGATTGACTAAATTTAGCACACATTATGGTTTGCCTCTATTGAAAACTAGCGGCGATAACTGTCCTGACATAGGAGGGGTGTTGGGGAAAAGAATAACAGCATATTGTTTTGGCATACAATAGTTCGAATATTTAAGGTGATATTATTCAACGCATGACATCGATTCGCCTTCCTGTACAAACCTTAGATTTTCAAATAATAATTGGAAAATTGTATCTCCCCACATTTCAAATATTTTTCCACTAACAGGGCAGCTACTGGTTTTATATAGGTTGTATTTGAATGTATCCATCATAAATAAGTTATATCTTAGAGGTTTTGAGAAAGGATTTGTAACTTCAAGCATCATTCTTGGTGTTTTGGCATCTGGTTCCTGCCAAAATCTAAAAATTATGGTTTTACTTGGATTGCTAATTTCTTTGACTTGGACAAAATTAATGGGCTTGGTGTCCGTTTCTTCAGCCTCAATATATAGTGTTTCACCAGGGAATATTGTAATATATTCACCCTGAATAGCAGGAGGATCCAATTCAGAAGAATAATCAAATACACTTTTATTAGCTCTTATTTGTATAGTTTCACAACGTTATTGTTAAATAATTGCCACACTCATTGTGGAGCGTAGCGGAACAATGAGTGTGGCAGGCTTTTAAAAACTCGCCTTGTTAGATAAAATTCAATCAACTAACAGG
>JALSLV010000028.1 GCA_026988115.1 Lysobacterales bacterium | reverse complement strand
AAACGCTGGGTAGGACACGCTGCGGCATTGATTGAAGGAATCAACATTGACAAAAAACAAGTTCCCATCAATCATACTGATTGTGTGTTTGGTCAATGGTATTATGGCGAAGGACAAAACTTATCAAGCTTGCAGAGTTTTAAAAATATCGAAAACTCTCATTCTCGTTTACATTTAATTTACATGGAAATATTTAAACTACTTTTCCAAGAGAAAAAAATTTCATTCTTTGGTCGTTTAATTGGCAAGTCTTCGAAAGCCACAAAAGAAGAAATCAAATTAGCAAAAGCAAAGTATGGCACATTGGTTGAAGTTTCAAATGAAATTGTTATGCATTTAAATCAGTTAGAAACTGATTTAAAAAAACTTGGTGAAGATAAAGTCAAAAGTTTATTGAGTTAAAATCAGGGATTTTTTCACATGCCAAAAATGCGGATTTTCATTTAAATAAGAAGTCACTTTTACGCTATTTTTATCCACCTCAATACTCAACATACCATTGGATTGGGTGTCATAGAAACTCACTTGATTATCGAGGTATCTTGCTTTAATTGTTTTATTTGGGTGATGGAATTGGTTGGCATAGCCAGATGAATTTATCGCGTATTGTGGACTCACTTGAGTTAAGAAATCTTGACTAGAGGACGTTTTACTTCCATGGTGTGGGACAATTAGCACGTCGCTGATAATCTTTTTGGGAAATAAGGATAACAAACGGTATTCAACAGGCTCTTCAATATCTGCCGTTAATAAAACGGATGTCTTGTCACTACTAATTTTTAATACACACGAAGTATTGTTTCCCATATAAGGCAATAATTCTAGTGGACTGAGCACTTCAAAACTCACTTCATTCCATTGCCATGATAACGGGTACTGACACGTTTGAAATTGCCCCATGACATCAAACACTTTTGGATTAAATTTTGCAATAATCTCATCTGCACCACCCGCGTGATCATTATCCGCATGCGATAAAATCAGAGTATCCAGCTTGTTAATGCCATAACTTTGCATCAGTGGCAGCACAACGGCTTTAGCCATAGAAAATCCAGACTCGTAGCTAGCACCCGTATCATAAACAAGACAGTGGTTTTTGGTTTGCACAAGAATTGACAAACCTTGTCCAACATCTAACACATGAATTTTAAAAGCACCCTGCCCTAAACCATTACTTGCACTAAAAAACAACGGTGCAACTAAAATCACAACCACCGGCTTCCATCGAAACAAACGCGGTAGAAGTAAAACAATCACCATCAAAACCAGTACAAGAATATAAACAGGGTTATAACTGGGCATAGTGATTTTTAAATAAGAAAACTCAGACAAATAATCTAAAATCAAAAAAAACAAATACGACGTCTTTTCAACAACAAAAAACAGGAAATGAGCCACAGAGTATGAAAATAATGAGGCAAAAAGAGCTAAAAACAACAATGGAATCAACAGCAACGAAGCCAGTGGTAACACTAAAAAATTAGCAATGGGCGTAAGCAAATTAAATTGATGGAAAACAACGACCATTAATGGCATTAAACCAATTAAAATAATGAATTGTGCTTTTATAAAGCCCAAAAATTTATTTTTCTCGAACATTTTTCCCGAATAGGCATACATCAGAACGGCAACGGCAGAAAAAGAAAACCAAAAACCAGCATCCAGCACACTCAATGGGTCAAACACTAAAACAACAAGCAATGCAATAGACCAAGCCTGCCAACGAGATATTTGTGATTTAAAAGCATAGGATAAAGCGAAAACTATCACCATAACCAATGCCCTAATGGTTGGAATTGAAAAGCCTGCTAACACCGCATAAACCAAGGCAAAACCAATGGAAAAAATTGCTTCAAAGATGAAACGATTGCTTTGTTGGGTAGAAAAAACTAAGAACAATAAACGCCCAATCAACAACCCAATAAAAGCGATTAACCCAATATGAAGCCCAGAGATGGCAATTAAATGAGCGGTTCCTGTGTTTTGAAATAATTGAGAATCTTCATAAGAGATTAAACTCTTATCGCCAATCATTAATGCCGTTAGCAAAGAAACCACTCGTGGTGAATCTGTGTGCTTTTTTATAACACCAGCAATCTTAACTCTAATCGCATTAACCCATGAGTAGAGACTGTTATCAAATTTCTCTAAAAGCTTTCCTTCCTTAACGGTTGCCGTTGCATCAATTCCCTGACGAAACAACCATTTGCTGTAGTCAAAAGCCCCTGGATTATACAAAGCATGGATGGGTTTCATTTTTAGTTTAAATTGCCACACTTGTCCAGGTTTTATCGTTTTTTCTGTTTCATACCAGTTAAGAAGAAGCTTTCGTATTGAAAAATCTTCCTCGAGGTTATCTACAATTAGCAAGAACTTTGTTTTTTTAGGCGTTACATCAGGAAGTTCCCACACACGACCTGTGACGGTTACCAATTGGGTTGGTATGACTTGCAATTGATGCGCTTTATGTGATTGTGCCACCACAAATGCATAGGAAAAACCAATAAGAAACACAATAAAGTAAGAGAGAAAAGGCCTTGTATTTTTGGAGTAGACTGCATAAACAAGACTGACAAACACAATTAATAGACTGAGATAAAGTCCAATTATATGCAGCTGTGGCAACCAGAGCAGTTGGCTCGTTCCAGCTAAAAAACTAAGTGCGTATAAAAACATGACAAATCCTTTGCCCCACTTCTGAAGTTACTGAAGGACTAGCTTTCCTCCAGTTAATTCATATATTTTTTGCATCTTTGCCGCCAAAGATTTATCATGAGTCACGACAATCATACCGTTGTTGTGTTTTTTATTTAAACCCAGCATTAAATCTGTAATCACTTTTGCTGTGGTTTCATCTAAATTTCCAGTGGGTTCATCTGCCAAAATACAAGCTGGGTTGGTTACCATTGCACGTGCAATCGCTGTTCTTTGCCTTTCTCCACCGGATAATTGAGCGGGTCGATGCTTCACCCGATTTTCCAAGCCTACTTCTATTAATAAACTCATTGCTTTTTGCTTGGCTTGTTTTTTGGGTAACTTGGCAATTAATAAGGGCATCATAACATTTTCAAGTGCAGAAAACTCAGGCAACAAATGATGAAATTGGTAAATAAAACCCAAATATTTATTGCGCAATAAACCACGTTGCTTTTGATTGACCTTGGAAAAATCATTACCTTTAAGCAAAACTCGACCAGATGTTGGATTATCCAAGCCACCTAAAAGTTGCAGTAACGTTGATTTTCCAGCTCCGGAAGCACCCATGATAGCAACACTTTGTCCATGTTCAATACTGAAATTTATTTGATTTAAAACAGAGATTATTGTTTTTCCATCTTGAAACTGTTGGCTAATATTTTGGCATTCTAATATAACATCACTCATAGCGCAAAGCCTCGGCTGGTTGTATGCGACTGGCTCGCCAAGCAGGATAGATTGTTGCTAAAAATGACAAACCAAATGCAACAAATGCTATAGAAACAACATCGGCTTGATGAATATCTGCAGTCAATTCAGTAACATAATAGACATCTGATGGCATAAAATCGGTTTTGAAAAAATCTTCTAACCACGCAATAATTGAGGTCACATTATAAGACACAAGCAAACCAAGAATGACACCAATTATGGTTCCGATAGTACCA
>JALSLV010000027.1 GCA_026988115.1 Lysobacterales bacterium | reverse complement strand
GATTTTTTCATGCGTGCGTCGATAACTTTTTTCGAGTCTTGTCCGCGGTTTTCTAATCGGTCGCGTAGGGCTTGGATACTTGGTGGTAGGATAAATATACTCACTGCATCGGGGCGACGTTTCTTTATTTGTTGTGCACCTTGCCAGTCAATTTCTAATACCACATCGTGCCCTTCGTGCAGCATTTTATCGACAGATTCTTGTGAGGTGCCATAATAGTTGCCAAAAACTTCGGCGTGTTCGAGAAAATCACCTGCGGTTATTTTTTGTTTAAATTTTTCTTCATCAATAAAAAAATAATGGTAGCCCTCAATTTCACGCGAACGTGGCGCACGAGTGGTGGATGAAACCGATAGTTTTAGGTGATTGGTGTCTCGGACGAGGGCATTAACGAGGCTGGTTTTGCCAGTGCCAGAGGGTGCAGATACGATAAAAAGTGTGCCGATTAATTTGCCTTGCATAGTCAATTACTCGATGTTTTGAATTTGTTCACGCATTTGCTCAATTGCTACTTTGAGGTTGATGCTGGATTGCGAGGTCAGTATGGTAGCAGACTTTGAGCCTATTGTGTTAGCTTCGCGGTGTAATTCTTGTATCAGAAAGTCCAATCGCCTACCAACAGGCTCATCCAATTCAATAACCCGTTGGATTTCTTTGATGTGCGTGTTGAGTCGATCTGTTTCTTCTATGATGTCGGATTTTTGCAACAACATGGCGAGTTCTTGTTCAAATCTATCTTCATTGTATTCGACATCTATTTCTTCAAGTTTTGCAAGTAAGCGTTCTTTTAAACTCTTTTGAATTTCGGGTATGTGTTGTTCAACTAAGTCTTTGGTTTGACTGATGACGGATAATTTTTCAAGTAATACCATTTTTAATGATTCACCTTCACGAATACGAGCCTTGACTAGCTTAATTACTACTTGTTGAATTAAGTTTAGGGTGGTTTGTTCGAGTTCACTGGTGTCTTTGGGTGATTGTATAACCAATTGTGGCCATTTTAAAATGTCCATGGTGTTAAAGTCGGTTTTAATGCCAATGACTTTTTTGTTGACCACATCGCTGCAGGCTAATAATTGTTTGAGTAATGGTGTGTTTATGCTTAGTTCGTTTATATCGGCATCTGGGTTGGGGTAATATTTGATAAATACTTCAACTTTGCCACGATTAAGGTAGCCGGTGATAAGTTTGCGGATTTCTCCTTCTGTTTTTCGCAAAAAATCGGGTTGACGAATGGTAACATCCAAAAAACGTTGATTTACCGAACGCATTTCGCAGGTGAATCGACCAAATGGAGTCTGAACATCGCCATTGGCGAAAGCTGTCATGGATTTGAGCATTGTTTTTTGAGTTATTTAAAAAATGCATTATACATCATATTCTTATGATATACCTTCCAATCGTAGCAAGAAATCACTCTTGCTTTTAAAATTTGATAGAGGAGAATTAAATGAGTGCAGTAAAAATTATTGGAGCAATTATATTTTTATTTGGGGTTGTTGATATTGGCGGAAGCTATATGGACTTTGATCTATGGGGAAAAATTGGAATACAACTTCCAGAAATGTTATGGAAATACAGTTCTTATATTGAATTGGCTTTAGGTGCCTTTTTATTTAGTATGGGTTCTGGTGATGATGAAACCTCTGAAGAAAAATAAGAGTAAATTCAAAAGATAAAAAAACCCCACCAGCTTAGGTGCGATTTTTTTTGCAAAATTTATTTTAGGTGTTCAGCTAAATCTGAACTGCCGCCAATGTGCTTGCCATCAATAAATATCTGTGGCACGCCTGCCCCTCCAGTGAGTGCGCGCGTTGTCACGTGTGTTGCGTCTTTGCCAATGACGATTTCTTCATAATCCATGCCTTTAGCATCTAGCATTTCTTTGGCCTTTTTGCAAAAAGGGCAGGTTGCCTTGCTGATTATGACAATTGACTCTGGTGCTTTTGCTTCGGCGTTTAAGTGCTTTAACATGGTGTCGGCATCGGATACGCCAAATGGATCGCCTGGTTTTTCTTCTTCGATAAACATTTTTTCAATTACTCCATTTTTAACAATCATGGAATAACGCCACGAGCGTTTACCAAAACCAATTTCGGATTTATCCACTAACATGCCCATACCTTGGGTGAATTCACCCGCGCCATCGGGCAGCATTTTGACGTTTTTGACTTTTAGGTCATCTGCCCATGCATTCATCACGAAAGTATCGTTAACACTAACGCAATAAACCTCATCAATGCCATTGGCTTTTAGAGCAGGAGCTAATTGATCGTATCGGGGTAAATGTGAGGATGAGCAGGTTGGAGTAAAGGCTCCTGGAAGCGAAAAAACTGCCACGGTTTTGTTGGTGAATAATTCATCGGTAGTCCATTTGTGCCAATCAAAATTGTGACGAACGGGAAAGGTAACTTGTGGTATTTTTTGTCCTGTTTTATCTTGCATAGTGTATTCTCTTGTTTGATTAATGTCTGGCATTATCCCTTTTTTTAGTGTTATTGTAAATTTGAATGTTTGTATTGTTATGTGTTAAAAAATAGAATGATGGTTTAAAATACCCTTTTTAAATTAAAACGTCATTATGCAAAGACCAAGTAATAGAAAGAATGATCAGTTAAGAGATGTCAAATTAACCCGTAACTATACGATTCATGCTGAGGGTTCGGTTTTGATTGAATGCGGCAACACCAAAGTTTTATGCAATGCATCGGTTGAAGCTCGTATACCTGCATGGTTGCGAGGCAAGGGCAAAGGTTGGGTGACGGCAGAATACGGCATGTTGCCACGGTCTACGGGTTCAAGAATGCGCAGAGAAGCAGCCAGTGGAAAGCAGGGTGGTCGAACATTGGAGATTCAACGACTCATTGCACGTTCTTTGCGAGCTGTTGTCAATCTTGAAGCTTTGGGCGAACGCATTATTACCGTTGATTGTGATGTTATCCAAGCCGATGGAGGAACACGCACGGCATCGATTACTGGTGCTTATGTGGCATTGGTGGATGCGGTTAATAAATTATTAGCTGATGGCACATTAAAAAAGAACCCGATTTTTGGTGAAATTGCGGCTGTTTCTGTTGGAATATATGAAGGCGAAGCGGTATTGGATTTGGATTATCCTGAAGATTCTAATGCCGAAACGGATATGAATGTGGTAATGAATGGTGCAGGGCATTTTATCGAAGTGCAAGGAACAGCCGAAGGTCATGCCTTTAGACGAGATGAAATGAACCAAATGTTAGATTTGGCAGAACTTGGCATCAATGAACTGATGCAAGCCCAACAAAAGGCATTTGATGCGTAAAGTTATCCTAGCCAGTGGTAATAACGGTAAATTAAAAGAATTACAGGAAATTCTTAATGATTTGCCTTTTGAGTTAATTCCTCAACCTAAAACAGTTGAATACGAAGTGGAGGAAACGGGCACAACTTTTATCGAAAACGCCATTATTAAAGCCAGACACGCAGCACAACTTTCAGGGATGCCAGCCATAGCAGATGATTCGGGTTTGGTTATTCGCGCTTTAAATGGTGAGCCAGGCATTAAAACTGCTCGATACGCAGGGATTGGCTGCACTCCGCAGGACAATATGGGTTTAATTTTGGCGAAACTTGAGCCTTTTGAGGATAAAAACCAACGCGAAGCCACGTTTGTTTGTGCTTTGGTTTATATGCGCAGTGCAAGCGATCCTTTGCCTGTGATTGCTGTTGGGCAATGGCATGGTGCTATAACCCGTGAAAAACACGGCGATGCTGGGTTTGGCTATGATCCTGTGTTTTGGGATTTTAACTACAAAATGACCGCAGCACAAATGCCAAAAGAACTTAAAACACAATTGTCACACCGTGGCAAGGCGTGTAGGAAGTTAGAAAAGAAGTTAAAAAAAATATGGAACAAATAATTCCACCAACTTTAAGTCTCTATATTCATTTTCCTTGGTGTGTTAAAAAATGCCCTTACTGTGATTTTAACTCCCACCGTTTAAAAAAAGACTTTAATGAAAAAGAGTATATCAATCACTTGATTAAAGATTTAGAACAAGATGTGCCGCTGGTTTGGGGGCGGACTATTAATTCAGTTTTTATGGGAGGTGGCACACCCAGTTTGTTTTCAGCGGACAGTATAGAGCGTTTATTAAATGCTGTAAGGATGTTGTTACCGTGTAAACCGGATATGGAAGTGACGATGGAAGTCAATCCCGGAACAGGAGAGTACGATAATTTTGTGGGTTATAAAAAAGCAGGAGTTAATCGATTATCTTTTGGTTTTCAAAGTTTGGATGATGAAAACCTTAAAGCTTTAGGTCGAATACACAATTCAAAACAGGCTGTTGCTGCTTATCATATGGCGCGAGAAGCGGGATTTGATAACATTAATCTTGATATGATGTTTGCTCTGCCTAAACAAACACTAAAAACAGCCAAAGAGGATTTGCTGAAGTTGATTGAGTTAGAACCTGAACATATTTCCTATTATCAATTGACCATAGAGCCAAATACTTTGTTTGCAGTTAAAACACCCGATTTTTTACCTAATAACGATTCTCTTGAAGCGATGTATTTACAAGGGAATACATGCCTTGAAGAAAGTGGTTATCATCAATACGAAGTATCAGCCTATTCAAAAGATGTAAAAAGATGCCAGCACAATGTTAATTATTGGCAATTTGGTGATTATTTAGGGATTGGAGCTGGAGCTCACAGCAAAATATCATTTGGGGCAAGCAATGAAGTTGTGCGCTTTTTAAAATATAAATCGCCAAAAGATTATCAAAATAACTCTCGTTACACTCAAGAAAAAAGAGTTCTTAGAGAGGAAGATTTGATTTTTGAGTATATGTTGAATGCTGTTCGACTTAAAAAAATTATAAAATTACCTGATTTTTCAATAACTACTGGCATTTGCTTCACAAAATTAATTAACAAACTTGACTATGCTATTAATATGAAATGGGTTATATATCAACAAGATACGCTTGAAATTACCCCAAAAGGTTTCTTAGTTAGTGATGAAATTGTTAAATTATTGTTATGAAATTTGACCTTTTATTCTGTGTTTTTGAGTATATTAGTATTAGTTGAGAAACAAAAAAACCAAATTATTTTTAAATTTATTCTTGCTTTTTCAATGCGTTAAGAGTTATTCTTACGATTAATTCTTAAAAGACTTGCTGTAATTTATAAAACTGTGAAGTGACGCGCAAAAATAAGTCAGTAATTTTGTTCTCATAGCAGTCGGTTTTTTAAAAAAAGATTTAAACCATTTAATCAAATAATTAAAGAGAGAATATAGTGGGGTTGTTTACAAATAACAAAGTACAACTGTTTGGAGTCGATGTTAGCTCATCAGCCGTTAAGGTGATGCAGTTGAGTCGGTCAGGAAATAAATATAAGGTTGAATATTATGGCGTTGATGCATTGCCTGCAAATGCCGTTGTTGAAAAAAACATTACCGAAGTGGATCGTGTTTCAGCATCTATAAGTAATGCAGTGAAGCGAGCGGGAATAAAAAGAAAAAATGCTGCAATTGCGGTTTCTGGTTCAGCGGTTATTACAAAGACTATTAATATGCCATCAGATTTGTCAGAAGATGAAATGGAAGAGCAGTTGTCATTGGATGCAAATCAGTACATTCCTTACCCTATTGAAGAAGTCAGTTTGGACTTTAATGTATTGGGTCCAATGGAAAACACACCTGAAATGTCGCATGTCTTGCTTGCTTGTTCACGTTCAGAAAATGTTGATGTGTGTGTTGAGGCATTAGAAGGAGCAGGGCTTACGGCGACCATAGTGGATGTGGAGTCCTTTGCAATCGAAGCTGCGTACCATGAAATGAAAAAGCAAATGGAAATTTCAGATGATGAAATAGTTGCATTATTTGATATCGGTGCAACCACAACAACATTGCATATTATGTATCAAGGCCGTGGAATTTATACCAGAGATCAAACCTTTGGTGGTAAACAATTAACAGATGAAATAATGCAACGCTATGGTTTGTCTGTTGAAGAAGCGGGATTGGCTAAAAGACAAGGTGGATTGCCTGAGAGTTATGAAGCAGAAGTTTTACAGAGTTTTAATAATTCTTTGATTCAGCAAATTAGTAGAGCCTTGCAGTTTTTCTTTTCTGCCACAGAATTTAATAATGTGGATAAGATTATTCTTGCAGGAGGAACTTCATCTATTGCTGGGTTAGACGAATTAACCGAACAACAAATTGGTGTTCCAGTACAAATAGCTAACCCAATAATGGGGTTCAATCTAGCATCAAGAATTGATGAAATAGCAATAAGTGAAGACTCTCCAGCATTAATGACTGTGATAGGGTTGGCAATGAGGACTTTTGATCATGGTTAAGATTAATCTACTTCCTTGGCGTGAAGAAAAACGCCAACAATTGACAAAAGAATTCTATGTTCTTTTAGGAGCAGGTGGGGTTATAGCCGCCGCGATAGTTGCTTCTATCGTTTATGTGTATTCTCACAATATAGAATTTCAAAAATCACGAAACGCAAGAATTACTCAAGAAATTTCAAAACTTGATAAGGAAATTGAAGAAATTAAAAATTTTGAAAAAGAGCGTGATAGTTTGCTGGCAAGAAAACAAGTGATTGAAGAATTGCAAGCCAATAGGACTCAGATGGTGCATTTGTTTGATGAGTTAGTAAAAACTATACCTAATGGTGTGTTTTTAGAAAACATTAAGCAAAATGGAAACTCAATAACACTTGAAGGTTATGCTCAGTCTCATTCGAGGGTTTCAGCATACATGCGAGAATTAGCAAAATCAGAATGGTTTAAATCGCCAGTCAATTTGGAATATATTAGGGCTGATGAAACTTACGATACGCATGAACAAAAATTCAAATTATTAGCTAATCTGGTTAATCCTTTGAATAAGAAAGAAGACAAAGTAGACGGGGGAGAGAGCGAATGAGTTTTATTGATGAACTGCAAAGTTTAGATACATCCAATCCTGGAGGTTGGCCTTCGTGGGTTAAGCTTAGCAGTGTTATTTTGTTGATGATTGTTATCGGTGTTGCGGGTTATATGCTCCAGATTAAGGATCAAGTTAAAGATCTTGCAACTTTTGAAGCGACTGAAATATCAAAAAAAACACAGTTTAGAATTAAACAGAAAAAAGCTTTACAGTTGCCAGCCTATAAGGCTCAATTAGAGGAAATGAAAATTATTTTAAATTCCATGTTAAGGCAGTTGCCGAGCAAAAACGAAATGTCGGACTTAATTGTCGATGTTTCTCAAACGGCGCTTGCCAGTGGTATTGATAATGAGTTGTTTGAACCTGGTACTGAGGTTTTAAAAGAATTTTATGCTGAAAAACCAATAGCTTTACGTATGGTAGGTAAGTACCATGACTTTGGTGAATTTGTTAGTGGTGTTGCTTCATTGCCACGTGTTGTGATCTTGACAATGCATGATATTTCATTAAAGCCAGTTGGCAAAGATTTAAATGGCGTGCTTTTATTGGAAGGAACGGCAAAAACCTACCGATACTTGGATGAAAGTGAGCAAGAAGAAATGGATGCCAAAGTAGCGGCTGCTAAAAAAGGTAAGAAATAACTTATGAATACAATGAAAAAAATAGTTCTAGTTTCAGCTATATTTAGTCTTATTTCTTGTAAATCAGATATGAGTGATTTAGATAAATATTTTGCTGATGCGAAAAAAATACCAGCACAACAAATAGATCCTTTACCTGAAATTAATTCTCCAGAGGTTTTTATCTACGAAGCTGAAGATTTTAGAGATCCTTTCTCGAATGATTTAGCGGTGACAGAAGAACAAGATATTAAGCCAGTTATTACAAAAGATGGTATTGGTCCTAATACTAACAGACGTAAAGAAATGTTAGAAACTTATCCACTTGATAGTTTGTACATGGTTGGGACTTATATGCAGGAAGGAAGTTATTGGGGGTTAATCGAAGACCCTGAAGGTGGAGTTACCCGTGTGGCTGTTTCGCAACATCTTGGGCAAAATTATGGTGAAATCATAAAGATTGAAGAAGATCAGATAACAGTATCAGAATGGTTATCAGATGGTTTGGGTGGATGGACAAAAAGAGAAGCAAGTATTGCTTTAAGAGAAGAATAATGAACATATTAAATATTAAATCGAAAACTATTCAAAATAGGCTTGGTAAAAACATGAATAAAACAACGGCAAAAAAATCTAAAATAAAGGTTAGTTATTTTTCACTATTACTTTTGTTAATATCATCATCGATAATGGCACAAATTAATTTAGAAACTGTTGATTACACTTCAAATTTGGATGGAAGTGTAGAATTTAATCTAACTTTTGATGGTGTTGTTGAAAAGCCAGAAGCTTTTATTACATCAAAGCCTCCACGCTTGGCATTTGATTTAAGAGGTGTTTTAAATACCTCAAAAGTGAAGCTTTTACCAGTCTCACAAGGCAATACAAAAAGCATGAGGATTGTGTCTAACAATGTTAAGACGCGAGCCGTGATAGATTTGTTTAAAGCCTCACGTCATGAGGTGGTAGTTGATGGCAATAGCATGAAAATTACTGTTTATGGCGACAAAAAATCTGATCGCAACTCATCCTCTAACAATCACTATACTATTCAAGGAATTGATTTTAGAAGAGGAGAAAGGGGGCAAGGAAAAATTATTATTTCATTTAATAAGCCCGGAGTTATTGTAAATTTAAGGGAAACAGCTGATAAGATTAAGTTAGAAGCTCAGTCGACGAGTTTGCCTGAAGAATTTGATAATAAATTAGATGTTATTGATTTCGCGACACCAGTTACTTTTGTTGATGTCAGATCTAGGAATGGAAATGTAGTTGTTGATATCCAAGCGACGGGTAATTATGAATATTTATCCTACCAAGCGGGATCTGAGTACGTAGTGGAGGTTTCTGAAAAACAAGAAAACCTTGACAACAGTGCTCAAGCTTTGAATAAAGAAGTGGAATACGTGGGTGAAAGAGTGTCTTTTAACTTTCAAAATATCGATGTTAGAGCGGTATTAAGCTTGATTGCAGATGCTTCTCAGTTAAATATAATTGTTGCTGATACGGTTCAAGGTAACGTCACAATGCGGTTAAATAATGTTCCATGGGATCAAGCTTTGGATAATGTTTTAAATGCTAAGCAATTGGATAAAAGAAGAAAGAATGATGTTATTTGGATTGCTCCAGCACAGGAGATTGCAGATCGAGAGCAACAAATCTTATTGTCGCTTAAAGAAAAAGAAGAGTTTGAGCCTCTTAAGACTATATACATTCAAGTTAATTATGCAAAAGCAGAAGAACTTGCTACTTTGCTTGATGGAGGAGATGAGGAAAGTGGAGGCATGTTATCTCCACGAGGCACTGTGACATATGATGAACGCACTAATACATTATTGATTTCTGATATTCCTGATCGACTTTTGGTTGTAGAAGAGTTGGTTCGAAATTTAGATGTGGCCGTTAAGCAAGTGCAAATTGAATCTCGAATTGTTGTAGCCACGGATGATTTTGGTGATGAGTTAGGTGTGCGTTTTGGTGTCAATGGATCAAAACAAGATAAGTATGGCAATATTATTAGTACAGGAGGTTCTTTAAGTGCGTTAGATAGACTTAATTCTAGAGCAATTGAAAATAGACTCAATAGTCCAAGTGGTTCTGGTCTTCCAAATTTCACTCCAGGGACGCAAGGCTCTCCAATAGTTGGACCTTCTTTGGGGGAAAGACTTAATGTCAATTTACCAACAGTCACGAGCACTGCTTCAAGATGGGCATTTAGCATTTTGGCAGCAGACTATCTATTGGATTTAGAATTGTCCGCATTAGAGTCAGAAGGCAGAGGAGAAGTAATTTCTACACCAAGAGTGGTGACAACTAATCAAAAACAAGCAAAAATCAAACAGGGTGTGCAGATACCTTATGAGCAAGCCACTTCAAGTGGTGCAACTTCTATCGTGTTTAGAGAAGCGGTACTTTCATTGGAAGTAACGCCTTTGATTACACCAGATGATCGTGTAGATTTAACTTTGAAAATCAATAACGATACCATTGGTGAAAACGTCCCAACCTCACTAGGTGGTTCTATTCCAACTATTGATACGAGACAAATTGAAACCAGAGTTTTGGTTGATAATGGTCAAACAATAGTTCTGGGAGGAATTTATGAGCAAGTTAAGAGAACGGATAGATCAAAAGTGCCTGTCTTAGGTGACATTCCTGGTCTTGGAGCTTTGTTTAGAAATAAAGCCGTTCAAAATGATAAAGCCGAGTTACTCATATTTGTAACGCCAACAATAATTAAAGAGAGTTTATAAAGTGATCACAAATAATTTAAATATTCTTAAAACCATGAAAAGACAACTAGCAACTTTAGCTGTTCTCCTTATCGTATTTATGTTGTCATCTTGTGGCGGCAGCAACGGAGGAGCAACGGGCGGTCCTAATACACCAACAAACCCTCCATCGAATGGTTTTGTATTAACCATGACGCCTGTGGTATCCAGTTTGCCAGCTAATACAATAGGCTATCCTATATTTCTAGGTTCTCCTTTTATAACTCAACTTGAAGTGTTAGTTAAGTTTTCTAATGGCAATATTGCACCTGACGGCACCTCGGTAAATTTATCCTCAAATAATGTAGATATTGGATTTTTATCTATACTGGATGATCCTGATACAACAGAGGTGAATGAGTTTACTAATGGATTTGGTACTATATTTACTGAAACCACAGGAGGTAAAGCAATATTCTTTATACATTCAGGCGCAACAGCAGGATCGGTAACTTTTACGGCTTCTGCATCATCAGAAGGAAGGTCGTATACAAATACTTTACTTTTTACTGTTAGCGAAGGTCCAAATCCTTCTGTTCAGCAAATTGAAGGCGTTACAAGCCATAATTCTTTGCCTGCTAATGTTAACAATGTAGAGTTCTTTAATGGAACTCCGTTTATGACTGAAGTTGATGTGCAGGTACGTGATGTTTTTGGTAATGTAACAAATCCTGCTTTTAATGAAGGTGCTGGAGCTGCAATTGTTACTGTATCGATTAGCCCTGCCAATGCGATGTACTTCACAGTAAATGATAATCCAGCAACACCAATAAATGAATTTATTGAGCCTCAACAAACTCAAGGTTTTATAGAAATGGTCAATGGCCATGGAAACTTATTTCTTTGGTCAAAAGATATACCAGCAAATGTTACTGTTAGTATTTCAGCAATTGAAGCGGGTTCAGGGCGAGAACTTTCCTCTTCTGTATTGATTGATGTTGTTGATGGAGGAAGTAATTCAGCATTGCCCTCATCAATTTCATTGTTGGATTCAAATAAAGCCCTTTACGTAAATGGCTCTGGTGGAGCGACTGCGCAAAATGTCAGTGTTTCATTGAAAGGCGGGAGTTTACCTGTAAATGACCCTCAGGTTAATAACGTGAGGTTATCAATTACAACAGATGCTGGCAATTCAGGGGAAAAGTTAACGGGTGTTAATGTTTCGGGTGCCACTGTACAAGGTTCATCTATAAGTGTTGCCACAACCAATGGCATTGCCACTGCTTCAGTTCAATCGGGCACTAACCCCAATACCATATTTGTCACAGCAACGACTGATAAAGCTGATAACAATGTTGACAATGGTATCCAAGACGCTTTAACAACTGTAACACAGTATGTCGTGAGTGACGGTCGCCTATGGTCTTTAAAATTGACGACACCCACACTGAACGCTCTTACTGTTAATGGTCCTCAAACTTTTGATATAGATGGAAATCCTATAGTTGATGATAATGGTTTTCCTGTATTGGAATACCAAGATGGTTCTTACAGCTTAATCATTAGTGCTATCGGTACGGATAAAGGCGGAAACCCAGCTTTACCACAAACCGTACAATTTGGTATGATAAACTCTCCAATATCTGGTTATCCTTTAAATGGAGCGGGTAGCTTTGTGCATTCGTCAACCGATGGAGACCCACAAGAAGGGGGTTCAAGCTTTACATCGAACAGTGCATCGTTTATCACAGCAGCAGGCGGTGTTCAACCAAATGATACTTTGGTTGTATTTGGTGAGGAATCATTAGGCAATGAAGATTTAGAGTCTGCAGTTACAGTATCGAGTGTTAATTCTCAAAATAACTTAACGATTTTGGAGCGTTTTAATAGAAATGATGAGTCAGGCACCGTCAATAATGATTTTGGCATATTGCCTTATGCAATTGGCCGAGCTGTTGATGGAAATATTGAAGCAACAGCCATACTTGATGCGAATGGTCTTGCAACCACACGAATTAATTATCCTGTATCTCAATTAGGAAGAATTGCTGCAGTTTATGTTAAGGGTCAAGGGCCTGTGACCAATGGAGTTGTTAAATCCATAACAGATGTTGACTTAACAGCATTTCCTGGAGTTGAGGGTTATCAAGGAAATCAATCAACTATGATTGTGTCACCAAATATTATTCCTGCAAATACTGGTAATATAAGCTTTGATGTTTGTCTATTAGATTCGGCGAGGAACCCTTTGTCAGGTAGACATGTTGCTTTTAATTACTTAGGTATAGGAAATGGAACTATTGATGGACAACTCAATTCGGGGGTAATGATTCAAGCAACAGGATCTGATGGTTGTGCAACAGGAGTTTTATCGACATCAGGTATTATATCTAATATAGTAACAGGGGAAACAGGTTTTAATTTTTCATCGGGTGGTTTGACCTGCGAAACAGCTACGAATAATAGTAATAGTATAGTTTGTATTGAGGTTGGTTCCACGAGTGGAGGTGTTCTTAATGCAAATCCTTCTGCTTTTTTTGGTAGAGGAAATGTTCCTATTGTTTTGACATTATATGATGGAGGCGGGCAAATAGTGGCAGGTGCTCCAATACAAGGTGAATGTGATTTAGTGTCGGGAGGTATTCTTTCTATAATATCAGGCCCTTCGGTGACAGATAGTAACGGTCAATCTTTTGTGACGGTATCAGTTGGTCTTGATGCTCCTATGGCCGGATTGAGTGGAACATGTACCTTTACAACAGCAGATGGTGGTATTAGTACTGTCGTAAATTTTGCTGGTGGTGATGCTTGTTTGATAAGTGGTGCTAGTCCAGTACCTCCTTCTGGAGCTTGTCCTCCTTAGTATTATATTTTAAACTAAAAATGCAAACTTTCGGGTTTGCATTTTTTTTGCCTGTTATAAATGATTTAATCATGTTAAGGTTGTTTTTTAAATATTAACCAAATCTTAATATGGAGAATATGATGCTAGCACCAGTCCTTGATATACCTATAAAATTACTTGCGCTATCACGTGTTTTTATCTATCGGAATTTGGGTATAAAAAAGTTATGAATTACCCAACAATTAAACAACTAAGATATTTTATTGCTTTAGTTGAGAAGAATCATTTTGGTCAAGCCGCATTGAGTTGTTTTGTCTCGCAATCTGCTTTTTCTGTTGCAATTAAAGAGTTAGAACTCACCTTAAATGGACAGTTGGTTGATAGGACGAATAAATCGGTAACGGTGACAACTCTAGGGCGTGAAGTTTATACTCAGGCTAAAATTGTAATGACCGAACTTTCTGAGTTAGTTAATATATCACACGGCAACAAAGAACCTTTTTCTAGTAAATTATCAATAGGTATTATTCCAACAATTGCACCTTTTTTACTCTCTAAATTTGCATTTGATTTACAGCAGCAGCACGAAGATTTAGAGTTGTATTTAAATGAAGACATTACTCAAAATTTATACAATAAATTATTAAAAGGAGATTTGGATGTTTTACTAATAGCATTGCCTTATGCGTTGAAAAATGTTGAAACCTACAGTTTGTTTAGAGATAAGTTTTATTTAACCTATAGTCAATCAAGCAAATGGGTTAAAAAGATAGGAAAAAACACAAAGGTAACCGATGACAGCATTCTATTGTTAGAAGATGGTCATTGCTTGCGAGATCACACCTTAAGTGCATGTAAGATTAAAAATCAGAATAAGATAAGTCATTACACTGCCAGTAGCATCTTAACTTTAATTGAGATGGTTAAATTGGATATTGGTGTCACTTATTTGCCAGAAATGTCACTTAACTCACCCATGCTAACAAACACAAATTTAATGACTCAAGCAATTGGCAATGCTTATAGAGACATAGGTTTGGTGTGGAGAAAAGGGAGTTCTCGATCTCAAGAGTTTCGATTGCTTGGGCAATTTATTAAAGACACTAGTGTTTAATGGGTCTTGGTGAAATTTTATCGTTGCTTTGTGCCTTTTTGTGGGCAATAGCAGTCATCTATTACAAAAAAGCGGGTGATCATTTCAATGCTTATGAAATGAATTTATTCAAGTCTGTTTTTGTCTTTGCGCTAATGGTTCCAACGGTGATAATTGCAGATCAGTTATTTGCAACAACTCAAAACTTTAATTACCTGCATGTCTCTGGTTTTTTAATTCCAGAAATACAAGTTTCTGACTTGCTCATAATTTTATCCAGTGGTTTTGTTGGAATCATGCTGGCTGATATGTTTTATTTGAGAGCACTGCAAATAATAGGGGCAAGTTTAACGGGTATTACAGGGAGTCTATACAGTCCTTTTGTTGTTGGTTTTTCCTTACTGTTTTTTGGTGAAGTTTTAACTATTTGGCAATACCTTGGAATGATAATGGTTTTATCGGGTGTTATCTTGGTGGGTTACAGAAAAAAATCACTGGATATAAAGCATCCCCCAATTAAGGGTTTTGTCTACGCTGTATTAGCAGTGCTGTTTACTGCCTTAGGAATTGTAATGATTAAGCCTATCAGTAACGAAGTTCCTTTTTTTTGGTTGATTCTTATCCGTTCCTTTGGTGGAATGCTTGCCATGATGGTTTATGGACTGATATTAAAGAAATCTTTAGCAGTTTTTCACGTTGTTAAAAAGAAAGGAGGCAAATGGTTAATTGTTGGAGCTTTTATTGGGCAATATGTATCCATGATGGTGTGGGTTGCAGGTTATAAATACACCAGTGCATCTATCGCATCAATATTGAACGAAACCGCATCAATATTTATCCTATTGATGTCATGGCTGATGCTTGGGGAGAAAATTAACACCAAAAAAATAATGGGTGTTTGCATAACCATGTCCGGAGTTGCATTGGTATTACTGCTGGATTAATTAATAAATTACTTGGGGCTACTTAGTTGAGCAATTTCTTTAAGTTGTTGTTGGTTAACCACAGTTAATATGTGTTTTTTATAGTTAACAGCACCCAGTTTTTGTAATTTTTTAAAGATTCGACTCAAAGTCTCTTCTGCCATGCCAAGGTAGTTGGCTATGTCGCGTTGAGAAATAGGTAAATAAAATTCCTTTTCTGAATAACCTCGTTTTTTGAAGCGTTGAGAAATGTTGAATATAAATAACGCTAATTTTGCAGTGCTGCCTAAGTCAATATATGTTTTCTTATTGGAGTAAATCTCTTTACTCATTATTTTTAGTAAATTCCGTTGAATAATGGGAAAATCTTCTGATACATCCAAAAGTTGATTAAAGGGAATTTTACAATAGGAACTTGTAGTCAGTGCAATAGCTGTTGATTGATAACTTTCAGCATGAATGCCATCTAATCCCATTATTTCACCAGGCAAAGAAAAACGAAGAATGCGTTCTTTTCCATTTTCATCTAATGAACTGTTCTTAAACATGCCAGAGTGAACAATGTAAAGAGAATGAAATTTTTCACCATCATTGAAAAGTTGGGTGTTTTTTTCCACGACTTTTGATGTGGTCATAATGTTTTCAAGTTCACACAGTTCATCTTTTGACAAGCCAGATGGCAGGCAAATGGAGTTGACGGCACACAATTGACATCGTGATTCAGGTGCGCGAGCTTGAAAATCTTTTAGGATTAAATTTGATCGAATTAAATTTGACAATTGATATTTACTGTTAAAGTTGAAATAGATTATGCCAAAGTATTGCAAAAGATGTAACAATAACATCAAAAAATCAATAAAATTGATTAATATCAATATCCTTATATTAGCATTTGCTTATAATAGCCGAGATAATTAAAAAAAGAGGGTAATTAATGAAAACTAACTTTAACGACGAAATTGTCAAAAAGTTTGCCATCGCTACTGTTCTATGGGGCATTATTGGCATGCTTGTTGGCGTTTTTATTGCAGCTGAAATGGCATGGCCATTACTCAATGCTGACATTCCATGGTTGACTTTTAGTCGCTTGAGGCCATTACATACAAATGCCGTTATTTTTGCCTTTGGCGGAAATGCGTTAATTGGAACTTCGTTCTATGTGGTGTACCGAACCTGTAAGGCAAACTTGTTTATGCCTAAGTTGGCCTCATTTGTTTTTTGGGGTTACCAGTTAGTCATAGTTGGGGCTGTTTTAACACTGCCATTTGGCTACACACAATCACGAGAATATGCGGAGCTTATTTGGCCAATTGATGTCTTCTTAACTATTGTTTGGGTGGCTTATGCGGTGGTTTTCTTTGGAACAATAACAAAAAGAAAAGAGAAGCATATCTTTGTTGCAAACTGGTTTTATGCTGCTTTTATAATAACTATTGCTTTATTACATATAGTTAATAACCTTCAGATTCCGGTTAATTGGCATTTATCTTACTCGGTCTATCCTGGAGCAGTTGATGCGATAGTTCAATGGTGGTATGGACATAATGCCGTGGGGTTCTTTTTGACGGCAGGTTTCTTAGGGATGATGTATTACTTTATTCCCATGCAGGCAGGTCGCCCAGTTTATTCTTATAGATTATCAATTGTGCATTTTTGGGCATTGATTTCATCTTATATGTGGGCAGGTCCTCATCACTTACATTACACCTCTTTACCAGACTGGACGCAATCACTCGGAATGGTCTTTTCATTAATTTTATTGGCTCCATCTTGGGGTGGTATGATTAATGGTATCATGACATTGTCAGGTGCTTGGCATAAACTGCGTGATGATCCAATAATCAAATTCTTAATTGTGTCTTTATCATTCTATGGTATGTCAACTTTTGAAGGACCAATGATGGCAATTAAGACGGTTAATGCTTTGTCGCACTATACCGATTGGACGATTGGACATGTGCATTCAGGAGCTTTGGGTTGGGTTGCGTTAATTACTATCGGTTCTTTGTATGTATTGATTCCTAAACTATGGAAGAAAGAAGCGATGTATTCCACAAAATTAATTAATACACATTTCTGGATTGCAACTCTTGGTATTGTTTTGTACATTGCATCCATGTGGATAGCGGGAGTTATGCAAGGTTTGATGTGGCGTGATATTAATGCTGATGGTACCGTTGTGTATTCTTTTGCTGAAACTGTTAAAGCAACTTACCCATACTATATTGCACGCTTTATAGGCGGAACCTTGTTCTTAGCTGGAATGTGCATAATGTTATACAACTTTATAATGACTGTTAAATCGAAAGGCGATGCCAAAGACATCGCAGGAGTGGCGGCATGAGTAAACACGCTAAAATAGAAAAAAACATTGGCTTAATGGGGATATTGATTGCTTTAGTGGTCAGTATGGGGGGCTTGGTTGAGATTGTTCCATTAATGTTTCAAACCAGTGTAATTGAAGCGCACCCAAATTTAAAGCCCTATACAGCATTACAGCTTGCAGGTAGAGATATTTATATTTCAGAAGGGTGTTACAACTGCCATTCGCAGCAAATTAGACCTTTTGTTGATGAAACTTTGCGTTATGGTCACTATTCACAAGCCAATGAATTTGTTTACGATCATCCTTTTCAGTGGGGCTCTAAAAGAACGGGACCTGATTTGCACCGTGTCGGCGGGAAATACACTGATGAATGGCATGAATACCATTTAATGGATCCTCGAAGTGTTGTTCCAGAATCAAATATGCCAGGATACCCATGGTTTGCTGAAAAGTTGGTTGATGCAGAACAGACTGCAGCGGGTATGAAAGTACAAGCCAAATGGTTTGGTGTACCGTATACGCAAGAACAACTTGATAGTGCGCAAGCTGATGTTGATGGTAAAACTCAACTAGAGGCTGTTATTGCCTATCTGCAAGTTTTGGGAACTGCAATCCCTAGGAGTTACAAATGATAAGTGGAATATTTATAATCGTAATGATGATTGCTTTTTTCGGCATAGTCTTTTGGGCTTATAGTGATAAACAAAAATCACAATTTGAGCACATGTCTCATTTACCCTTAGATGATGATTTTGAAACTGAAAATACTGGAGGTGATGAAAATGGAAATGACTAGTGGTTGGAGTTTATATATAATAATTATTGTTGTCGTCCATATCGTGGGTTATTCCTATTTATTATGGTCAACCTCAAAGATGAAGTCCGATGGACAGAAGCAAGGCGAAACAACTGGGCACAGTTGGGATGGTATAGAAGAATACAACAACCCTTTGCCGCGTTGGTGGTTGTTTATGTTTATTTTCACCATTCTTTTTGCTATTGGTTATTTAGTTTTATATCCTGGCATGGGGAATTATAAAGGAACTTTAGGGTGGACCGAAGAAGGCGAATGGGCAAAAGAAAACACAGCCGTTTTAGAAAAACGTGCTGAATTATTCAGTACTTTCATCGATAAACCGATTCCTCAAATGATCAAGGATGAAAAAGCAATGGCAATTGGGGAACGTTTGTTTGCCAATCACTGTAGCACCTGTCATGGGTCCGATGCACAAGGTGCAATAGGATTTCCAAACCTAACGGATAATGACTGGCTTTATGGTGGAGAACCAGATACTTTGATACAAACAATTACCAATGGTCGAAATGGTGTTATGCCAGCATGGGGTTCTGCCTTGGGAGATGATGGTGTTAAACAAGTGGCTGCCTATGTGCGTAATTTTAGTGAAGAAGGTCAAGACCAAGATTTGGTGGCAGAAGGCAAAGGAAAATTTGCTATGTTCTGTGTGGCATGTCATGGAGCGGATGCTAAAGGTAATCATTTAATGGGTGCTCCAAATCTAACGGATACAACGTGGCTTCATTCATTTGATTCTAGCATGATTGAAACCATTCTTTTAGAAGGCACTTCTGGCAAAATGCCGGCCCACGGGGATATTCTTGATAGTGGCAGTATTAAAACTTTAGCCGCTTATGTGTATTCATTAAGTCATGAATAATATTCAGGATATTAACTTCAACAAAAGACAGCTCAAGCGTATATTTTATAGACGCTTGGCTGTCGTTGTTTGGGTTTCATTTGTTGTTGCAGCCGTTCAAACAATGGCATTTTTTGCGGCATTTGAACCAGAATTATTGGGTCAATTAGCAACTTTTCCAATGGATATTACCGCAATGCAAGGCTATACCTTTGGTTTTATTTTCTTTTGGGTTTTTAACCTAGTTACCGCAGTAATGGTTGGTTTGGTCATGGTTCTTCCTCGCACTAAACTAGCAAAAGGAATTCGTTCTAATCAAGAATAACTTAATACGTCTCACATGAGGGCAATCAAATGAGCGACAGTAAACAACCGTTAGAAATTCAGTTATACGAAAAAAGAAAGAAAATTCATCCGCGCAACGTCAAGGGTTTTTTTCAGAGACTTAGGAAAATTTCTCTTTATATGCTTTTGGGTATATTTTATTTGTTGCCGTGGTTAAGTTTTGATGGACACCAAGCGGTTCTATTTGATTTACCTGCGCGAAAGTTTCATATCTTTTTTATTACCTTTTGGCCTCAAGATTTTATATTCTTATCATGGGCACTTATTATTGCGGCATTTACTCTGTTTTTTGTCACGGCTTTGGCGGGCAGAGTCTGGTGCGGTTTTGCTTGCCCACAAACTGTATGGACAGAGTTATTTGTCCGCATAGAGTATTGGCTTGAAGGCGATAGAAATAAAAGAATTAAACTTGATAAAGCGCCTTGGAATTTCGCAAAAGTTAAAACGCGTGGTTTAAAACTGTTTTTATGGTTGTTATTGGCATTGTGGACTGGTTTTACCTTTGTTGGGTTTTTCTCTCCCATTCGTGAACTATTTTTTCATGTGCAAACCTGGACACTTGGTCCTTGGGAAACTTTTTGGATTTTCTTTTATGCTTTAGCCACTTTCGGAAATGCTGGATTTTTACGTGAACAAGTGTGTATGCACATGTGCCCTTATGCACGTTTTCAAAGTGCCATGTTTGATCGCGACACCTTAATTATTTCCTACGATGTCGAACGTGGAGAACCACGTGTTGGTGGTAAAAAGAATCGAGCAGAAACTGAGAACCCAGGTGATTGTATTGAATGCCAAGCCTGTGTTCAGGTTTGTCCTACGGGTATTGATATTCGTGATGGTTTACAATACGAATGCATTGCTTGTGCTGCCTGTATTGATGCCTGTGACGAAGTCATGATTAAAATTGGTAAAGAACCTGGCTTGATTAAATACACAACAGAGAATCAACTAGAGGGAAAGAAAACACACATTCTTCGTCCAAGAATCATACTTTATGCTGTTGCTTTAAGTATATTTGTAGGTTTGTTTGCTTATACTTTAATTAATCGAAAGGACATGGCAGTTGATGTTTTGCGAGATAGAAACAGTTTTTACCGCCAAGTGGACTCAAAAACAATAGAAAATGTTTATAAGCTTAAAATTATGAATAAAGGTAAATCTGTTCGACAATATAAGATTACTGCTAAAGGGTTTGGAAAAGACTTGGATGTTGTTATTGATGACAAATTTAAAGAGCGCAAATTACCTCCTGGCGATGTTTTAATCCTGCCTGTAAAAGTAAGAGCTCAAAAAGCAGATGTCAAACGACGTATTCAAAACATTCAGATTATAATCACTGCTGTCGGAGAAGACGGAACAACGATAACTGAGGAGACTAAGTATTTTGGACCAAAAAAATAAAATAGAAAAGAAAGCATGGTATAAATACCCCATTGTGTGGTTTGTTATTGCATTGCCAACTATTGCTGTTGTTGCATCAATTACAACATTGGTCATTGCCTCAAAGCATGCACCACAAGTGTTAGAGCATAATATTTCTTATAAGTCTGACGACGATAAAAAGTAATTCCAAGACAAGCTCCTTGAGACCTTTGCCATTTTTACACGTTCTGCGAGTTGGGCACAGGTCTCTTTTTAAATGTTTGTTAAAAAATGGTGAATAGGGATGAAACAATTGTTTTAAAAATGTTTTATCCAACTTTTTGTTGTTGTGTTAATCTGTTTTTTTTTGCTGAATCACAGTTCTAATTTCTTATGAAAGATACCGTATGTTCAACTTGTTTTCATTGCCATGAATTAATTCCTGATGGAGTCAATATTTATGCCACTATCAATGGTGCGCAACAAAAAATGTGTTGCCATGGATGCAAGGCTGTGGCTGAGTTTATTGATGAAGAAGGGTATTGTGAGTTTTACGATTATCGAGGTGACTCAAAACCAGCTCATAAGGCAGAAGTGGCTGAAAAAAAGTGGCGGCAATACGATGATGATGTTTCGTTTAAATCATTTGCTAAGCACCTCAAGGATTCTGTCTATCAAGTCTCTATTCGATTAGAAGGGATGTATTGCAGTGCCTGTGGTTGGCTGGTTGATAAACATTTGCGACAACTTGACGGGATACAAGAAGTTAAACTCAATAGCATAACAAAAATTGTGCGTGTTGAATTTGACTTAAAAAAGATTAAACTTTCACAAATACTCACGGCACTTAACTTTCTGGGTTATAAACCCATTGTTAGCCATGAGCAA
>JALSLV010000026.1 GCA_026988115.1 Lysobacterales bacterium | reverse complement strand
AAATTAAGATGCAAAAACACATGACGGATATACAAAATCAACCGCAAAGAGTGATATCTTATTTTAAGCATCCTAAAATTTCTTATGCTGCATAAATTGAGCGGTAATATCTAGCAGGGTTAATATTTCATGATATATGCCAGATATATTTCATTAGACTTTACTGGTAAGTGGGATTTATCCCACTCAAAACTAAACTTAAACCTAAAAAGCGTCGGTTAAAACCGACAATCCCACAAAATCAAATCCTCCGAACCCTTTGAATGTTATCTTGTAAAATGTTCAGGCTAAGTAACGTTCAATAACCGATACTCGTCAAGTGCATATTGATCATTCATTCCACTAATATGATCTTGAATCATACGGTTACGGTAGTAAAACTCCCATAACGGTAAATTTTGCTTATCATTTTCTTCTTTTTCTTCTAATGCTTTTTGATATGATTTTATGTATTTGTTACCAATTCTATCAATGAGCCTGGATTCTAAAATATAATCACTTTTTTTGTGATTGACTATTTTGTCAAATTCCTCTGATGTTATTTCTAATAAACACTTGTAATGATTGAGTAACCCAGTAATGATTTGAAAGCCTTTGATTTCCATGGTATGGACTTCTTTATCGTTAAACACATGTTTATAACCCACTTCTTTAAGGGTTTTGACGACTTTGTGACAAGGGCTTTTATCTTCCATTAGTGCATTATTAAAAGTTCCATTATAGATTTTCTCAATATTATCTATGAATCTTTGCGCAGCATGTCTTATTAAATTATGGATTAAGTTAACTTTCAGCCACACAAAAAACTCATGATTTTTATTTATTTCTTCATTGATAAATCTCTGAAATGCGTAATCTACAATATCTTTTAAGCTTCTTTTGTATTTTAAATCCATACTATCAAAAACTTTATCTTCAATATTCCCTTGTATTTCTTTATCATTTGTAAAGATGTTAAATATGTGTTTTTTTAAACTTTCTACGCTAAGTATTCCTTTATCAACTGCATCTTCAATATCGGCAAAGCAATAGGAAATATCATCTGCTGCCTCCATAATATAAGTGAGAGGATGTCGGCATTCTTTTTTTATTTCTAGTGCTATTTGTATGCTTTTAACAAATTCTTTTTCCGAAAGATAAAAACCAGCTTTCTTTGTTAAATAACTTTGCTTTGATTTTTCTTTTTCAACCCAAGCTGGTCTTGTATATTTTAAAATACAAGCAGATTGTACGAATGTTAAATTCATTCTTTGCAAAGAGTAGATTAATCGTATCGCTTGTGCATTGCCTTCAAAACTCTTTAAATCAGTAATTATTTTATGTTTTAATACTTTGTCGACTTCTGTATCACCAAAACAATTACTAAAAATTTTATTGGTGTTTTTATTAAACCAATCAATTAATGCTCCTTCGCCAAAATGACCAAATGGTGGGTTACCAATATCGTGAATGAGACATGACATTTCTACAATTGATTCGATAGCTTTATCCAATCCTACAAGTTTGTAATCATCTTTTAATTCTTTAGATAGATTCTTGAAGATGGTTTTTACTATATAACGTCCATTTTGTTGTACCTCAAGAGAATGTGTCAAACGACTTCTTACTGCGGCATTGCGCTCAAGTGGAAAAACCTGAGTTTTTTGTTGAAGCCTCCTTAAAGCTGCAGAACCAATAATTCTCCCTCTATCGCTTTCTAGTTGTACTTCGAGGTTTTCAACTTGAAATACCTTTGATTCATTTGCTAGTTCTAAATGGGTATAAGGCTTTTTAGTTTTTTTGTTGTAATTTCTTAATGGATTTATCTTAGTGGAAAAGTCAATCATTTTAATCAGTTTAATTTGAGATTGTTTTTATTATAAAAAATACAACCTTAAAAGCAAGAAATTGTCGTTCAATACTCTATTAGACGACAATTAACAGGACTGGTTGTAAATTAAGGCTTCTTTGGGAGGTTGCCGCGTCGCTTCGGCTCCTCGCAATGACGGTAGTTTTTTTAACCTCTTTATTCAAAATTCAATACGGAATCACTCTCGTGGTCTAGCAATCACTGATGATGGGCAGGGTCCATCCTACCCAAAAATAGGGTTTTATCTGCGGACAAATGCTTTTGATTTTCAAAGGTCTTGATGTTTAGACTGTGCAATCTGCAAATGGTTTTATTTTCAATAGAATACGGAGCTAAAGCACCCAACCCGATATGATTTCTTATCGAAGTGATCAGAGGATTTTATTTTGATGGGTTGTCGGTTTTAACCGAAGTTTTTTAGGTTTTGGTTTTGCTTTGAGTGGGATAAATCCCACTTACCAGATTGGTATCGTTTGGTTTTAAATAACCATTCTACAAGGAGAAGCACTCCACTAAGCTATATTATTTATTTGATAGTTGGAATTTGACAAGTGATAGAAGCTCTCTTTTACTGTTAAAATTAAATAATGTTTTCAATAGGGCAATAATCATCTATAATTTACGGTTTTGTAAAATACAGCAAATAAGTGATTAATCTATGTTAACGTTTCAGGAAATTATTTTAAATCTGCAGGAGTTTTGGGCGAAAAATGGTTGTGTGATTGTACAGCCTTTGGACTTGGAAGTCGGTGCAGGAACTTTTCATCCCGCTACATTTTTGCGCTCTATTGGTCCTGAGCCTTGGAACAGTGCTTATGTGCAACCTTGCCGTCGTCCTACCGATGGGCGTTATGGCGAGAATCCTAACCGTTTACAGCATTATTACCAATTTCAAGTGGTATTAAAACCCTCTCCTGATAATATTCAAGAACTCTATCTTGAGTCGTTAAAAGAGCTAGGCATTGATACACTTTTACACGATATTCGCTTTTTAGAAGACAACTGGGAATCCCCTACTCTTGGGGCTTGGGGCTTGGGCTGGGAAGTCTGGCTTAATGGCATGGAAGTCACGCAGTTCACTTATTTTCAACAAGTTGGTGGCATTGAATGCCGTCCAGTGATGGGTGAAATCACTTATGGACTGGAAAGACTTGCCATGTATTTGCAAGAAAAAGACAGCATTTATGATTTGATTTGGGCTCAGACTCCCAATGGAACTGTCACTTATGGAGATGTCTTTCATCAAAACGAAGTGGAACAATCCACTTACAATTTTGAACACGCTAATGTGGAGATTTCATTGCAAGACTTTAACAACTGCGAAAGCGAATGCTTGAAACTCATCGAGGCAAAACTGCCTTTACCTGCCTATGAAAAAGCCTTAAAAGCTTCGCATTACTTTAATCTGCTCGATGCTCGCAAAGCCATCAGTGTTACCGAACGTCAAGCGTATATTTTACGTGTTCGCACCATGAGTAAGGCGGTTGCCGAAATGTATTACGACAGTCGTGAAGCACTTGGCTTTCCTGGATGTAAAACAAGTCAAATGAAAGAAGGAGATGCCTCATGAGTACTATTTTATTTGAATTAGGCACTGAAGAATTACCACCAAAAGCGTTAAACAATTTAGCCAAAAGCCTATACAATGGCGTGGTTGCCGAATTAGATAAAGCTGGCATTGGATTTGATAAAGACCACTCTCGTTGGTTTGCTTCTCCACGCCGTTTAGCTTTTATTCTAAAAAACATAGACGCTGGACAAGCCGATAAAAAGATGCAACGCAAAGGACCTGCCGTGGTGGCAGCTTTTGATGCAGATGGCAACCCAAAACCTGCTGCCATCGGCTTTGCTAAATCTGTTGGTGCGCAAGTGGCTGATTTACAAAGACTTAAAACCGATAAAGGCGAATGGTTGGTGTTTGACATTGAGAAAAAAGGACGCAAAACCGCCGAATTATTACCAGAATTCATTCAAAGCAGCATCAAAAAGTTACCCATTCCAAAACCCATGCGTTGGGGTGATAATACTTTTAGTTTTATTCGTCCTGTGCATTGGATGATTTTATTGCAAGATTCTAAAGTTATTGAATTTGAAATGTTTGGATTGACGACAAGTAACCAATCACGCGGTCACCGCTTTCACTTCCCTGACTTTATCACCATTAAATCTGCTGATACCTATGTGCAACAATTAATGGATGTGCGTGTGGAAGTGGATCAAATAACGCGCAAAGAAAAGGTAAAACAACAAGTCATTAACATTGCCAAGACCATTAATGGTACTGCTCGTACTGATGACAGCTTGTTGGAAGAAGTCACAGCGATTGTTGAGTATCCTGTAGCAACTGTTGGCAGCTTTGATGAGGACTTTTTACAAGTACCACCTGAGGCCCTGATTTCATCCATGCAAAAACACCAAAAATATTTTCCTGTTTTTGATGAAGATAATAAACTGATGCCAAACTTTGTGGCACTGGCAAATATCGAATCCAAAGATGTGGCACAAGTGATTAAAGGCTTTGAAAAAGTCATTCGACCAAGACTTGCCGATGCTCGATTTTTTTGGGAACAAGACCAAAAGAAACCACTTGATTCTCGCTTTGCTATGCTTGATAAAATGACATTTGAAAAACAGTTGGGTTCAATCGGCGATAAATGTAAGCGCATCGGTAAGATAATGTTATCTCTTGGTAGCAAACTCGATTTGGACATTCATCAAATAGAACGCGCATCCACTTTATTAAAATGTGATTTAGTCACGGACATGGTTGATGAATTTCCTGATTTACAAGGCATAATGGGAGGTTATTATGCTGCTGCACAAGGCGAACACGAAAATATCGCTGCTGCCATAACCTCACAATACAAACCCACTTTTTCAGGCGATAGTATTCCACAAACTCCTTTAGGGCAAGCTTTATCTTTGTCGGATAAAATGGACACTCTTTGCGGAATTTTTGCTGTTGGCAAAAAACCAACTGGAAATAAAGACCCATTTGCTCTACGTCGTAGCGCATTGGGTATTATTCGTATTTTACAAGAGGCTCAATTACCGATTAACCTTTATGAATTAATCCAAACCAGCTTAAATCAAATAACAATTAAAGACTTGGATAAGCAAACCGTTCAAAAGGATATTGAAAGCTTTATCAATCAACGACTCAAACACAGCTACCTCGAAAAAGGCATAAGCCACGATATTGTTGATTCGGTTTTAGCTCTTAAACCCAAAAACTTAGATGATTGCCACAGCCGAATCTTAGCGTGCGTCGCTTTTAAAGAAAACACCGCGGCTCCAGCTCTTGCCGCTGCCAATAAACGCATTGGCAATATATTAAAGAAATCACAAGAGCACTTACCTGATTCCGTCACAATGACTCTGTTGCATGAAGAACAAGAAAAAAATCTATTCGGTGCTATTGAAGCAATGAAGAGAAGATTTAATCAAGAAGTCGAACAACGGCAATACCAACGGGCTTTTGGGCATTTGGCATCGCTTGGGGAACCAGTGGATAATTTCTTTGAAAATGTCATGGTTAATAGCGATGACGATGCAATTAGGTTAAACCGCTTAGCCATCTTAAAGCAATTGCATCAATTATTTAATGCCATTGCTGATATTTCAAAATTGGAGATATAAATCCCAACAAGAAGAAAATCTAATGCCAATATGAACTGTTTTCATGTTGGCATTTTAGTGTTAAGATAGCACTATTCAATCAACTTAACCCTCAATGGCATTGCACACTCTACAACCTGATACCATGTTGCGTGAATATCGCCTCATTAAATTGCTTGGTGAAGGCGGTTTTGGGTTGACTTACCTTGCTTTTGATACACACCTCGAAAAATACGTCGCTATAAAAGAATACATGCCTGCCGAACACGCTGTTCGAGAAGCCGACTCAAAAATCGCGCCACGAAGCAGCGCTTCACAAAAAACCTACAATTGGGGACTGAATGCTTTTATCAATGAAGCCAAAACCTTAGCCAAATTTGAACACCCCAGCATTGTAAGAATTTATCGATTTTTTGAAGAAAATGGTACTGCCTACATTGTTATGGAATACTGTGAGGGCGGTTGTTTAATTGACATTATTTCTAACGATAAACCCATGGATGAGAATCAGCTCAAAGAAATAATCACTTCAATTGTTGATGGTTTACAACTCGTGCACAAACAAGGTATTTTGCACCGAGATATAAAGCCCGACAACATCATGTTTCGCAAAGATGGCACAGCAGTTTTAATCGATTTTGGTGCAGCTCGACAAGCCATTGGCGATAAGTCTCGCAAAGTAACTACGATTATCACTCCTGGTTATGCACCTTTAGAACAGTACAGTTCAAAAGGGGAAATTGGCCCATGGTCAGACATTTACTCCTTAGCCGCAGTCGCCTATTTGGGTGTTACTGGCAAAAAACCACCTGACATAATGAATAGATTGCATGATGACAACATAGAAAAATTATCCGAACGCATTAATTCATCGTCTTTTCTAAAAGCCATTGATTGCGGCCTAATGTTGGAAGTCAGTGAGCGTCCAAAAAACTTATCCGACTGGTCTTCTTTGTGGAGTAAAACCAACAACTTCAACACCACATTGCAAACAGAGCCCATTGTGGCGAAAAAAGAAATTAGTTCTGAAACTCATTTTTTTAAGCCACAGGTCATTTCGGCTCGTCCAAATATATCCACGCGTGATCAAACGACACTAAATACACACACAATTGATCAACTTGCAAAGAAAAATGGATTGAGTTTTTTTAGCTGGCTTTTACTTTTAATGTTGATAGCAATCGCGTCTTACATCACTTATGAACACACCGTCAACAACAAAGAATTTGACCAGTTGTTTACAGTTGATGCCGTTATAAATAAATGGAACTTATTCTTTCGGGCAAAAACCGACAACACAATAATTCAAACACAATCAAAAGAAACACAGAAACAGGTTAAGAATGAAGGCATTTTAATAGCGCAACAAAAGCTTAAGCTATTAGGATATAAAGTTGCTCAAAATGGAATTTTAGATGTCAGAACTCAACAAAGCATTAAAAAGTTTGAACACGACAATCAACTGGTGGTTACTGGCGTGGTTGATGAAATTCTAATCGACGAACTAACACGCAAATACGAATCCATTGAACAAGAAAACTGGAGGCAAGCGCTTTTGTCCAATACCCAAGAAGGGTACCAAAATTACACCAATCAATACCCAAACAATACCCATCAAAAAGAAATCGAAATCAAGCTAATGCAAATAACCAAACAAAAGGCCAATGCATTAGAAAAACAACAACAAGAAACCATCCTTCAAAGCAAAATTAAACAAAAACAGCGACTAATCAGCGTTACCCAAGAGAAGAAAAAACTGATAAAGTCCATTCAAGCACAATTGATACGCCTAAAGTATAAAGATTTAAACCAAACAGGCAATTTAGATTTGCAAACCAAAAGTCTAATTAAAACTTACCAAAAACTAAAAAATTTACCCGTTAATGGTTTACCAACGAATACCTTGTTATTCAAACTCAAGTCTGAGACTAAATGGCCAGGAAAAAACATCGGAGAAACCTTTAAAGCGTGTAAAAATTGCCCTCAAATGGTCGTTATTAAAGCGGCTAATTTCACCATGGGTAATGCAACCGGATTAAGCACACAAAAACCAGCTCACAGTGTCTATATTAAAGAATTTAGTCTGAGTCAATTACCCGTAAATTACCAACAATGGGATGCGTGTTATGCTGATGGTTTTTGCACTTACCAACCAAATGATAAAGACGATAAAAGAGAACATAATCCAGTGACTAATATTAGCTACCAAGATAGTCTTGAGTTTATAAACTGGTTAAAATCTTTGTCAGGTCAGAATTATCAATTACCCAGTGAAGCTCAATGGGAATATGCTGCACAATCAACAAGAAAAGGAAATCCCTATCGATTAATGAATCCAAAAAATTCATTGACGGAATTAATTGCCGATTGCTGGCACCCGAACTATTTGGATGCTCCAACAGATGGAAGCCCAAGAGTTATGGGGCTTTGTGAAGAAACAGTAACGCGAACAACCTTAGTAACTGAAGACGACTTATCGGTCTATAAGCGCGCAAAAATAAATAAAACAGAGCGCAATAACACCCTGGGATTTAGAGTCGCCGTTATTCATGATTAGCGACGTTTGCGACATTAATTGAGAATAACTGGCATTTTGAGAGCAAATAGGAGTAAAATATAACAAGAGTTTTACACAGAGACCTTTGCATAATTATAGTGACGAGTAAAAAATGACGAAAACATCAACCGTTTTGAAAATTCAAACAAAAGACCTTGATGTTCACGTGCACACAAAAAGAAACTGGATTAATTTTTCTTTTATTGGTAACTTGTTATTGCCTTTCCTTCTCCTTATTAGCTGCCACGCATTCACACAGCAAATGCCTTTTGCTTCACTAAGTATCGCCGACGGACTCGAAGATACGGTTATTTTTTCTATAGAACAAGATGATTTAGGCTTTTTATGGGTTGCCTCAAGAACAGGCATCAATCGCTATGATGGCAAACAGTTTTGGACTTATGGACGCGATGATGGTTTGCCACATAACTTAGCTCGTGATTTACTGAAGACCAAGGATGGGACACTGTGGATAGCCACAGAAAAAGGACTGGCGTGGTATGATGGTAAAGAATTTCATGTTTTTAATCCCAAAAACACAACACTAGGAAGTTATTCTGCTCGTGAGTTAAGCCAAGCACCCGATGGAAGCTTATGGGTGGCAACTTATGGTGCTGGCGTACTGCAAGTTGATGTAAAAAATCAGCCTAAATTAATTAGGCAAATAAAGAAGGATAATGGCATTAAAACAGACCGAGTTAGAAGTATTTTGGCGGACAAACAAGGCAATATTTGGGCTGGCACTACAAAACATGTTTTTAAAATTAAGGGCGGTAAAGTAGAACAAGTTCAATGGAATGCTAAAAAATCAGAGATAAGGACAATTTTTCAAAACCAAGACGACAGCATTTGGATAGGAACCCGTTTTGGTATTGCAAAATACAATGGCAAAGCCTTTGAGCCCTTAGAATTTAATGTAGATCTTAGCAACCAAACTATCAACAAGATTATGCTTGATAAAAAGGGTTTTATTTGGCTAGGTTCACGCGATTTTGGTGTTTATAAAATTAACCAAAAGCAAGAAATAGTGCAGCATTTTGAAATGCACAATGGCTTACCAGATAACAGTGTAAATGATGTATTTTTAGACCAAGAAAACAACCTCTGGTTCGGAACATACGGAGGTGGCCTCACCCGATTAAGCACCACAAGTGTTTTGAATTGGAAAGCCCAAAGGGGACTGCCTAACCCAAATGTATACACCATTACAAATGACCATAACAACTGCCTGTGGATTGGTACGAATGGGAATGGCGCCAGCCATATATGCGACAGCAAAATAACGCATTTCACGCGAAAATCAGGTCTACCCCATAATAAAGTCCTTTCAATTATGGTTGATGATAAACAAAACACGTGGTTTGGAACTTTGCAAGGCATGAGCAAACTTTCTAAAGGTGAATTTTCTTATTATGGTCAAAATGAAGGACTGGCTGGCTTCGTGGTTTATCATATCATCCAAGCACACGATAAGACCTTGTGGATAGGAACAAATAATGGCTTAAACCACTACGATGGTCAAATCTTCAAAACTTACACCACAAAAGATGGTTTACCTCATAACCGAATAAACCGCATACTTGAGAGTAAAAAGGGAGGGCTGTGGCTGGCATCCTCCTTTGGGCTTACTTATTTCTCTGATGGGAAATTTACTAACTGGTCAACAAGTGATGGTTTACCTGCTAATTTCATTAACGACTTTTATGAAGACAAAAATGGCGGGCTATGGATTGCAACCAATAATGGCCTAAGTTATTTTAAAGACAACCACTTTAAGAACTGGACTAAAAAGGAAGGTCTGCCACACAACAACAGCACAGTAATTTTACCTGGACAAGGCGATAATATTTGGATTGGCACCAGTCGAGGGGTTGCTATTTTTGACGGCAAAAATTTCACCATTATTTCATCACGTGAAGGTTTGGTGTTTGATTTAATTAACCGAGGGGCTGGCTATAAGGATGCTGATGGAAACTTATGGTTTGGTACAGGGGAAGGCATCAGTCGTTTTGCAAAAGAATTTAAAGTAGGCAGCAGCGATGAACCTCCTGTCCACATTCTTTCAATTAACAACAATCAAAAACCATTAGATTTAAATATTGCTGCACAAATCAAACAACAAGACAGCAGTTTACTTATAAAATTTGCCGCCATTAGTTTTCAGCGAGCATCAGACATAACCTACCGCTATCGCTTTAATAATCAAATCGACAATCCTTGGCGTGAAACGCGCGTAAGGGAGTTGCAAATAGATTCCTTAGCTGCGGGGGATTATACTTTTGAAGTCTCTGCTCGCATTGGCAATGGGCACTGGAATAAACACCCTGCGCAGTATAAATTTACGGTAAAACCACCCTTTTGGCAAACAAAGATTTTTTTAGCTCTTGTTGGTTTAGTTATTTTGGCAGCCTTCTTTATCCGAAACTACCGAAGTAAAATGTATGCCCTCAAGCTAGAAAAAATTGTACAAGAAAGGACCAAAGAACTAAACGAGGTTAATAAAGGACTTGAGTGGCTTGCCAACCACGACAACCTCACTCAACTGGCTAACCGAAACCATGTTCACAACACCTTAGAAGCAATTAAAGCACAAGGAGATTCTAAACCCACTGGGTTTATCCTTATTGATTTGGATCATTTTAAATCCGTCAATGACAAATACGGTCATGAAATTGGAGATAACGCCTTAAAGGCATTTGCTGACATGCTAAAAAAACAAGTCAAACCCCATCAAATTGCTTCACGCTGGGGAGGTGAAGAGTTTTTAGTGGTCTGCCCATCAACCAATAAAACCGAATTAGTAGAGTTGATTAATGACATATTGGAAAATTGTCGTCAAATTAAAATAGAAACCTCAGCCGAGAAACACTTACTTTTACGCTGTTCATTGGGATTTGCACTCACGCCCGAAAAGGCTAAACATTCGTGTTTTGAAAAAACCATTCAATTAGCTGATTTGGCATTGTACGAAGCCAAAAACAAAGGCAGAGATTGCGCTGTTGGCTATCTCTGGAAGATTCATCCAAATGACCAATGGAAATTTAGCACTCTCCTAAATGACATAGATGGAGCGGTTAAAAATAACGTAATAGAACGAATAAAAATGACTTAAAGAGACCTTTGCATAACTCATGGCACGGGTTAAAAATCAAATGAACTCAACTTTTTTTCAAACCTTTTGACATCATCAAGGGTGTCAATTCCATGAGGCATAGTTTGTTTGGCTTTTTTAGCTATAATTTTATAGCCATAAGATAAAGCCCTTAGTTGTTCTAAGGATTCGGTTTTCTCAAGGGAGGTGGGTTTGAGTTGCGAAAATTCCTTTAAAAATTTGGCACGGTAAGCATACAATCCAATATGGTGTTTATAAGTTATACTTGAATCAAGACAACCTTCATTAAATCCATCGCGAGCAAAAGGAATAGCCGCTCGTGAAAAATACAGGGCATAATCTTTATTATCAGTCACAAGTTTTACATTGTTTGGGTTTTGCACCTCTTGAAAATCACTTATTTCTTGGTATAAGGTAGCAATCGCTGCCTGTGGATTATCGATTAAGGCATCAACCAATTGTTCAATATTCACCTTTGGCGTTAAGGGCTCATCGCCTTGGTAGTTAACCACGATGGTGTCATCCGACCAGCTCATTATTGCCGCCACTTCGGCAAGTCTATCGGTTCCAGTTTGATGTTTAACAGATGTCATCAAGGCTTGATAACCGTGTTTTTCTACCAGTTCTGCTATGCGTTTATCATCTGTTGCCACCACCATTTGTTTGGCATTGAGCTTTGATGCAGACTCTAATGCCCAAATAATTAATGCTTTACCAGCTATTTCAAGTAACGGTTTGCCTGGTAATCGACTGGATTGATAACGCGCGGGTAAACAAACAACAACATCAGATTTCATTTGAGAACTCCATTAAGTCGTTTAAGAATTTCATCCTTTGTGCGTGCTTCCATATTCAATTTCAACACCACCACCCAAACATTTTTCAGTTTGAATCCTTCGCACTTTACGGCATCTTTTTCGGTAATAAAAACAGGGTCATCATTAGCAAAGTCAAAATGTTTTTCTGTTAATTCCTCATGATCAACTAATGGATTTTTTACCACTGCCAAGCCTTGAGCAGAAAGCATATTAAAAAAGCTATCGGGATGGGCAATACCAGCCAATGCATTGATGTGTTGATTGCGAAAAGACTCAAGTGAACGCTGGTTTCTAATTTTTCCTAATTCATAAACCATCAATGGCGAGTAGGTGAAATATGATTCTCCTTGTTTCTGACCTTTATAAACAACCATATCAACCGTCTCTAGGCGAGAGGGTTCTTCTCGCAATGGTCCTGCAGGAAGCAATTGTTTATTACCCAGACCGTATTTTGCATCAATCAAAACAAATTCTAAGTCACGTTTTAACGCATAATGTTGCAAACCATCGTCAGCAATAATAATATCCACACGGTAATCAAGCATTAATTTTTGCGCAGCCTTGACGCGATTTTTACCCACAAAAACTGGCGCATCGGTGTGTTTTGCAATCAACAAAGCTTCATCACCACTGGCTTTTGGAGAAGTTTGTGGAATAACCAGTAAAGGTTCATGTTCTCTTTTACCGCCATAACCACGAGAAACCACACCGACTTTTAAGCCTTGCGACTTAAGTTGATTAACCAACCAAATTACAAAGGGCGTTTTGCCAACACCGCCAACCGAGATATTGCCAACAATGACCACAGGGCATTTAATTTTGTGTGATTTTAACAAACCCATGGTGTAAAGTTTCTTCCGAGTTTTACCAACAAAGGAAAAAAGCTTTGACAGTAATTTATAACGCCAAGGAATCGCTTTTCCCTTATACCAAATTGCATTGAGTTTTTGTTGTTTTGAATTCGACATTCTTATCCTTTAGTTTGAAGAGAGTTGTATTTGATGCAACTTTGAGTATATGCCATCAGATGCCAATAATTGTGAATGGCTTCCCATTTCTGCAATTTTTCCTTGGTTCATAACCACCAACAAATCTGCTTTCTCAATAGTCGATAAACGATGGGCAATAACAAGAGTAGTGCGACCAATCATCACTTTTTCTAAAGCAGACTGTATTTTTTTCTCAGATTCTGAGTCAAGTGCAGACGTAGCTTCATCCAATATTAACAAAGGCGCATCTTTTAAAATGGCACGAGCAATAGCAATGCGTTGGCGTTGTCCTCCTGACAAACGCGTGCCATTCTCACCTAACATGGTATTAAAACCATCGGGTAATTCTTCAATAAATTCCAAAGCATTGGCTTGAATAGCAGCATTTTTAATGGCATCCTTATCTGCGTTATTGTTGCTTCCATAAGCAATATTCTTGGCTACTGTATCATTAAACAACACCACATTTTGATCCACAAAAGCAATGTGATTGCGTAAACTTGATAAACTGTAATTATTAATATCAATACCGTTAATCAATAACTTTCCAGATGTATAAGGGTAAAATCGTGGAACAAGATTGACTAAAGTACTCTTTCCTCCTCCTGATTGCCCTACAAATGCCACTGTTTGTCCTTGCTTTATATCTAAGTTAATGTGACTTAATGCGCTGGTACCATCTTCGTATTCAAAAGATAAATCATCAAACTTTAGCGACACTTCTTTGGCATTTAAGTCGAGCGTTCCTTCATCTGCTTCTGCTGCATAATCCAATATATAAAAGACACTGTCAGCGGCTGCCAATGTTCTTTGTATCATAGCACTGGAATCCGCCATGCGCTTAAGCGGTGGCAACATCGCCATCATCGACAAAATAAAAGACATAAATTTGCCACCTGTCCATGCATCAATAGCCTCTGGAACGGTAGCGAAATAAACAATAATGGCTAAAGCACAAGCGGTAAGAATCTGCACGGTTGAAGAAGAAAGTGCACGAATGGATGTCACTTTCATATTCAAGTATCGGTTTTTGTTATTAATGTTAAAAAATCGTTTGGCTTCCTCTTCTTGTCCTGCAAAAACACGCACGACTTTTTGCCCTTTAACCACTTCTTCCACCACTTCACTAACACCACTCATGGAGTTTTGTATTCGGTGTGAAATTTTACGAAAACGCTTATTAACAACCGATATAATTAAAGCCACCAATGGCACTAAAACAAATACGACGGCAGTTAACTCGACACTTTGGTATAACATTACGCCAATAAGCACGATTATGGTTAATACATCTCGAAATATCGAAATCACGGTAGTGGAAACACCCATTGCCATCATCTCAATATCAAAAGTCATCCGTGAAATAAGTCCCGCTGATGACTCCTTATCAAAGAACGAAGTAGGAAGCTGTAAATATTTTTTAAAAACCAGCTGCCTTAAGTCCGCAATAACTTTACGACCTACCCAGTTCAGCCCATAAGTTGCAATATAATTGCCGAGGCTGCGCACAACAAACATAGCAATGATGACCCAAGGCAGTAAAGCAATGACTTTTTTGTCGTGTTGACCAAAAGCATCATCAATCATGTATTCAAACATCAACATAAATGAGGCTTGCACGCCAGCATCCATTAACGCCCCAATAATGGCAATGAATAGCACAAACTTGTAGGGCGTGGTGAATTTCCAAACCCGTGAAAAGGAGGTTTTTTGTTGCTCAGCTGACATAGATAAATCCGTTATTGACTCGGAGTGGTAGCAATCGAAACACTGGTAAAACCCATATCTGCCAATACATCCATAACAGTTACCACGTGCTTATGGGCAGCATCGGCATCGGCACGAATAACAATTGGGGGTTTTTCATCCCCTTTTATTATTTGTTTTAAGCTACTGGCTATGCTGTCGTATTTAGCATTTAGCAATTCATTATTATTAATATAAATACTCCCCTTTTGGCTAATGGAGATAACAACTTGTTGTTGCGATTGTGGATTAACCTTCTGCGTGGCTTCAGGCAATTGAATTTTTAATTTGGCTTGTTTCTCAAAAGTTGTAGTAACCATGAAAAAAATAAGCAACAAAAATACCACATCAATTAATGATGTCATGTTTAACTTTGGACCTGGATTGCTGTCGTTATGAAATTTCATAATAACTACTTTTTGTTTTCGCCAATAACATCAATCAAATCCATCACTTGTTTTTCAATGACAATACTTTGATCAATAATCTTAGTTTTAAAATGGCGGTGAAATAACATTGCCGGAATTGCCACAACCAAACCTGCTGCTGTGGTTATTAAAGCTTGTGAAATTCCCGAAGCCAAATGCGCTGCATCACCCACACCATTGGCATTAATCGCAGCAAACACTTTAATCATACCTATGACAGTACCAAGCAAACCCAATAAAGGAGAAACCTCGGCAATTACTGACAACCAATTCAACGGCTTTTCCATGTTGTGGATTGCATGGCGACCCGCATCTTCCACCGTTTCAACGATTTCATCGCGTGGCAACTCTCTATTTTTTAAGGCGGCACTCATGACATAACCCAAAGGCGAGTTTTGTTCTAATTTTTGTAAATGCTTGCTATCCAAATGTTTGGACTTTGACCATTTAATAACCTGTGCTTTTAAATCACCAGGAATCACATCCTTATCTCGCAAAGACCAAAACCTCTCACCCACAATCATCATGGCAAGCACCATAAGAATAAGGATGAAAATCATCACCAAACCACCAGAAGAAACTATTTCAAGCATATAAATCTGCTCCAAAATTAAAAACAATGAGATATTATAATAACAATTGTTGGGATTGTGTTAAATAGTTCGGTTATTTGTGCAAATGTTAATATCCAAATCCAAATATAGAACAAAACATACCTATAAAGGTCATGGCTTCCTAACCAAAACATCTTTTTAAAACAAAATTCAGTACTTAAAACCAAACTGTGTATGGGTGTTTGAAAATAATTCAGTTATTTGGTGAAATTATTGTGTAAATATCAAAATCACCTTAATCCTAGGAGCTTTAGTTTATATTGACATGAATGTGTAATGAGTTTGACTGCCTTTGCGTAGGTCTTTAAGCCCATGACTTTGGCTCAGTTTTTGCTAAATGGCTTTGGCACAACTTCTTTGAGCTGTATAAATAAGTTGTAGGATAAAGCGTAAATTGAAAAATATTAACCTTGCGAAATAAATTTAGTCCTATTTGAACTATTTGACTCAGGTCAAAGCATTAATTGAATTAAACCATCATAATAAATTTTTTATTACGAAGAATTTATTATGAAAACAGAACAAATTAGAACACAATTAACTCATTTAAATAATTCATTAACCGAAATTGAAGATTCAGCGGTTATTCTCGCTGATGGATTTGTTGTTGCTTCTCAAATAGTGCATAACATTGATGAAGAAAGGATTGGCACCGTTAGTGCCGCGCTGTTTGGATTAGCCAATACTGCTGCCAAGGAATTTGAAAAAGATGAAGTGCAATACGTCTTAATTAAATGCAAAAGAAACTACATTGCCATGTTCAAGGCGGGGAAAAATGCCGAGTTATTTGTAGACTTTAAGGACACTCCAAACCTTGATACTATTTTAAAAAAATGCCTTGTTGCTAGTGATACACTTGCTCAGTTAGTAGAATCATAAAAGTTTAATCCAAAACAATGAAATTTTTAGTCACCTCATTGTGATAAGGAGTTTTCTTGATTTGCTAGTCGTGTTAAGGCGTTGCGCTCTAATCGTTTTTTCTCTGTCGGGATTTCGGTTTAATCAAATTTTAAGCGAGTACGATTAACAAAGGCGACCAAAGATAACATAACAGGCACCTCGACAAGAACGCCTACTACGGTCGCTAAGGCAGCACCTGAGTGCAACCCAAACAAACTAATGGCAACGGCAACAGCCAGTTCAAAAAAGTTCGATGTACCAATCAAGCAACTAGGAGCGGCAATTTTATGTGGGATTTTCCACTTATAAGCGACGTAATACGATAAGAAGAAAATTCCGTAGGTTTGGATAAGTAACGGAATGGCAATCAAAACAATATCCAATGGTTGTTTGATGATTGCAGGGGCTTGAAGCCCAAACAAAATTACAATCGTTGCCAAAAGACCTGTAATAGAAACGGGTGAAATTTTCGTTAAAAAACGATTTAAACTTAACTCACCCGATTTCAATAACATTTTACGGGTAATAAATCCAGCGACCAGTGGAATCACCACATACAGAACAACAGATAATAACAAGGTATCCCAAGGCACGCTTATGTTGGTTACACCCAATAAAAATCCCGCAATCGGAGCAAAGGCAACAACCATTATCAAATCATTGACCGAAACTTGCACCAAAGTGTAATTAGCATCGCCCTTGGTTAATTGCGACCAAACAAAAACCATCGCGGTACAAGGCGCAACGCCCAACAAAATGACACCAGCTAAGTACTCATTCGCTGTTTGTGCATCTAGCCAATTGGCGAAAATGATTTTAAAAAATAAGGCACCAATTAATGCCATAGAAAATGGCTTTATTAACCAATTGACAATTAACGTTAAAATTAACCCTCTGGGATTTTTAGCCACGTCCTTAATAGATGAAAAGTCCACTTTAACCATCATCGGATATATCATCAACCAAATCAAAACAGCGACAACAATATTAACATGAGCCCATTCAAATTGGGCAATCAAATTAAAGATTTCAGGTAGGAAGTGACCGAGTAAAACACCGAACACAATGCAAAGCCCAACCCAGATGGTTAAATAACGTTCAAATAAATTCATGGAGTCGTTTTTCCTATTTTGTTTAAGTTTTCTTGTGTCAACTCATCAAGTTTCAACATTTTATCAATTCGTAATTCCATCTGTTTGAACGCCTTTTCAAAAGCACTTTGCCTATTTTCCCCAACAACTTTATCTGGGTCCGCAATGCCCCAGTGGGCTTTAATCGCCTGTCCTAAGTAAAGTGGACAAACTTCACCTGCGGCATTGTCACAAACCGTGATGACTAGGTCAAAGTTTATGTTTGAAAAATCATGCCATGACTGAGAAGACAACCCTGTAATTGGCAAGCCATGTTTCTCAAGAACGCTTAAACTATCAGGATTGACTTTCCCTGTTGGAAAACTGCCAGCACTGTAGGCTTTAAATCGCTCTTTGCCAACATGATTAAGTATCACTTCAGCAAGAATTGAACGGCAGGAGTTACCAGTACATAAAAAGAGAATGTTTTTTATCATATTTTACAGATCTATAGTTACCATCAAAAATTATATATAGTTCCTGACCGAGAAAGGAATCGTAGCGAGGAAAAATCCTTCAGGAAAGGATTTTCATGTAAACTCACATGGAAGTGGGCAAGTATCAGGACGATACGCGTAAAAGTCTGATTTGAAGCAAAATAATTCATTATTTAAGGAGAATAATGGAATATTTTGGTCAAATTCAGCTTTTCCGCAGTAGATTACTTCTTTCTCGGTCAGGCATTACATATGTTTATGCGTATATTAATATGTAACTAATCGCAATTCAAGACATCTGGTCTACCTTTCATTGTTTTTAACCGTTTTTGGTCTGACTGGGCTTGTGGTGTGCTTTTTTGTACAGAAATAATCGAGTCGAGTAACTTCTTTTGATGAGTTTCAAGTTGTGAATTAATAGTATAATATACCCATTTACCCTTACGCTCATCAGAAATAAGCTCATAGTTTCTCAACAATGTTAAATGGCGTGATATTTTGGGCTGTGAAAGTTTCAAAGCATAAGTTATTTCACAAACGCACAAGGATTTATTTTCCATAATAAGGTGAAGACAACGTAACCGAGTTTCGTCTGAAAAAAGCTTTAAATAGCGCGCTAAATTTTTCATAAACATTTTAATAGGGTTAAAAAGCCAACAATTTGACGATTATGCATTTTAACCTAATAAAATACATAAAAACAGGCAGTCTATAAGTTTTATTTTCAATAGCTGTCATTTCAACCCTCTAAATAATATTAATCATCAATATTTTCTAACAGTAAAACAGCATCAAGCCATTGTTTTAGCAATTTAATTCTATCCATATTTGTTTTAACCTTGCTCAAGTCCAGACTATAATTTAAAAATAACACCCTGTCTTCTTTAACTTGATAAATGGGTAGCACATTTGTTTTATTATTATTTAAAATTACACTCTCATTTTGTGAGACCATAAATTGGCTCATCTTTGCCAGCACTATATCCTCAAAACTATCTTTGAATAAATCATCTAGCAAATGGGATACATTAAAATTATGTGTAATAGACGTATCATCACCCATGTTTGCGGTACCACCATTGTCTTGAAGTGTTACTGAAAGAATTGCTGTGCCGAATTTTGAAGTATCAAAATTCAACTCAAGCATTCCATTATTATCAATTGTTGCATTCGTTAAAATGTTTTGACTATCAACATCAATGCTTACTGTATAGCCAATAATAGACTGCCCCATTTCTCCCAAGGGCTCCAAAATAACCGAGTGAGCAAATCCAGGTATTTGAACCGCATTATTGGTTAGTGAATAGAAAATTTGATCGCCTAATATAGCGAACTCAGGCGCATCATTGACTGCTGTTATATTAATACTGAATGTTTGTGTGGCAGATGTGTCGATTCCTCCGTTGGCAATACCTCCATCATCTGAAACACTTAAAGTTACTGTAGCAACTCCATGAGCATTTGCAGCAGATGTATAACTCAAATCACCGTTTGCATTAACCGTTGGTTGCACACTAAATAGAGAGTTATTATCATTGCTTAGATTAAAAGATAAACTCTGCATTGATTCATTGGATGGTCCTGGTGATAAGTTTGTTGCCCATGCATTAACCGTCTGCAATCCCGCATCTTCCATAATCATTTGATTGGCTCCTTTAGTAAAAGATGGAATATCGTTAACTGCATTGACTGTTATTGTTAATGATGAAGGCGTTGTTAATGAACCATCAAAAACACCATAGTTAAATGCCGCCACGCCATTAAAATCCAATGGTGGTGCATAGGCAAATGTTCCATCAGCAGCCATCGTTATGCTTCCACCAATCCCCCCAACCGCATTGATAGTCCCAACATCAACAACTTGCAAACTATCACCATCAACATCAGTATCGTTTGCAAGAACACCATTTGGATTAACAACATTTAAAGCCGCATCTTCATCAACACTGTAGGCATCTGCCACCACGGTTGGAGCTGAATTTGGCGCACCTCCTTCGATTAGCACACGAATATCCACTCGAGCCACTTCAACTCCCGCAGATTTAACCAATAAATAAATGTCATATGTTCCTGGAATTGAAGGGTCATATGTATCTAGTGGGGGGATTGCAGAAAGAAAAGACAGACTTGAAGATGTTTGTACTACATTATTGTCTCCTTCGTACAAAGGTATATAAAACAAATTGATTGGAAAAAGTGGTTCAACCCCTGCACCATTTGCGGTTGAATTATTTCCAAAACTATGATCTGGTGATTGGGTGTTTCCATTTGTACCTATCGGTGTTATTGGATCTGCAATTAAATAATTAGTACCAATACCAGGGTCTGCATCCAATCCCATTTCATAAGTGAAATCACTGGCATTTAATCCCGAACTTGTTGGATCCAAATAATCCGTATTAACCGAAAACTCAAAATTCCATTGATTAGCAGTAGCAGGATCATTATCAAAGTCAGTTTCAAGCAGAGAATAGCTGTAGGTGTGATCGCCATCGTAATGAGTTAACACAGAAAAAGGAATCTTTGCACGCAAAGCCACTTCAACGGTATTGTTTGTTGTAATGGTAAAATTACCATTGGGGTTTCCTGAACCAAAAATAACATCAGGCGTAACAAAATGAGCACTTGGATCAGAAATAATAATTCTAATGCTTGTCTTTGCCACCTCCACTCCATTTAACATCACTTTCAAATAAATATCATATAAACCTGGTGCATCAGGGTTATAGGTATCTAGTGGCGCAATAGGGAAAAATGCATAGCGCCACGATTGTTGTAATAAGTTATTATTTGCCAGTAAAGAAGCATAACTGGCAGCATCAGTTGCTTCATCTCCTGCACTATTAGCTGTCACATTTGTTCCTATACTGTGATCAAAAAAAGCTTGATTCAATGGCGGCGTGTTTGCAGTGATTGGATCAAAAACCAAAAAATCTGTTGCCTCTGTCGGGTCAGCATCTAAACCCATCTCATAAGTGTATTGATCAAGGTTATTCCCACTACTGCCATCGTAATTTGTATTAACTGAATATTCAAAGTTCCACCTGCGGTCTGTTGCGGCATTATTGTCATGATCCGTTTCAGCCAAGGTGTAACTGTAAGTGCCATTTGCATTGCTGCGAATCAAACCTGAAAAAGGTATTTTTGCACGTAAACCTAACTCAACACCATTGCGTCTATCGGTGGTGAAGTTGCCATTGACATTGCCCATTCCAAAGATGACATTCGATGTCACGTCTTGGTCAAACTCAATCAAAGAGTAAGCATTTTGTGTGAACAAACAGAAAAATACAGAAACAAGCAAGAGTAAAGTTTTTTTAATAATTAACTGATACATTATTCTCTCCATCAACTAAAATAACGATTAATCAAGTGATATTGAGATTGCTTTTAATGCAAATTTGTATCAACAACACCATCCCCAATTATAATATAACATACTATATTGTGATGGACTTAACATTTTAAGCTTTATTTTCAATTGGAGTCATAACTATATCAAACCCACAGGTTTCATCACCTAACCCGCCAATACAGGTCACTTCTTTTGCTTGCACTTTCGTTTTTGTTATGCCTTCTAAAGCTCCTGCGATAATTCCACCCTCAAAATGACAAATAGGTCGTCCTACTGGCTCCATTCCTGCACAAGTGGCACATTCATGCACATCCACATGAACTTTATTATCAACAATTTCAGATAAACTAATTTGACCAATATTGATGTCCTTGCAAAATTCCAGTAGTTGTTCTATTGACCCAAAACTCAACTCCTTACCCAATTTCTTGCCCGCATAGTAAGAAATTGAAGAAGCTCCTGCTCCCATAATATCTTCTAATGCGACTAATCGCAACAGCCTATAAAGACCCAAACCCACTTGATCACCTAACTGGGGACGATTTATTTTTAATGCATTTGCAATTGAAATAGGGTTATTCATGATTTCTCTCTCTAATTATCTTGATTGGTAATTATTTTAGCCGCTTTAGTAGCATCATGTATTGACATGCATCAAATCAGCATCCTTTTTTTATCATTTAATTCATCACGGTTATAATTAATTTCCAATCATGATAAAATCAGCCCCCTTGTTTACTTTACAATAATACTCTCCATGCCATTAGTCGTCGTAGGACTTAATCACACAACAGCAAGTATAGATATTCGTGAAAAGATGTCAGTTGCCCAAGACTTGGTTTCCCACGCAGTTCAACAGTTGTGTCAGCATGAAAGTATTGATGCCTGCGTTATTACTTCTACGTGTAACCGCACAGAATTTTACTTTGATTGCGACAGTTGTGAAACAGCCCAAACACAATTTTGTCAGTGGTTTGGTTATACTTTTGATCAAATTGGTCAACATTTGTACACGCACACTAATTTGGACTGCATCAAACATTTGTTTGCTGTGGCCTCTGGCTTAGATTCTCTAGTCTTGGGTGAAGCTCAAATTTTAGGGCAGGTGAAATCAGCTTACGACATTTCAAAACAAAGTGGATTTTTAAATAAAACAACTGATCGGTTTTTTCAAACAGCCTTTAGAATAGCAAAATCGGTTAGAAGCAATACCAATATTGGGAAAAATCCTGTCTCTATTGCCAATAGCTCAGTCCAGCTTTCGAAACAAATATTTGGCGAATTAAACAATCAAAACATATTGGTTATTGGTGCTGGCTCGACCTCAGAACTGTTATTGCGTTATTTAAGCAAACACAGTTACCATTCTTTAGCTATCTGCAATAGAACCTTATCAAATGCCAATAAATTAGCTAAACAATTTAATTGCACTGGCTTTGAGTTAAGCCAATTGCCAAATAGAATCTCTGCTTATGATTTGATTTTTTCGGCAACAGCAAGTAAAAAACCAATTATTGATTGTGAAATAATTAGATCAGCCTTGTCGCAAAGAAAACACCGACCGATTGTAATTATTGACCTTGCTATTCCACGCGATGTGGATGTTTGCGTTAAAAAATTCAATGATGTTTTTTATTATGCGGTTGATGATTTACAAAAGGTTATCAGTTCTAATTTAAAAAATCGCGAACAAGCCGCACTGGTTGCAAGAGAAATCATTCAAGCCGAAGCCGAATCCTTTTGTTACTGGCTAAAAAGTCAACAACACACGCAATTGATTTCCAAATTTCAACAAGAAACTGCTAAAATTAGAAACCACAGCCTGAATAAAGCATTGAAATTATTAAACAAAGGCGAAGATGTTGAAGAAGTGTTATTTCAATTGGCTAACAATTTAACTAAAAAATTGAATCACACACCAGTCAAAGCCATACGAGATGCGATAAACTCAGGCGATGAAAATACAATTAACACCATTACAACATTATTAAAATTAGATTAACTGCTGGAAAATTAAAAACATGACACCTGAAATTAAGACGAAATTACAAACTGCCAGCGAACGACACGAAGAAATTGGTCATTTAATGTCAGATCCAGAAGTCATGTCTGACCAAAACAAATTCAGAGACCTTTCAAAAGAATACGCCAGTTTAGAAGATTTAGTCAAAACTTTTGCCAACTACAAAGATGCAGAACAAGAAATAGCCGACGCACAAGAAATGATGGACGATCCTGAAATGAAAGAAATGGCACAGGAATCCTTACAAGAAGCAAAAGTCAACTTAAAAACATACGAAAAAGAGTTGCAAATATTGTTAATACCCAAAGACCCAGATGACGACAAAAATATCTTTTTAGAAGTTCGCGCAGGAACCGGCGGCGATGAAGCCTCTTTATTTGCGGGAGATTTATTTCGCATGTATTCTCGGTATGCCGAAAATAAAAAATGGAGTATTAGCATTGTTAGTGTCAACGAAGGAGACCATGGTGGATTTAAGGAAGTCATTGCCCAGATTGATGGCGATGGTGTTTATTCACGGTTTAAATTTGAGTCAGGCACGCACCGTGTTCAACGAGTTCCAGCAACAGAATCTCAGGGACGCGTACACACATCTGCCTGTACTGTCGCAATCTTAGCAGTGCCCGATGAACGCGAAGAAATTACCATAAACCCAGCGGATTTGCGGGTTGACACATTTCGGGCTTCTGGTTCAGGAGGGCAACACGTTAATAAAACCGATTCCGCAATACGATTAACCCACCTTCCCTCAGGCTTAGTCGTTGAGTGCCAAGATCAGCGTTCACAGCATAAAAACAAAGCCCGTGCCATGACCTTGTTGCAATCCAAAATAAATGACATCGAAAAAGATAAACTTGCCTCTGAACAAAGTGAGGCACGTAAACTACAAGTCGGTTCTGGAGATCGCTCGCAAAGAATTCGAACTTATAACTACCCACAAGGTCGAATAACCGATCACCGCATCAATTTAACCTTATATAAACTGCCTGAAATCATGGATGGCGATGTCGATCAAATTATTGAACCTTTAATTCAACAAAACCAAGCCGACTTGCTTGGGGGTGAGTAAAAAATGAAAACTACAATTCTTGTTCTGCTTATATTAATACAAATGGGATGTTCACAAACACCAAAAACCACCAGTGACACCACAGAAGTTAATGCCTTATTGCGCACCATTACCATTGACGCAATTAAAGAAAAAGATTATGAACAAGCCAAACGCAGCCTAGATGCATTGATTATTAACAACCCAAAAAAATGGGACTTTATTCAATCAGCAATAATTTCACTGCCCCCAGCACTGGCGATGCAAAGCATTGAAAAAGCGTTATCAATAAAATCAGTTTCCCAATCTTCAGATAAATTATTTGCCTTATCAAAAGTCTTTATTTCCTATAAAAAAACGAAACAAGCCTTATCACTCATCAACCAATCCATAAAATTAGATAAAAATAACCTTGAAGCTCGTTATTGGCGCGCGCGCTTACAAACGGTTTTAAAGAATTACGATAAAGCCGAAACAGATTTTAAATACATTACAAAAAAAGCACCCGATAACGAGAATTACAGCACTCAATACGCTAGTTTTTTACAAGAAACAAAACGTTTTGATGAAGCACAAAAAGTTCTTGCCAAGCAAAAACCAACTCCAGATAATTTATTCAAACGCATTGTCTTTGCATTACAAAATGAAAACAAGTCTTTAGCTCAAGAAATTTACCAACAATTAAAAAATCTCAAAACCAATAATGAAGAAATTAACCATCAGATTTTTTTATCGGCAGAGGCTGCTTACTGGCTAGAAAATTATCCTGAGAGTGAAAAATACTATAAAAAAGTCAGTGGTGGTGAACACTATTTAGATGCCCAAGACATGTTAGCCCTTATTTTATTTGATGATAAACGATACGATGAAGCCATTGAAATTTTGCATCAATTAGAAAATGCTGAAGAAAAATACGCCATTAAAGCCTACCGTTTAGAAAGCCAAATTTACAAAGAACAAAATGATATTGATGAAGCAATCACGGTTTTAACCCGTGCGTTGCAAATTATTCCAAACAACCCTATTCTTTTGTACGATCGAGCGATGTTATTTGAATCCCAAGGTAAAATGAATTCACTGAAAAAAGATTTAAAACAAATTATCAAAGACGATCCAAAAAACTACGAAGCTTATAATGCCTTAGGTTATTCACTAGCCGACCATGATTTAGAACTTGACAACGCTTATGAGTACATACAAACAGCCATAAAAATGTCTCCTGAAAATCCTGCCATTATAGATTCTTTGGGTTGGGTGCAATACAAATTGGGTCATTACCAAGAAGCTGAAAAAAGCTTTCAAAAAGCCCTTGATTTGGATATAAATGATCCTGAGCTGTACATACATTTTTATAAAACACTCATCAAACTAGGTAAAAAAGAAAAAGCCAAAGAGCTTATTAATAAAGCAAAAGTATTATTTCCAGACAACAATAAATTAACCAAAATAACAGATTAAAAGACTGATTGCTGCCATAATTTACCCAATTTCATAAAGGTCAAACAAGGGGGCTATCATTATTAATCGGAATTTAATGTGATAATCATCACATTTTTAAATGTGGCGATTGATTCATTTGACTTTTAATAAAATAATTGCTAATTTGTAGTACTACTAAAATAAGTATGCACAGGGCAAATCACATGTCACAACGAAAACTCCTCAAATTATTCGCTGTAATAAATCTTTTTTTCGTATTCAATCCTTTATTTGCACAAGAAGGTGTTGGTTGGAGTTTTTGGCCTGCTGGTGCTTTGGGTCCATTTTCAGGAAATTTTCTGTGCCATAACCGTGGAACAGTACAAGTGCAAGCCTTTGACCCTGGCTCTTATTTTTTGGCAGGGACAGAGCCTGTTGGCCTTGGATCAAATCAACTAAGAGAAGGCATGACAGGTGTGCCTAATGGTTCTGGAACTCGATTTTTGATGACTTACACTTACCCAGTTGAAAGTGTGAACTTTACAATATTCGATGTTGATGGTGCTACGGGTTCATGGCAAGACCAAATCATTATCAACCCAACCCTTGGAGGTATTCCTACCGCTGCAAACTTATCGTGCCCATTAGGTGTAGGCGCTTGTACTTATACAATATCTGGAAATCAAGCAGATGCAACAACAACACCTAGCACTTATCCCAATGCAGATGGTCAACTTGTGGTCAACATTCCTGGTCCAATTGATTCATTTGAAATTCTTTATTTAAACCACACAATTCCACTATCAACAACTCAGTATATTTGGTTGGATACTGTTATTTGGAGTTGCGCCATAGTAGGAGTCTCAAAAGTCATGACACGGCGTGCGGGACAAGCTGCAGGTGTGTCTCCCTATATTGTTGATATTGATTTTAATTTTGAAAACTTCGGGCATGTTAATTTAACCAATCTAACTTCACTTGAAGATTTAGATGCCACTTTTGGGGCTGGCACTTATGCGGTGACATCTATTACTAAAACATCCGGGCCTGCAACCTTTACTGCTAATGCTAGTTTTGATGGCAGTGCTTCCCAAGAGCTCATTGGAGCAGGTTCATCCTTACTGCCTTTAGAAACAGCATCCATTCGAGTCACACTTGATGTCAATAATTACGGTTCTTATGTCAATACAGTTACGGTGGATGGCACCACTCCACAATCGGCTACAACCAGCGATAATTCAACCGATGGTACAGATCCTGATGGTGCAGATGGAGATAACAATCCCGATGAAGCAACTCCAAGTACCTTAGATACAAGTTTACTGCCAGTAAGCTTGAATCATGTTTCTGTTTCTAAACAACAAGACTCCATTACGGTTGAATGGCAAACCGATATTGAATTTGGACACCTTGGATTTGAAATATACCAAGAAAACAACAATGGCGTTAAACAATTACAATCCAGCTTTATTCACCAACAAAAATCAAACTTAGCTAATGCAGTTAAAAACTATTCTTACCAGTTCAATTCCAGTAATAACAAGTCTGTGTGGTTAGCTGATATTGACAACAAAGGAAATAAAAAATGGCACGGCCCATTCGCAATTAATTCCTCACTCGGCACTCAAGTCGTTGACTCTAAAATCAACTGGAACTCTGTTAAAACACCAGCAGAGAACACTTCAAATTCTGATGCATTAAGTGATACTTTACAGGTTCGTGTCAATAAATCAGGAATGCAAAGAATCAGTCAAGAAGATTTAGTCCAAGTAGGTTTAGATTTAACAAATCACCAACCCAATGAGTTAAATATTTCATTGAATGGCAAAAGCATCGCTTTGTACATAAATGGCAATTCATTAGCCTTTGATAGCACAACTAGCTTTGATTTTTATGCGCAAAATATTAATACCCTATATACCGATTCAAGAGTGTATAAATTAAGCTTTACTCAAGACAAGCTTAAACGCATTAAACTCAATCGACAAACACAATCAAGCGTTATGGAATCGTGGTATTGGCAAACTGAACATTATAATCCAAATTTAATCTATGATTTTAGCTCACCAACAAATGATCCATGGAGAGCGGATAAAATTGCCACCTTTGCAAGCAACAGCAAAACCATTTTATTCCCTCTGGATGAACTTTCTCCTTTATCCACCAGCAATATTGAGCTTGACATTGAAATAACTGGTGGAATTGATTACCAAAACCCACCAGAGACTTACCCAACTAACCCTAACAGATGCGGAGCAAATCATATGGATACAATCCCTGGAATTCCAAATGATCATTGCGTTGAATTATCACTCAATGGCGCAAATTATTCGGAGTTGGTTTTTGATGGGCTAAGCAATTACGCAACTTCTTTCCAATTAGACCCTAGCTTTGCCGCCAGTGGCGCATTAGCCATTAATCTCAAAACACCAGGAGAAACTGGCTACACCCATGATCTTGTACATATTGAAGACGTTGCAATAACATACCCAAGAAGGCTTACAACAATAGACGACAAACTTGAATTCCAACTGGCAAACTCGACTCAAATAAACAATGAGTTAATTAATCAATTCGGATTTGAGCAACAAGCTATTGTAGACAATCCAGATAGACTTAATCGCAATTTGCCTGCGATAAAAGTTGATGGGTTTAGCAACGACAAAATTATCGCCTACAGCCTTGATTCAGGAAATAATCAGCGTATTGCAAACCTAAAGACACAAACTACAGCACTGGGTTACAGCGTTAGCATACCTGCCATTGCCTTAACTGATCGCTATTGGCTTTCAACTGAAGCAGCATTAAATAAACCCAAACTTACTGCATGGCATGATGCCAAAAAAATCAAACAACTCGCGGTTGATTACATCATAATTTCACACCCCGATTTTATTGAAACCGCCCAACAATTAAAAGAACTACACATTAACAACGGTTTGTCAGTTGAAATTGTCGACATCAATGATATTTACCAACAATTTTCAGAATCAATTATTGACCCAAATGCCATTAAGGATTTTATTAAGCATATCAATAAAAACAAAGCACTCACATTTGTTTTATTGGTTGGCGCAGATAATTACGATTATAAAGGCTATTTATCTGAAACTCATTTCAGCCACATTCCATCCATTTACCACGCAATAGATGACATTGTTAGGTATGCACCAGCAGACAGTTTATACACAGATTTAAATGGAGATAATATTCCAGATATTGCCATAGGTCGCTTACCTGTGAGAACAGTTGGCGAGTTACAGTTGTTAATAAACAAAGAACTAACCTTTATCAACCAAAAAACATCCTCATTAACAAGTCAATTTATTACCGATAAACACGATGACAAATACTCCTACAAACAAATCAGCAATGAGTTGCATGAACTAGTCCCACAATGGAATATTGTTACCGCCAATCGTGATGACTTTACTAGTGATGCCGATACAAAACAAAGAATCTTAGAAAATTTCAGCCAGAATCCTCGCTTAACAACCTACTTAGGGCATTCAGGACCTAGAAATTGGTTTTCATTTCCCTCTGCCTTTACTTTCAATGATATTATTGATATAGACAACAGCCTCTCTGCTTCAGTCGTAATGCAATGGGGTTGTTGGAATAGTTACTATGTTGAACCTGAGGCTAATACCATGGCACACCGCTTCTTATTTAACAATGAAAAAGGAGCTGTTGCGGTCTTTGGCGCATCAGCATTAACATCCGTACGCTCTGAGAAGGCACTTGCGGCACTAATTTTACCCGAACTTGCAAAGTCAAAACAAACCATTGGACAAGCCATGCTCAAGGCAAAAAAAGAGTTGGCAAAACAAGGCGATTATCGAGACGTTATTATTGGTTGGAATTTACTAGGAGACCCAGCATTAAAACTAAGCTCGCAGCAAGAATAAACTTAGCTTGATTGAAACCGACAATCCAAAAAGACTACATGCTGTTGGAAAGTGAAATTTATCCCACTCTAAGTCTAGTTTCAAGCACTTTTTACGTTTTCAATCTTAGGTACAGCCTAAGCAGTTATAAGGGTATATCAGTACCCTTATTATTTAAATTCATTCATTGTAAGTACCTTTTTTAAGTTTTATGTTCGGCAAAAACATTGTAACTCAACTTTAGGTGCTTACACCTTGAGACACACTTTTATGGACGGTATGTATTTTCGAATATTTTTTTCATCCAAATGTGCTCGCAAATTCCCTGTCATCTTTTTTTTGTCTAATTTTGCTACTATTTTAACTTACTTAACCAATGTGGTTCAAATTAAAAAAAATGAGACTAGCAAATACTTAATGGATAAAGAATCAAAGTGTTTGGTTCATTTATTTTAATATCCTTGAAATTTTCAAAGCTTATTTTGGTAAATACTTCAATGGATTGACTGGCTGTCCATTTTTTCTGATTTCAAAATGAAGCAAGCTTTGACCGTCCGTTCCTTTGCCTGATTTTGCTATGATTTGTCCTTGTTTTACAGCCACTCCTTCTTTAACTAAGCGACTGGAATTGTGCGCATAGGCACTTAATAAATTATTGCTGTGTTTAATTATAATTAACTCTCCATAACCACGTAAACCATCGCCACTGTAAACCACGGTTCCATTTTGGCTAGCTAAAACCGGAGTATTGGGTTGTGCCGCAATGTCTATGCCCTTACGAGCAATATCGGATGCCAAGAAAGTGCTTAATATCCGACCTTTTAGCGGCCATTGCCAATGACTATTGGATTTCGCTACTGGTTGAATTACCGTAATTTTATTGCTTTTCTTAACGGGAGTTGGAGGTTTATTCTTTGCCTTAATCAATGGTTTTGTTGGTATCTTTTTAACAACAGTCGAATTGGGTAAAGGTTTTGTAACTGTAATGGGCTTGAAACTTGGCTGCTGAGGCTTTACTGCATGAGTCGATGCTTTGGATGCATTAGAAACAACACTAGCTGCGTTATTGACAAGTGATTTATTGGCTTGTAATCGAAGTTTCTGACCTGGGTAAATGTTGTATGGTGGCTTAATTCCATTTATTTTTGCCAAATATTTATAGTCAATACTTCGGCTAAATCCAATTGAGTATAAGGTGTCCCCTTTTTTAACCGTCGTGTATTTCGGTTTGAATTTCTTCTGTTTTGACATTGGTTGGGAAGAATTTATGACTCTCATCTGGTTCACGTCTTTTACAGGGGCTGGATAATGTTTTGCACAAGAACTTAAAAGCACCATGACAACGATCAGATTTATAACTTTTAAGAATTGCATAGCACTTACCTGACTACTCCTTGTAAAAAAGGAACAAAAAATACAGCTTCTAGTTTTTCTTCCAGATAACCTTTGTTTGTTTTGGTAATTTTCACCAAACTTTGAGACTGATTATCACCCAGTGGCAATAACATCACGCCATCTACTTTCAACTGTTTAAGCAGTTCCTCGGGAACATTCTCAGGTGCTGCTGTTGCAATAATTAAATCATAAGGAGCCTCATTGTTCCACCCTTGAAATCCATCGCCTGTTTTGGTGCGAACATTCATGTAACCTAATTTAATAAAGCGTCGTCGTGCGATACGGGTCAAATCATCTATGCGTTCAACACTAAAAACCTGCTCAACTAATTGCCCTAAAATGGCAGCTTGATAGCCCGACCCTGTACCGATTTCTAATACTTTTTGGGGTTCACACTCCAATACAACTTCGGTCATTCGAGCAACGACCCAAGGCTGAGAGATGTATTGACCATGTTTTATTGGTAACGCCGTATCTTCATAAGCTCGGTGTGCCATGGCTTCGTCCATAAATAAATGCCGTGGAACACGGGACATCGCTGCTAACACACGTTGATCTTTTATGCCTTGATTTTGTAAGCGCTCAATCATGCGATTTCTCGTGCGTTGAGAAGTCATGCCAATACCAACTGCTGATTTCATTAGATTGTTTGACTCCAACTTTTGATGCTTTCTAATACACTGTGCTTGGTCATATCAACTTGCATGGGAGTGATAGAAACATAGCCATTTTTAATGGCATGAAAATCAGTTCCTTCTCCGGCATCCGCCTCAGGGCCTGCTGGACCTATCCAATATATTTTCCTGCCGCGCGGATCGAGTTCTTGAACGGTATTTTCTGCCTTATGGCGATTACCAAAACGCGTCACTTTGATGCCTTTTACCTCATCAATCGGTAAATTCGGAATATTAATATTGAGTATAGATTCTTTTTCTAAAGGATTTTTCTGAAGGTTTTGAATAATTTTTTTAACAAAATACTGTGCCGTTTCAAAATGCCTTACTTGATCACTTTTATGAGAGGTTGCTAAGGAAAAGGCAATTGCGGATAAACCCAAATAACGCCCTTCAATTGCAGCTGCCACTGTTCCAGAATACAAAACATCATCACCAAGGTTCGCCGCATTATTAATTCCTGATACCACCATATCTGGCACATTATCCATTAATCCAGTTAGTGCCATATGCACACAATCTGTTGGTGTTCCATCAACAGAAAACTTGTTATTTGCCACTTTATGAATACGCACAGGTCTATCCAATGTTAGGGAATTACTCGCTCCAGAACGATCACCACTGGGTGCGTAAACGGTAATATTACCAAGCTTCTCTAACGCTTGAGTTAAGGCTTTGATACCTGTGGCATTGATACCATCATCATTACTAACTAAAAAGTGCATGCGGATATTTTAGACTCTCTTTTTAAAAGAATTTATTATATGCCACAGCCCACTGGTTTTAAATTATTATTTCACGCAATTGGCATTTGGGGTTAATAAAGTGTTGGCAATTCATTTGAATCCGATGATTGCTTTTGGGTTATTTTTTTCAAACCACTTCCCTTAACTTGTTTATTCCACAAGGCTTTATCAAATTTTAAATCTTTTGCATTTGTGTACAATTGTGATTGCAGGTCATCAATTAATTTTTGCATGGTCGGATTAACATGCGATTTAAGTTGCGCTAGATTGGTTACTTTAGCCTCTTTGTACTGTTGATTCCACCAATCAATTAACACCGTTTGCAGCTCTTTAGGGTTGCGATTTTCAATGGCGTATAATATTTGATTCTTGCTTATCTTAGCAGGCTTTTGGGTTACTTTACTTGGCGTTTTTTGCTTTTTAGTATTCATCCAATATAACACCGTTAACACCCAAAGCAAGGCAAAAAATGCCGTTGCAATTTTCCACAATGAATCTTCTTGTTTAACTATTTTAACCTCAGTAGTCGCGGTGTCTTCGGCTTTAGCACTTAACTGACTTGGCTTTTCTTTATTTTTGAAAATGTTTTGTATTGCAGGCTTTTCCATTGCATAATCACCTGCAGCAACTTGCAGAGTTACCGGAGGCAATTTAGCGTATTGAGTCTTACCCGTTTGGGTATTAAACCATTCTAACTTATACTCAGGTATGCGTATCGCTCCGGCGTGGGTCGGAATCAATGCAATTTTAACTTGTTTATAAGTTTTAATCGTTTGTGGTGTTTTTTCTTCTTGGGTTTGCGGTTGCTCTGGGTAAATTCTGACATCAGGAATATCACCCAATTTAATATCAGGCACTTGAGTTTCTCCCAAACCTTCTACGTAAACTGTTATTGTTCGTGTTATGGGTTCGCCCACTTTGTATTCACCTTCGCTCCATTGTTGTGACAATTGCACATTTTGTGCAGGAATCCAATCTTTGCCAATGGCACTTTGTGGAATAGGCTTGATTTCAAAAGTTAATGGCTTTGCAACCGCTCGCACTGGCTTGCCTGTAGAAAACATACTAAAACTTCTTCTGGAGCTGTTATCTCTGCCACTAAAAATGATGGGGTTCACTTCTAAGGTACCACTTTTTTCGGCAAACAGTGCATAGTGTCTCTCAAGCACGGTATAATTTCTACCGTTTCTGTTTGTACTGTAGGTTGTTCCTTTATCTAATTGAGTCACAATTGCATTGCTTGCGATTGGTTCTGACAAACTGCCTTCGCTTAAAGACATGGAATAAAACAGCTTGACCGTAATGACTATTTGTTCTTTGACAAACGCAGAGGTTTTATCGGTTTCAACTTCAATAAACAAATCACCATTTGCCTTTGCATTTGGATCTGATTTAACCACTTCCACTTGGATGGCTCGCGTCATCTCATTACCCAGTTTAATAGGTGGAATGGTGTTTTTACCCACTGCTGATGGCATAAGGGAAATCTGCCAGGATTTATTCACCGAGTAACTGCCATTTATTATTTGTGTCGAAGATGATTGACTTGTTCCAAGGACTTGAAACACCTCTTGCAGTTCACTCAAATCGGGTTGTTCATTGGTATTGGAATCAACAGAAATTGTTAAATTAAAAGTTTCACCAATAATAATTTTTGTGCGGTCAACGGTGGCAGTCACTTTTGCCTGACTCACAAAAGTCATTATTATTAATGAGAGTATGATTGTTATTTTTTTCATATTTCTACCAATCTTCGGTTTCATCGGGTTTATTATTTTGTTGATTGTACTGGTAATAAAATTTACGTCGCAATAATCCACCTGGATCATCAGGAATGCGTCGCAACCATTGTTCAATCGCTTCTTTGTTTTCTGCTTCTTCTGCCATTTCTTGCGGCGTTAGCTTTTTCTGTTTCGCTTCTTGTTCTTTTTGTTGTTGTTCTTTTTGCTGCTTTTCTTTGGCTTTTTTATCGGCTTGTTCCAGCTTTTTTTGTTCTTCTTCTTGTTTCTTTTTATCTTCTTCACTCATTTGTGAAGATTTTTCTTCATCTTGTTTTTGTTCGGGGTTATCTTCTTGATTCTGCTGAGAATCTTTATTTTCACCCTCGCCTTCTTTTTTCTCTTGATCTTGTTGACTCTGCTTATCTTCAGAGTCTTGATTTTCTTGGTTCTTTTTATCTTGTTCTTGTTGGTCTTGATTTTTCTTGTCTTGATCTTGCTTATCTTTATCTTTATCTTTATCCTTTTTATTTTGATTTTCTTGGTCTTTTTGTTGTTGCTCTTGTTGTTTTTCAAGTGCTTCTTCCACTTGTTTCTTATTAAACAAGGTGTCCTCATCTTGAGGACGAAGCTTCAATGCTTGTTGGTAAGATTTGAGTGCTTGTTCCAATTTTCCTGCAGCTGCTAAGGCATTGCCTTGATTGTAAAATCCATCTGCGCTGCCATCATTAAATAAATTTTGTGCTTGTTTATAGTCTTTATTTTTAAATGCAGCAGTGGCTTTCCATTGGTTTGATTTTGCTAACTCCAAAGCCTTTTTAGCATCGCCTTGTTGCAATAGTCTTGCGGCTTGTTGATCGGCATTAAGCCATAAATCATCAAAATCAAAAGCATAAGATGATTGTGGAGAATGCAAACCCACAACCAAAAACAACCCCAACAACAGTCCTTTTCTAAATAACAATGCCACCAAAGGGATTAATAACAGCACTAACCATGGTCCTTCATCGATGTATTTTTGTGAGTCAAAACCATCTTCTTGCTCTTCAAAATTTTGGGCTTGCTTCTCATCATTGACCACTTCGGGTAAAAGATAATCAATATCCGAGGAATCACCAGTAATTTGGGCAAATCGCCCCTTTGCTTTTGATGCCAAATCTTTCAATTGTGAAAGTTCTAATTTTGGAATAACAATATTGCCCTGACGGTCTTTAACAAAACCCGATTGCAAAGGAATTGGTGCTCCTTCTTTGGTGCCTACACCTAACACAGATACTTTAATTCTTTCATTAGCCAAATCCTTTGCCACTTTATTCGCTCTTGAAGCATTGACTCCATCAGCAATCAAAAGCACATCTCCTGCTGGATATCCCGCTTGTTTAAGTAAATCTTTGGCTTTTCTCAAAGCGATATCCACTCGCGAACCTTGCACTGGCATAATTTCAGGGCTAATTGCCTTTAACATCAAGGCAATGGTTTGGGTATCATCGGTTAAAGGCGTCACAACAAATGCATCACCTGAGTAAACCAACAATGCCGTCTGTCCATCTTTGCGTTTTTCTAAAATATCATTAATCTTGTATTTTGCACGCTCAAGTCGGTTAGGTTTTATATCATCTGCTAACATACTCTTAGAAACATCTAAGGCTATAACCAAAGCCGATTGATTTTTTATCACAGGGGTTGGAAGCTTTTGAAAAGCTGGACCTGCTAATGCTAAGATAGCAACAAAGCTAATGGGCCATAACAACCAAGTCAAACGACTGCCTTGAGAAGCTGATTTAACTTTTATGGCACTCAACAATTGAGGGTCACATATTTTTGACCAGCCATCTTCTTTGCCGTTTTTTTGTTGCAAATACCACAAAATTATAGCAACAAGCGGAAATGCCCATAAAACCAAGGGACGTATAAAGTGCAATTGCGATAAGTATTCCATATTAACTCCTAATCCTAAATAAAGTTAATAATAAAAGCATCGATAAAGCCAATGGATAATAAAATAAATCCTTTGTTGGACGATAAAACTGATCTTCTTTTGCCAACGGTTCTAATTTATCCAACATGGCATAAATCTTGTTTAAATCTTTGGTGTTTCTGGCACGAAAATATTGTCCACCAGTCATTTTAGCAATTTTTCTTAAAGTCGCTTCATCTAAATCTAATGAAGGATTTACTCGCCTATTGCCAAAAATAGTACGGCGATAAACTTCATCTGCACCAATACCAATGGTGTATATCTTTAAGCCTTCTTTTTGTGCAAGTTCTGCTGCTTTTAACGGCTGAATTTCACCTGCGGTATTTTGCCCATCGGTTAATAGAATTAGAATTCGGTTATTGTCATTAGTTCTGCGAACCCGTTTAACTGCCAATCCAATGGCATCACCAATGGCCGTTGCTTTACCTGCAATACCAATAATGGATTCATCTAATAAGGTTTTTACGGTTTTACGGTCAAAACTTAGTGGCGTTTGCAAGTAAGCTTGTTGCCCAAATAAAATAAGACCAATGCGATCACCTTTGCGGCGCTGGATAAAGTCACCTGCAACGTATTTAATCATGGTTAATCTATCAACCTCTCGCCCATTAATTTTCATGTCTTTTTCTTGCATGGAACCTGAAACATCAACTGCCATCATCAAGTCTCGCCCCTCAACGGGCAAAGCAATGGCATCACCTATCCACACGGGTTTTGCTGCGGCTACCAACAACAGTATCCAAGCAAGAATTGCCAATAACTTCAACCACCATTTTGTTTGTTGATTAACACCAGATAATGATTGCCAAAAATGATTGAAAAACGGCACTTTAACCGTAGTTATGCTGGCTTGTTTAACCGCAGGCAATAACCAGACCAAAAGCGGCAATGGCAACAGTAAAAACACCCAAATCCATAAAAACTCTAACATTAACCTTTCTCCTGATGCTTAATGGCAACTGGAAAATAATTTTTCACTGCCGCAATAAGACTAGGTACATCAAATTCTGGTGCGGCAATATATTGTGCTTGAGTTAACGGCACAGTGAATTCATTAAAAATAGCGTTAGGGCTTTTGCTATTTAAGTAGTCTAACCATTGCTGACCTGTTAACGAGGCAGCAGCAGAATCTTTGAGCACATAGCGAACAAACCGTTTAAGCAAATCAGAAACAGCAACCGCTAACTTGTGTTTATCTTTATCTGTCCGGAATTCATCATGAATAGTCATTAATTGCCTTTGCATTAAAGCAATAAGTTGTTTTTTCTTGTGCTGTTTTTTCCAATAGCTGTAAAAGAAATAAATAACCACTAAGGCGATAACAATTAAAACCCACCAACCTGGGGCAAGCGGCCAAAAACTTGGCGCATCAGGCATATGAATATCTCTTAATTGCAATTGTTGTGCGGTTTTAACCATCAGACTATTTTCCTCCATGAGGACCACGCAGCAGCCGGTGATTTAAGTCCTTGCTTTACTTTTTCTTCAACCTTATCATCGGTCATCACAGGGATAACAGGCACACCTGATTTTTGTATGTTTTGGTAAATATTTTCTAAATGCTGGTTCTGTTTTTGTTGCATTGATTTTTTCTGGGACTCTTTTGCACTATTAAACACAACTGTTTTGTCTTGATTTTGGATTCCATAAACTGCTGGTAGGGGTGTGCTAACTTCAAATTTATCGCTAATGAAAAAGGACAAAACATCATTATGCTTGCTCAGTTGAATTAAATGCCTTTTAACGTCTTTTCCTAAATGATAAAAATCACTGACAACAATAACTAAAGAACCAGGACGAATAATTGTTCGTAAACGCTGCAATGCCTCTTCTAAAGGCGTATTTTTTTCTGATTCATTATTAGATGATTGAACCAAATGCGCAATCAATCGCATCATCCCACGTTTGCCACCCACTGGCTTTTCATGATGGATTCCATTTTTCCCATAACTCATAACACCCACTCTATCGCCATTTTTAACCGCAGCCCATGCTAATAAAGAAGCGACTTTTGCAGCCGTAACCGACTTGAACTCTTTGCGGGTACCAAAATCCATCGATACATTAGTATCCATAATAATATGTATAGGTCGCTCTCTTTCTTCCTGAAATAATTTTGTATGAGCCGTTCCAGTTCGGGCAGTCACCAACCAATCCATGTTACGAATATCGTCGCCCGCTTGGTAAACCCGCGACTCTTGGTAGTCCATACCTCGTCCACGAAAACGTGAGTCATGCAAACCCGAAATCGCAGAAGTTGCTTTCTTGCGACTGGACAGTGACAATGTCTTTGCATAAGATTGCTGTGCAACCAAAGCTTTTGTGGTGACTTGAGTAGCTGAGTTCATGATTTATACAATCGGTACTACACGCAACAAACGATCAATAATATCATCGGGTGTCACCCCTTCAACTTCTGCCTCAAAACTCAAAATCAGGCGATGACGCAAAACATCATGAATAACAGCATGAATATCTTCAGGCAATAAATGGTCACGACCTCTTAAGAATGCATGAGCTCTTGCACACCTATCTAAGGCAATAGTGGCGCGAGGTGAACCTCCATAATTAATCATTTCAGCTAACTGCTTATCGTATTTTTCGGGGTTCCTGGTGGCGAGAATAAGCTCAACCATATAACTTTCAAGATTTTCAGCCACATAGAGATTCAACACGTGTTGTTGAGCAGCAAACACCACTTCTTGGGTTAAAAACACAGAATCTTTTGCTGGTTTTTCATAACCCTCTTTGTCTCTATTTTGAGCAAGTTTTAAAATATCTTTTTCTGTTTCTGCATCAGGATAACCAATGGCAACATGCATTTGAAATCTATCCAACTGCGCTTCTGGCAATGGATACGTGCCTTCTTGTTCAATTGGATTTTGCGTTGCCATAACTAAAAACAATTTAGGCAATGGATAAGTTGTACTGCCTATGGTAATTTGTTGTTCTCCCATAGCCTCGAGTAAAGCGGATTGCACTTTGGCAGGTGCTCTATTGACTTCGTCAGCTAAAATTAAGTTATGGAATAGTGGACCTTTTTGAAATTCAAATTCACCCGTTTGTGCTCGGTATATTTCTGTACCCGTTAAATCTGAAGGCAACAAATCAGGAGTAAACTGAATGCGTTTAAAGTCCCCTTCAAGTCTATCCGCTAAGGCTTTAATTGCTGTTGTTTTTGCCAAACCTGGAGCGCCCTCTACGAGTAAATGCCCGTGGGACAGTAAAGCCATTAGTAATCTATCCACTAATTTGGCTTGCCCAAAGATTTCTTGTGATAAGGAAGCACTCACTTTTTGAAAAATTTGTGCCGTTTCTATTAAATTATTCTCTGAATTATTATTATCCATATTCATCTGCTTATATTTTTGACCATGTTATGACAGTTGGCTTATAATATGGTTCAATAATATTGATTTCAAGTGAGAAATATCATGATAAAAAAAATAGCCTTTATTTTCAGCCTTATTTTAGTTAATGCCTGCGCCATTCAAACGCCTGTCATTGCCAATGATAACAGCAGTAAAAATGATGATTTTGAAATTCATAAATTGGTTATTCAAATGAATACTCGAGACCCAGAGGTGCAGTCCGAAGTCATTTCAAATATTGTTAATGTCTCTAAATATTATGGTGTTGACAATGTTGAAATTGAATTGGTCGCTTACGGACCAGGCATCTATTTTGTCACCAAGCAAAGCGAATTTCGCAAACGCATAGAAAGTTTAATGATGCAAGATGTTATCTTTTCTGCCTGTGGCGATACCATAAAAACCATCAAAAGAACAAAAGGCATTGATTTGGATTTGATTGATGATGTTGTGGTTGTAAAAAACGGAGTGCCGCGCATGATGGACTTGCAACAGCAAGGTTATTCCTATCTTAGCCCCTAAACAGGGCATTAGGGTTATTAATTTTTATTGTAAATATTTTATAGAAGTGGCATAATCATACAATGAAAATATTAAAATTGAGTTTGTTACTTTTCTTTGCTGTAATAGGTTCGGGTTGCCAATCCAATAATGATCCAACTATCACTCACGTAGTTATAAAGAATGATTTAAAAGGCATAATTTTAGATACCCGCGATAGAAACCTCTTAGATGCATTTGAAAAGGATTTTTATAATAAAAAGGAGTACCCACAAGGAGACCCAACTTTTGAATACTTGATGGACATTAGTAGTGGCGACAAATCAACACGGTGGCAATATAACCCAGATGGTAAAATTAGAATTTTTCAGCCTAATTCTAAAATTTACAAAATTGAAAACGTTAGTTCTTTCAATAAAACGTTAACAATTAACCCAAATCCCGATATTAGAAAACACGATTCTAGCACAACCCCTTAGCACGTCTAGTAAATCTAAAAAATAACTTATCACCAATCAGGTGACGACGTATTTTTTAGATTTACTATACGCACTAACTGATTGCACTATAATTCGCGTTTGATTATCGGGATTTGGGATTAACTAAAAACGATAAGATAACAATATACCACAAAATAATAGCAACCCAACCCAATTATTATTAAGAAATGCCTTAAAATAGTTAGTTAGTTTTCGTGTTTTTAATAGTTTATTTTGGTAACTAAATAATACAACCACTAAGCCTAAAGCCACATAATAAGGGCTGTTCATTTCAATTTTTAAACCCAATAAGAGCAAAACCAATAGCATCATCGCTTGAATAATCACAATGATTATATAATCCAAATCTCCAAACAATATTGCAGTGGATTTAATGCCTGCTTTAAGGTCATCTTTTCTATCCACCATGGCATACATCGTGTCATAGGCTGTTGTCCAAAACACATTAGCAATAAACAGTAACCACGCCTCTACTGGAATAGCACCCCTCAACTGGGCAAATGCCATCGGTATGGACAAAGCAAACGAAACACCTAAATACAATTGTGGTAAATAGGTATGGCGTTTCATAAATGGATACGTAATAGCAAAGAATGCGGCAATAAACGCTATAATTACGGCTAATTTATTTAAGAATAACAGTAAAGATGCTGCCAATAGCAATAAAATCAAAAAAAACACCAAAGCATTTTTTACTGGCAAATCATTAACAGCTAAGGGTCTTTCTTTGGTCCGAGTCACTTTTCCATCAAAATCTTTATCTGCGATGTCATTAACAACACATCCTGCGGAACGCATGAGGAAAACACCTAAACCAAAAATGAATAAATATTTGATGGGAGGGACACCCTCTGCAGCAATCCACAGCCCCCATAAAGTTGGCCACAGTAAAAGCAATGTTCCAATCGGTCGATCAAATCGAATAAGTTGCAAATAAGGGCTTAGGGTTTTACTAATGTTTGTAACTGACATTTAAAAAGATAAATTGGTATTAATTTTTGGATTTTTATTCTACCATTAGCTTACTCTAAACTAAAAACAAATTATGTTTAATATCGTCTTATTTGAGCCTGAAATACCACCCAATACGGGTAATATCATTCGGTTATGCGCCAATACCGGTGCTCAATTGCATTTAATCCATCCATTAGGATTTGACATGAATGAAAAAGCTTTACGCCGTGCAGGGCTTGATTACCACGAATTCACCCAAGTCAAAGAGTATCATAATTTTGCCGATTTTATCAATCAGACTCAACCGCAAAATTTGTATGCACTAACAACCAAAGGCAACACTAACTACTGCGATGTTTCCTATCAACAGGAAGATTATTTTATTTTTGGTCCCGAAACTCGAGGCATTCCCCTTGATATACTTGAATTGAATTGCATAACAAACAAAGTGCTATTACCGATGAAAAAAGAATCGCGAAGTTTGAACCTTTCAAATACGGTAGCAATAATGCTTTACGAAGCACTCAGGCAAGTTGAATTTCAAGGCATGTGAAACCTTCACTACCAATAGTGATTGACAGAAAGACCATAAAATGAAAAATCTTCTTTATAAAACTGCCCATAAGGTGATTTTCCATCATAATATTCGAACAACAGTTGCAAAGGACGATCAAAAAATCCCGTGTATTCAACACCCGCTTTGAAGCTGACATTAGGATACCAGTCAGATGCCTGCCAAGACTTTATGTCTAAGCCAAATATTGGATTAAACCAACGGTATTGATTGCCTCTAAATTGTACACCTGCTTGAAACTGAAATTTTTCCAGCGAACCAGGCTCTGAGCGAACAATAAAACTACCACCTAGATAGGTTCCCCATTGGTTCATGTTTCGATAAGCCAGTACATCAATGGTTTCATAAGAGAGGTTAAGTCGGTTATCAAGATAAAAAGGGTTATCAATTAAAAATTCATCGCCTAAATGCGTACTTCTGTGTGAATATTTTAAGCGGATATTCCCTTTTTTTGTGTTTTTCACCAGTTCTGCACCAATCATAAAGTCGGTATTAATCAACGCACCGCCACGATTGTTGCGCGTGTCTATTTCACTGACATCAAATTGTGATTTAACCAAACCAATCAAGTTAAAATCGATTGATTTTTGGTACTCTAAAATATCAAATGTTTTGAGCTTTAATCGCGTCCCTACTCCCAATAAAATGGCATTAATGTCTTTACCTAAAAATTCCATACGCCCAAAAGTAGAAAATATACGCGGCTCTTCTAAATCAGCCAGCAAGGCTGACATCCTAAATTCTCCAATCTTATTGGCAAGCTCTTTGTTTTCTTTCTTCTCAACAGGCGTGTTTATTGCGTCGTAACACTCCAAACGCTCTTGTTGAATTGTAATTTCTCGACAAAGATTTAAGGCATTTTGTACAGATGACTCTTGTGCGTAAACACTAAGAGATATAAACAAAAATGTGATGGCTAAGTTTTTCATGGTTGTTGTATTTTTTGCATTAATTCTATGCGATTATCCCAAAAGTCAAAAAAAGAGAAGCGTTTGAAGCCATTAATATTTTGCTGTTCAACAAGTCTAATACCTTGTTGAAAAAGGTATTCTTTCACCTTGTCTAAATCCTCTACTTCGAAGGCAGGATGACGTTTAGAAATGGCAGGACCTTGTTCTGTTCCAATGTGAATTTGGATATTTGCAATTTCCACCCAAAAACCTCCATTCGCCTTCATTCTTTCTGGCTTTTCGATTTCTTTCAAACCTAAAATACCACAATAAAACTCACGAGCTTTAGGCTCCTCACCAATAGCAATGCAAATCTGAATATGGTTAAGTCGATTGAACTGTATTTTCATACTTTATCTCATGGTTGATTGATAAAGACCCAAACTAGTAATAATTATTTCATTCGTCCGCAAAAACTTCGTAATGAATGACTTTATCTTCAAACTCAAGCAAGAACTGTTTATCTTTTTGGTAGTATTTAGGTGTCTCATAATCCTCTCCTGCAAAGTTTTTGATGACTTCTAGATTTTCCCAATAAGTAATAAGAGTAAAATGGGCGATCTGACCAACAACATGACTCAGAAAAGATAATTTCACAAATCCTTTTGTGCTTTTATAATCTGGCACAGCTTTTTCTAGCATAAACTGCGTGTATTCATCTTTATCAGATAATTTAGTTGTGCCATGCCATATCCTTGCAATCATGTTAAAACTTAGCGTTTCCAGGTGTTCTTGGGAAGGCTATAACATCGCGAATATTCTGTATACCAGTGACATAACTAACCAATCGCTCAAATCCTAAGCCAAAACCTGCATGAGGAACAGAGCCATAGCGGCGCAAATCAATATACCATTTATACGTTTCTAAATCCAAATCGTGTTCTTTCATGCGTTCTATCAAAACATCAAGACGCGCTTCACGTTGAGAACCGCCAATTAATTCGCCAATTCCAGGAACCAAAACATCCATTGCAGCAACCGTTTTACCGTCCTCATTACAATGCATGTAGAATGGTTTAATGGATTTTGGGTAATTCATGATAACCGTTGGTTTTTTAAAATGTTCTTCGGTCAAATAACGCTCGTGTTCGGTTTGTAAATCTATGCCCCACTCAACTGGAAATTCAAACTTCTTTCCACAATTTTCAAGTATTTCGATGGCATCGGTATAATTAACGCGAGCAAAAGCATCGCTTTGAAAAGATTCAAGCCGCTCAATCACCCCTTTTTGCACAAACTTATCAAAAAACTGCATGTCATCAAGATTTTCATCCAAAACCGCTTTGAATACATATTTCAAAAAGTCTTCAGCCAAATCGGCATTATCATTCAAATCATTAAATGCCACTTCTGGTTCAATCATCCAAAACTCAGCCAAATGACGAGTGGTATTGGAATTTTCGGCTCTAAAAGTTGGTCCAAAGGTATACACTTTTGACAAAGCCAAAGCATGAGTTTCAACATTTAACTGTCCCGAAACGGTAAGGTAAGTTTCCTGACCAAAAAAATCTTTGGAAAAATCAACCTCTCCTTTATCATTCATCGGCACATTGGCTAAATCCAACTGCGTCACGCGAAACATATCCCCAGCTCCTTCACAATCACTGGCTGTAATGATGGGCGTACTTATCCAACAATAACCTCTTTCATGAAAAAAACGATGCACGGCTTGAGCCAAAGTATTTCGCACTCGGGTCATAGCGCTAAAAGTATTGGTACGCGGACGTAAATGGGCAACCGTTCGTAAAAATTCCATTGTGTGTCTTTTGGGTTGAACGGGATAGGTCTCAGGATCCTCGACCATGCCTGTTACCTCAACGCTATAGGCTTGGATTTCACACGATTGTTGTCCACCTGACTTGACGAGTTTGCCCGTAATTATGGCTGAACATCCCGTTGTCAAATGTTTAATTTCATCTGCGTAATTAGCCAATGTACTATCGGCAATTACCTGAATGCCATCAAAACACGTGCCATCATGCATGACGATGAATGAAAAACCCGCTTTAGAATCACGGCGATTACGCACCCATCCCTTGATGGTAACGTCGGTTTCAAAGGCAATATCGCCCGTTAGTGCTTGTTTGATTGTTATATCAACACATTTAGTCATATTATTTTCCAGTTATTCTTTATCTTTTCTTCTATCAGTTTTTCTTCTCTCTTCAATATCAACACCAACAATAGGTTTGCGCCTTTGCTCTTTACGTCGATTATCAAAGTCTATCTCTTCATCCTTGACTCTTCTGTCTTTATTTTTTCTTCTATTGACAACGGCATCAGGTAAGTCTTGTGAACGACGCTCGGTTTTACGTCGTTCAGCATTTTCTGTTTCAGTTTGATTCTTATCTTTATCAGTCATCGTCTTTCTCTATTTATCGGCTTGGACCATTTAAAATGGCATATTCAACAGCATCAATGATTAAATCCACTTCAGCTGAAGTTATGGCAAAGTGTGGTGTGAAACGCAATGAGTTTTCACCACCGTGAATAACGCCGATACCGTTGTAACGTAAAAACTCTTCAATTGAGTCAGTGCCATAGGCTTTAAATTCTTTGGAAAGCTCACACGAAAACAACAGTCCTGTTCCTTGTACATTAGTCACTTTACCATTCAACTTTTCTTGTAGACCGTTTAGCTTTTCAACAAACTCTTGACCACGCTCTAAAATATTTGTCCTGAAGTCATCATCAACTCGTGCCAACACCTCACAGGCGACATCCATCGCTTTTGGATTAGTTGTCATGGTATTACCGTAAACTCCTTTGACATACATTTTTGACGTAGTAGGTGACATAGCTAAGACTGATAATGGATAATGTCCAGCATTGAGTGCTTTAGAATAAGTTTCCATATCTGGTGCTTCAATCCCATCAAAACCTTGATAATCAACAATGGATAAACACCCTTGCGCGCGAAGCCCTGCTTGGATTGAATCAATAAGGAATAAAGTTCCGCGTTCTTTGGTTAGCTTTCTGGCTGTTTCATAAAACTCACGTGAGATGCCCATTCCAGGGTTGCCTTCACCCATAACAGGTTCCATAAAAAATGATTCTACAAAAATATTATCTGCATCAACTTGCGCAAACGCCGCTTCAAGAGCAGCAATATCGTTAATGGGTATAGTGATTAAATTATCACGGGCAGCAAATGACGCGCAATTTTTGCGGTAACTAGGCAGCGAAGAATCAGAATACTGAGCAGGTCTGTCTGTCCGTCCATGAAATGCCCCTTTAAGTGCCATTATTTTAATTTCTTTACCTTCGTGACGAGCACCAGGTGCCGTCATGTTTTTAGCATTAATATCCGAAATACGCGCCGCCACTGTAACCGCTTCTGAGCCCGAATTCATGCATAAAAACTTATCATAAGGACAAGAACCTTGCGAATGCCCCACTTCTCGTTTAATGGCTTTACTGAGTTTCATTTGTAAATACGAAGGGGTCATAATATTCGCCATCACATGAGGACGACTCATGGCTTCCAAAACAAAATCTGGTGCATGACCAGCACCCAACATACCATAACCACCATTATCGTGTAGTACAGCTCCCTTAAGTGTTATCAACCATGCCCCTTTTCCACCCAGCGCAACATAAGGGTTGATGGCATCGTCGGAATAAAAATTAATATAATCTTCTTGGACTCTCTTCATTTGCGTTGATTCATCCATATCAATTAACTCAGGAAATTCATCTTTTATGGTGAGATAACTATCATAAGCGTTTTCAATTGCTATCGATAAAGCCGAATCTCTTTTTAAAAAATCAGCGATAACCTCATCGCTTAAACCCTTAGTTAACACACTGCCTTTAGCAGACCGAATAGCACTCAATTTGTCTAATACTGACATATTTTTCCTCTAGATATTTATGTAAGAGAGTCACGCAACCCTCAATGAATTTAATAGCGCAACATTTTACCATACAACCGATACTAAATATCACCCCTAAGGAGAAATATTAATGGGTAATGAGTTGGAAATTGCCTTTGAAGTGTTCGATGCATGAGCTTTGAAAGTGCCAGTCGCCTAACACCATTCGGAATCTGGGACCATTTTCTGTTTGCGTTTGATGAAATCCAGGGCGGTGGGTGTGTCCGTGCAGCATCAATGAGGCATGGTGACAATCAAACAAATCATCAACGGCTTGTTGATTAACATCCATAATTTGGCTTTCGGCAGATTGCGTGTGTTGTTGCGATTGCATTCGCGCTTTTTGTGCAAAAGCAATTCGTTCGGAGATGGTTTGACTTAAAAACCACTGCTGCCATTGCGAATCTCGCAACTGCCGCCTAATTTTCTGGTACTCAACATCATCAGTGCATAAGGCATCGGCATGGGTTAAAATGAGTCTCTTTTTATCCAACTCAACCACTGTTGAATCTTCGAGTAAGATAAGACTATTATTGAAACGTTGACCCAAAAGAAAATCTCGATTACCCGCCATAAAATAGCATTTTGTTTGGTATTTCTCCGACAACTCGTCCAAATCATTCGCCACTTGCTGAATGACACCAATTTTGGCATCATCACCCAAATAGTATTCAAACAAATCTCCTAAAATATACAAAGCCCGAGCATATCGGGCTTTGTTATCTAAAAACGTTTTAAACCTGTGGTAAATCTCTGGCTGATTTTCATTTAAATGTAAGTCAGCTATAAATAAATCTTTCAACTTACTTTACAGGCTTATCTTCAATTTTTTTAGCTTCTGGCATTTTATCGATTACAGAAACATGCTTTATCAACATCGTTTTAATTGGCACATCACTGGGAAATGGAGGGTTTGGACCAGTTTGGGTAAAACGAATCTCATCCACAACATCCATGCCTTCAACCACTTTACCAAAAACCGCATAACCCCACGTTCTGCCATTGTCTTCACTGGTAAAATCTAAAGAAGGGTTGTCTTGAACATTAATAAAAAACTGAGCCGTCGCCGAATGGGGCGAAGGCAAACGCGCCATTGCGATCGTACCGCGAACATTCTTCAATCCATTTGATGCTTCATTTTTAATTGGGTCGCGTGTTGATTTGCGCACCAAATCCTCGTCAAAACCACCCCCTTGAATCATAAATGTACTAATAACACGGTGAAAAATCGTACCATCATAGTATCCATCTTTGACGTATTGCAAAAAGTTAGCAACTGATAACGGTGCTTTTTCAGCATCCAATTCTAAAATAATGTCGCCACGGTTGGTTTCCATTTTGACTAAAACTGGTGCAGCAAATACCGAATAACCAGTGCAAAGCAATAAAAGGGCTAATATTTTTTTCATAATAAATCTCAAGTAAATAAGTTTTTAGTTTAAATCATATAGGGCTTAATGGCATTAAAATCAATGGAAAGTTTAAAATAAATTTAGGCTTCAGGTTTCAGGTTTCAGGTTTCAGGTTTTAGGTTTTAGGTTTTAGGTTTTAGGAGAATTTATTTCTAGCTAAAATTAATCCACCGAGCATAGCTGATATTTCTTCAGACTCTTTTAACCAATCCTTTGAGTCTTCTTTAATTATGTAGCCAATCCTCTGTACCTATTATTATTTGGGTCTCTAACTCATTACAAGAGCCTTTAGCAATATACAAAAATCTCATTAACTCTTTATTTGTACCTCTTCCATATCCCTCTGCAATATTTGATGGCACAGAAAGGCTAGATCGAGTAATTTGATCTTTAAACCCAAAATTTCTTAAACCTGATAAATTTTGATAAATAGCAATACTTAAATTCATTGATCTTTTCCAAACGTCCAGCTCTCTATAGTTCATCAATTCCTCCTGCCCTGAAACCTAATACCTATCACCTGAAACCTGTTAAATTTACCACTTCGGGTTTTTCTTATCCAAAAATGATTTTAAACCATGCTGCCCTTCTGGCGATACCCGCACTGAAGCAATAACTTGCGTGGTGTAGTTGTCGAGTTTTTTCTGTTGCGGGATGGTGCGTGAAACAACCGAATGCACCAATTTTTTGCTAATCAGTTTGGCACTTGGCCCAGTTGAGAGCAAAAACTTTATTTGCCTAGCAACTAATTCATCCAATTGTTCAATTGGGCAAATTTCAGACAACAAACCCATTTCATAAGCTTTTTGTGCACTAAACACCTCTGCAGTTTGAAAATAACGGCGAGAATGACGCGCCGAAATAGCATCAACTACATAAGGTGATATAACCGCAGGAACCAAACCAAGTTTAGCTTCTGTTAATCCAAATTTTGCCTGTTCATTAGCAATAACAATATCACAGCAGGCAATAAGTCCAACTCCACCACCCAATGCTAAACCTTGTACTTTAGCAATAACCGATTTATCGCAAAAATTAATGGCACGCATAAGTGCCGCTAATTTTAAAGAATCTTCTTGGTTTTCAGCTTGGGTCGCTTTGACCATGCCCTTCATCCAATTAATATCCGCTCCAGCTGAAAAAGATTCTCCACTTGATTGCAGCACAATCACTTTGGTCTCTGGATTTTTAGCTAACGCATCAAAGGCTGAGGTTAATTCATTTATCATCTGTGCATTAAAAGCATTATGTACATCAGGGCGATTCATCGTCACGTAGCTAACACCTTGTTTGTCGGTATCAACCATGATGGTTTTATACATTGAAAAATTATTCATGAAATTATTATATTGGATAACGGTAGAATTTGGGAGTTATTTTTTTAAGATTTTTGTTTTGATAAATCAAAAATTAAAGTTCATTGTAATTTATAACTCAAATAAAACACCCAAGCATATAAGACTGTGCCAAACAAAAACAGAAGCAACAAAAGATTTGATGCAAAGTTTTTAATGCCAAAATAAATAACTTGTTCAACACTGCGAAACCCCCAAAATAAGGCGATGGCAGCAATCATGGTCAACCCTAATTTGCTGTTGAGCATTTCACTTGCATTAAAATAAGAGATGTAAGCAAAAATCAGAAAAACAAAAATCAAACGCAAGTTGAGTATTTGCATAACGGATTTATTAATGTGCGAGAGCTTCTTTAAATCTTGCACCCAATCAAATAGCTTCCAAAACAACAAATGAAAGGCGACAAAAGCCAGGTGAAACAATGCACCGATGAGCAGTAGTTTTTCTGGATTGTTGATTAAATCTTTCATTACATCCTAAAAACACCGTACTTGGTGTCCTGCATGGGTGCATTTAAACCGGCTTCTATGGCTAAACCTAAGACTTTACGAGTGTCTATTGGGTTAATAATGCCATCATCCCATAATCGTGCGGTGGAATAATAGGGTGAACCTTGGTCTTCATACAACTGTTTAATTTTATCGTATTCGGCTTGTTTTTCTTTATCATCCCAATCGATGCCACGTTTATCCATACCATCTTGTTTGATGGTGGTTAAAACACTAGCGGCTTGTTCACCACCCATAACGGAGATTCGGGCATTGGGCCACATCCATAAAAAGCGTCCACCATAAGCGCGACCATTCATGGCATAGTTTCCTGCACCAAATGAGCCACCGATAACAACAGTGTATTTGGGAACGGATGCACAGGCAACGGCTGTCACCATTTTTGCGCCATTTTTGGCAATGCCATTGTGTTCGTATTCTTTACCGACCATAAAGCCAGTGATGTTTTGCAAAAAAACTAAAGGAATATTACGCTGACAACACAACTCAACAAAATGCGCACCTTTGAGCGCTGATTCGGAAAATAAGATACCATTATTGGCAATAATTCCCACTGGGTTTCCATGTATGTGTGCAAAACCTGTAATTAGTGTTGTTCCGTATTTGGCTTTAAACTCTTGAAATTCTGAAGCATCAACAATACGCGCAATTATCTGGCGAATATCATAAGGCGTGCGTGTGCTTTGCGGAACGATTCCGTACAGTTCTTTTTCACTGTACAACGGTTCTCTGTTTGCTTGTTTTTGCAACCAACCCAGTGGTTTGCGATTGAAATATCGCACAATATCACGCGTTATTTCTAAAGCATGTTCGTCATTTTCAGCAAAGTGGTCGGTCACGCCCGAAATAGATGAATGCACTTCCGCTCCACCTAATGTTTCGGCATCAACTATTTCACCCGTTGCAGCCTTGACCAATGGTGGTCCACCAAGAAAAATCGTGCCTTGTTCTTTGACAATCACCGCTTCATCGCACATGGCTGGCACATAGGCACCACCTGCGGTACAAGACCCCATCACTATGGCAATTTGTGGAATATTTTTGGATGATAGTTGTGCTTGGTTGTAAAAAATCCGTCCAAAATGTTCTTTATCGGGGAAAACTTCATCTTGCAAAGGCAAAAAGGCTCCGCCTGAGTCCACAAGATAAATGCAGGGCAAATGATTTTCTAAGGCGATTTCTTGAGCGCGAAGGTGTTTTTTCACCGTTAATGGAAAGTAAGTCCCGCCTTTGACCGTGGCATCATTGGCAACAATAACCACATTTTGCCCGTGTATCACTCCAATTCCAGTGACAACACCTGCTGCTGGTGCTGCATCTTTATACATACCATTGGCAGCTAAAGCAGAAAGTTCTAAAAAAGGACTGCCTTTGTCGATAAGCGCGTGAATACGATCACGTACAAGAAGTTTGCCACGTGATTCATGCCGTTCTCTGGACTTTTGCGAACCACCAAGTGAAATGCTATGGGTTATATCGCGTAAATCCTCCACTAATCCATGCATAAACTGGTAATTATCATGAAATTCCGCAGATTCAGTATTGATTGTATTTTTAATAATTGTCATTTGGCAATTATATCATGCGTTAAATTCAAATGTAACCATCCATGGCACCAACAAATTAAACCATATGTTTTAGTCTTAGGCAAACCTTTAATATACTTCTGTTTTAGGTTCTTGCAGTATTTTTTGAGATTTTCCACCGTTCCACTAAATTTGACTGGATCAAACTTTAACGCCGAAGGCGGGACGCAGTGGGATTTACAGGGACGTAAATCATAATGGCTTTGTAATTCCATTTATCGAAGTATTTAATCTGATTCAGCTAGGTGTCGTTGATTAGACCCAATCTTTGCAATATATCGGGCAATTCTTCTGGAATATAGCCTTTGTGTACGTTTATTATGACTCTGCCTTAATGGGGCAATGAAGGGAGTCAAGTTGCTTGACTAACAATACTATTTAGCCTGAAAAAAACCTGTGTAATCCGTGTAATCTGTAGAAAAATAAAAAAACATGGCTATAATTTTAAATCGTAATCAACAGGGATCGAAGGATTTGATTTTGTTTAATTGTCAAATTTTACCATTATTTTTCTAGCTTTAGCTTAGCATTGAGTGGGATAAATCCCACTTACCAATAAAACACTTTAGATGCCCACCACTATAGCGGTTTCGTGGCTTTCCAGAAGCATCATAGCTCTTAGTATGCAAAAACACACAGGGTGTCCAACTATATTTAACTATTCTTGATTGACTCTAAATATTTAAGTGCGTCATCATAAGTAAAATTATAATCAGATCTCAATAATGCAATAATTAAAAAATCAGAAACACCGTTAGTTAATTGTTTTTTTACAAAATCTACGGTGCAAATCTTATTAGATGATTCATTATTAATAACTAAACCATTTTCAGAAACCTCAAGAAAATCCCAAGTAGATACCTTCATCTTCATAGACTCTGCTAGTTCTATTATATCTTTCAAAACAATATCTGTAATATGGCTATTATGTTCGTATAGTTGATCACAAATTAATTCTAATGCAATACCAAATTAACCATAATCCAAAAGCTCATTAATATTCTGTATGTCTATGTCTATTAATCCGTATGATACTTGTTCTAATAATTTATTTAATTTAGTTTTCATTTCTTCATTACACACATTTGCGTGATACAAGAGCATTTGATTTCAAACAATCTAATTGTTAAAAGACATCAAATAAATTTCAGCAAAATATATCCAAAATTTAAATACATTATTTGTTGTTTTCAACCCTGTGTTTTATTTACCGTATTTTTTTAAATACCTTTGATTAAGTTCTTGTTGTCTGCCTGCTAAATTGAGCTTTCGTCCATCAACATAGGCATCAATTAGGCGATTGCCTTTCATGTCCAGTGCATCTCCTTGGGATACAAACAAGGTCGCACTCTTTCCAACTTCTAGGGTTCCATAGTTTTTATCTATACCGAGTATTTTTGCTGTATTACTGGTGATTAGTTGCAGCGCTTGCTCTTTGTCCATACCATAACTGGCGAGTGTTCCTGCCGTAAAGGCGAGGTTCCGCGATCCCATTGTCATGCCACCTTGGTAAGCCAATGCCGTTAATATTCCTGCTTTTTGCAATTTTAATGCGGTTGTGTATCCCGCATCTACTGAAGAATCTTCACGTTGAGGTAGTTGGTGAGCATTAGCAACAATCACAGCAATGCCTGATTGTTTGACAAAATCTAAAACAGGTAAAACACCTTGACCCGTGACTAACACAAGTGATGGAACACCAATTTTATTAAAGTAATTAACCGCTTCAATAATGGCTTTGGGTTTATTGGCGTGAATATAGACTTTGCGTTTACCTGTATAAACGGGTTTTATGGCATCAAGTTTAATATTTTTTGCCTGAGTTGCATTTAATTTTGCATCAATGAACAATGATTTTATTTGCTCTAACTGATGGTGGTATTTTTTATTTTTTACTGTTTTTAAAGTAAACGTAGCCATATCAAATTTGGGTCGCATAGCACTTGGCCAGTTCACATGTACGGCATCATCTGAGACAATGGCTGCATCTTGCCAGTTCCATGCATCGAGTTGCACTATTGATGATAAGCCACTAACCAACCCTCCTCGTGGTGTGGGTTGTGCCAACAATACTCCGTTAAATTTTAGCGTTGGAATAATTTCCGAATCCGTGTTATAGGCAACTATACTGCGGACATTCGGGTTCATCTGCCCCACTTCAACATCATCTATCGTTGCCTTAACGGCATCCACTTCGGTTAAACCAATTCGAGTCACGGGTAAAATAAAGCCTGGGTATATGTGTTTGCCTTTTAAATCTATGTCCGTTGGCTGCCACTTCATCTTAAAATAACCCAATCGAGTGATTTTACCTTCACTAAAAGCAAGTGTTGCTCCTTTCATAACTTTTCCATTGCCAATATGCACAGTGGCATTGTGGTAGACCACTTCTTTTTGTTGTTTGGGTGCTGGCACTGGAGCTAGAGCTAATACGACTGAACTTATTAATAACGTACTGAGAAATAACTTTTTCATTTATCCTGCTCCTAGGTATTCATAGCCTGTTAAACTGTCGCATTGCATGTGCTTTTCGGGTTTCATTTGTGCGGGCATTTTGGGTTCATCGGATTGGTTAATTTGTTTAATTAACTCCATCCTTTTATTGGATATTTGTCTTTCAATTTGCATTTGTTTATCCCTATCAAACAGCAACTTGCCATCCACAAATGTTTTTTGAGCGGTGGCATAAATACTTAATGGATTGGCGTTCCATAAGACAATATCGGCATCTTTTCCAACTTTAATACTACCCATTTTATCATCCAAATGCAGGAGTTTCGCTGGATTAAGTGTTACCATTTTCCAGGCTTCTTGTTCCGTTAATCCACCGTATTTGATGGATTTTGCCGCTTCTTGATTCAATCGGCGTGCCATTTCTGCATCATCTGAGTTGATTGCTGTGGTAATACCCATCTTGGTCATAATAGCAGCATTGTAAGGAATAGCGTAATTGACTTCCCACTTATATGCCCACCAATCTGCGAAGGTCGATGCTCCAACACCATGAGCTAACATCTTATCAGCCACTTTATATCCTTCTAATATATGAGTAAAAGTATTGACCTTAAAATTAAAATCATCCGCCACTTTCATCAACATATTAATTTCAGACTGCACATAGGAGTGACACGTGATATATCGATTTTTATTGACCACTTCTAAAGTGGCTTCCATCATTAAATCACGACGAGGTGGCATGACTTTTTTCTTTGCAGAACGACTGAGTTTATTGTAATCATTCCATTGTTTTTCATAAGCCAAAGCATTGGTAAATGCATCCCGGTAAACTTGCTCAACACCCATACGTGTCAAAGGGTAGCGAATTGAGCTTTGAGAACGTGACCGTTTAACGTTTTCTCCCAAGGCAAATTTAATAAATTTATCCGCCCCTTTTATCAACAGTTCATCACTGGTAGCTCCCCATCGCATCTTGATGAGTGCTGATTGCCCACCTAATGGATTGGCAGAGCCATGCAATAATTGTGCGGCAGTCACCCCACCTGATAGGTTGCGATAGATATTGATGTCATCGGAGTTTAGTGCGTCTTCCATGCGCACCATGGATGAGTTTGCCATAATGTCATTGACTGATAACAGAGCTATGTGAGAATGTTCGTCAATTATCCCTGCCGTTAAATAATGCCCTGTCCCATCAATTATTTTATCGGCTTTAACAGATAGATTTTTCCCGACTTTTGCAACTTTTCCATTTTTAACAAAAACATCGGTGTTTTCTAAAACGCCAGCAGTTTCACCCGTCCAAACCGTTGCATTAGTGATAAGGTAACTCGAAGCTTTTTCCTTAGCTGTTAAACCATAAGCCGAAAAAGGCTGTGGAACAACGGGTATGTCTAATTTTTTATTGGCTTTTTTGTCTTTATCCTCTTTTTTATCGATGTCTTTTATGCGTTTTGCTTGCCAAACGGGATCACTTCCTGAAATACTGGTAATGGAGTTGTAGTTAACTAATCCCAGTAAGTTTTGTTCATTTTGAGCTTGGGAAATTTTTAAACGAACAAACTCTTCGCTAAATTGCGCCTTAAATTTTAACTTACTTTCTTTGGCAGTGCTTTTTATCTCAAGCTTTCCTGCTTTATTTTGCAACTCAATTTCTTGAGCCTTTCCAGCAATAGTGAGCTGATAAATACCCGATTGCAATGGAATTATTTCATTGATTTCATAACGTTTTCCTGCCACCCAATTTTCATTGATTTTGCCGCCTTTTTTGAACAAATCTTTTTCAGCAATAATAAAGTTCGCAAAAGAACCTTTATTTAAATTGCCAATTTTAGAATTATTTAAATAGCGAGCTGGTGTCGATGTTAACGCTGCTAGTGCTTGATTTCGTGGCAAGCCTTTTTCAACCGCTTGAGCTAAATCTTTTAAGAAAGACTTATTATTGGATGGTATGAGAGCAAAATCAACCTTGTATTTGTTTAAATAATAGGCATTATAGGGTGACATCTGCCATTTCATCATGTCGGTTAATGACACCTTCCATGCATCCAATTCATCGCCAACATCTGGTGCTTTTGGCATAACTAGGGGCACAATTAACTTTCTATTTAACTTCTTTATTGCATCAATATGCTTGTATTCATCACCTGAGGTTTTAATGATTAAATTTTTATTAAACTCTTTGCTTAATTTGTCGGCTAGAAGCGTTTGTTGCCAGTTCTTTGTTTCAAAAATTTGGAGTAAGTGATTGTTTTTGTTGATAGCCGTCAAATCAACATCGATATAACTTGGTTGCCCTTCTGAGTACCAGGCAGCATCCAACCACGTTTGGCGAATCAAAGCCGATGCTCCCATTAAAGAAATTGGATACAATTGTTTTGAGCTACCCTTATCAAATGACAAGTGCATAGCAACCTTTGGTTGAATAATACTTTGGTTATCGCTATCATCATTTAAATTAACCAACACAGAAGAACCGCGCATAATACCATCATGCCGTGAAGATAAAACGCTCGAAAAACCCAGTTTACGCAATTCTTTAGCCTTCTTTATATCGTGATGAAATTCTGTAATGCCCTGATAAGAAGCTTTTATTGCTTCGTTGGTATTGACTGCGCCTTTTGTGGTGGTGTCCATGATTTCAGCACCAAAAAAAGTGAATGGCGCGTGTTTTCCAGGCTCTGGCAATCCATAACCGCTATCAAGCAACACAAAGCCCGGATAAATATTTGCACCATGCAAATCCCGAACTTGCGCTTTTTTTGGTACATCAATGTTTTGACCAACTGCAATTATTTTGTCGTCTTGAATTATGAGTGAAGCATTGCTTAACTCTGTGTTTTCATCAATAAATAGATGGGCATTGGTAAAAGCGACAATCGGATGCCTTTCATCCTTTGGTCCATTGAGCATGGCTGTTGGATTAGGGTTTGCCATGAGTTCAAAACTCAAAACTAGGCATATTATAATTTTCATAAATGAGGTTTCCAATGAGGTTATTGTAGTTTTAATAAACGATTAAAGAGATTTGCAGTCAAAACGGGGCTTTTATTTATCCAGGAATCAATAAGGGCACGATTAATTTGTGCTCCGACTAAGTGGTATACTTTTTCATCCTTTATAAATAATTTTGTGCCGACATCAGGATAGTATTCAAACACCCAATGCTCGTGCCGTTTAGTTTCGGGAAGTTTCCTTAAGAACAAGTGAATCAAATTCTTTGACAATTTGAAACTCTCAACCGAAGCAAATTTTTCTTCCAGTTGATTGCTGAATAATTTTTTAATTTCTTTTTTAGTGGTTGTATTTGGCAACCAAATCAATTCAAATCGCATCGGCAATAGCCCTTGTTTTAACTCCGCTATATTTCTTACCCCATAAGGAACAGACAATTGCACCTTATAGGGGTAAGTAAAACCTGATTTATAGGTTCCCTCACCAATTTTCACCCATTTAGGCTTGGATTGCCCATAAGCACTTAGACTCAAAATTATAAGAGACAACAGAACTGTTTTTTTTATCTTGTTAAACATTTTTTACCATTACATGTTTGAATAATTGGGTCCACCACCACCTTCTGGCGTGACCCAATTGATGTTTTGACTTGGGTCTTTGATGTCACAAGTTTTACAGTGTACACAATTTTGCGCATTAATTCTGAATTTTTTCTCTTCTCCCTCATCAATAATTTCATAAACTGCTGCAGGACAATATCTTTGTGCGGGTTCTGCCCATTTCGGTAAATTTACGGAAACAGGAATCGAGTCGTCTTTTAATTGCAAATGACAGGGTTGATCTTCCTCATGATTGGTACTGGATAAGAACACCGATGACAAACGATCAAAACTAATTTTATTATCAGGTTTTTCATAAGAAATGGGCTGGCAGGAGTCTGCTGGTTTGAGTGATGCATAATCAGGTTCTTTATTGTGCAAGGTTAAAGGCAGCTTACCACGGAATATATTTTGATCAATAAAAGTAAATGCAGATCCTAAAAAGGTACCGAATTTATGCAATCCTGGCTCAAAATTTCGCGTCCTTTGTAATTCCGTAAAAACCCATGAGTTTTTAACATCTTGTGAATAAGTGGTTTTGACGTCTTGTGCATCAGCCTTAAGCAGGTTATCTGCAATACTTTGAGCAGAAATCATGCCGGTTTTCATTGCCGTGTGAATGCCTTTTATTTTGGCAGGGTTTAAAAATCCTGCCTCGCAACCCGTTAAACAAGCCCCTGGTAATTCAATTTCTGGCAATGAGTTAAATCCGCCTTTATTCATGGCACGCGCGCCATAAGCAATACGCTTGCCGCCTTCTATTGTTTTTTTAATTACAGGGTGGTGCTTCCAACGTTGAAATTCTTCAAAAGGGCTCAAGTAAGGGTTGTCATAATTTAAGGCAACAATAAAGCCTAAAGCCACTTTGCCTTTCTCAAAATGGTATAAAAATCCACCGCCTTCGGTGCGATTATTTAATGGCCAACCAAAGGTATGCACCACTTTCCCAAGTTTTGACTTTTCATCGTCGACTTGCCAAATTTCTTTAATGCCAATGCCATAATGTTGCGGATCAGATTGTGCATCCAAGTCAAATTTCTCAATAAGTTGCTTACCCAAGTGACCTCGACAACCTTCCGAAAATATGGTGTGTTTTGCCAATAATTCATAGCCTGGTTCAAAAGAGGGTTTTTCCTTACCTTGAGCATCAATGCCCATGTCTTGGGTGATTATTCCTTTGATGTAATTGTTATCATCGTAGATTATTTCTGAGGCTGGAAACCCAGGGAATATATTGATGCCCAGATTTTCGGCTTGTTCGCCTAACCAACGGCACAAATTTCCAAGAGAAATAATGTAATTGCCGTGATTTTTCATGGGCGAAGGAATCAATAAATTGGGTGTTTTTATGCTTTTTTCCTGAGAACGCAAATAATAAAAATCATCACCTGAGACTGCCGTTGTCACGGGAGCTCCCATTTCTTTCCAGTTAGGAAACAACTCATCTAATGCAGTTGGCTCCAAAACAGCACCTGACATAATGTGTGCGCCAATTTCAGAACCTTTTTCAACCAAAGCAATCTGCCAATCCTTACCTTGCTCTTTTGAAATTTGTGCTAACTTTATCGCTGCGGACAAACCCGATGGACCACCACCGACAATGACCACATCAAATTCCATAGATTCTCTTGTCATAACCTTACTCTTCATCATTATCTAAAACAGTTATTATACCGTTTTATTGACTATGATTGAAGCAATCAACAAGAATCACAAACAAAAAAATGGCGCTATTAAAGCGCCACTTTTATGAAGAGACCTTTGCATAATTATAGTGACGAGTAAAAAATGATTAAATTCACCAGCTTTTCGCTAAAAATCTCGCCAATAACTGGTTATTACCTTCAATTTTTAACTCAATCTGGCAAATTTTCTCTATTTTTTCTTTCGCCATATAGTTATGTAAAGGTCTCATGAAATATTTATAAAATTATTTCAATAAATGCTCAACCGCTTCACGTTCTTCACGCAATTCTTTTTCTGTTGCATCCAAGCGTTCTTGTGAAAATGTATCAATTTCTAATCCTTGAACAATAGAATACTGACCATCTTTACAGGTCACGGGGTAAGAAAAGATAATACCAGGCTCTACACCGTAAGATCCGTCAGCAGGAATCGCCATAGAAACCCAGTCACCATCGTTTGTACCTAATGCCCAAGTTCGCATGTGATCAATAGCTGAAGAGGCAGCAGATGCCGCACTTGATGCACCGCGAGCTTTAATAATTGCCGCACCTCGTTTTTGCACCGTTGGAATAAACTCATTTTCGTAATAATCCCTATCAATCAAATCAGTTGCTGCTTTTCCATCAATCATCACATTGGAAATATCAGGGTATTGTGTTGAAGAATGATTTCCCCAAATGGTCATTTTAGTGACGTCATTGGTTTGTTTGCCTGTTTTGGCAGCCAACTGTCCCATGGCACGGTTGTGATCCAAACGCGTCATAGCAGTAAATTGTTTGTTATCAATATCGGGTGCTGATTCCATTGCAATCATGGCATTCGTATTGGCAGGATTTCCTACCACCAAAACCTTAATATCTTTAGAAGCGTTATCATTAATCGCCTTACCTTGTACGGTAAATATTGCACCATTAGCTTCTAACAAATCACTGCGTTCCATGCCTGGCCCACGTGGTCTTGCTCCAACTAATAACGCATAATCGGCATCTTTAAAAGCAACATTGGGATCATCTGAGGCAATAACACTGTGTAATAAAGGAAAAGCGCAATCTTCTAATTCCATCACAACCCCTTGAACCGCACCCATGGCTGGTGGAATTTCAAGTAACTGTAAAATAATGGGCTGATCTGCACCAAGCATATCACCTGCTGCAATTCTAAATAATAATTGGTATCCGATTTGACCGGCTGCGCCTGTAATGGCAACTCTTACTGGATCTTTCATAATTTACCTCAAAGTAGTGGCAATTCCTGGTTTAATGCCGATTTGATAAGGTTGTTTAAACCTTAATATATGGTCGGGATGAGAAGATTCGAACTTCCGACCCCCACAACCCCATTGTGGTGCGCTACCAGGCTGCGCTACATCCCGAAATTCTAATCCAGCCATTTTAGTTTTTATCTGAAATTGTGCAAGCTATTTTAAGTTGTTGACATGGATTATTTTTATTAATTTTGCTCGTAAATGAGGTTTATGCCAAAACCAGCTCATCCACTTTTCATAAGAAACGCTTTTTTGCTTAACATAAGACCAGATATCAACATCTAAATTATGATTATGCCAAAAGCGACGCTTACGGAATTTAATTTCACCTTTAAAAAGGAGTGAATCATCGCGATTATAGACAGTTAACTTATCTCCCGTATTCAGAAGTAAAAATGTTTTGGAATTATCCGCCGCAAAAGCATAATCTATTCGCCCCTCCCATCCTTGTTCGAAATAAGCAAAGATATAACCTGACAATATTAACTGTTGATGAGTCGCCATAATTCTATTTCTTCCAATGTTTTGCCTGCTGCGGCAAGAGATTTTAGGTCAGAAACATTGATAACCAATGAGGCTGGTATATTTAAAGCTTCACATTTTTCGGCTAATTCTTGTTTCATTGCATTAAATGCGTTGCCCTGTTCTGGAGACAGTTTGTCAAATCGAGGCAATTGTGCTTCATCATACTTTTCAGCTAGTTGGTATAAACCTAATAAGTCCTTGATATTATGCTTAACAAATCTTGCATACAAACCAATATCTTTAATGAAAGCCCCTTCGGACTGCGGTTTTTTAATCACTATATCAATAATATCGGTATTTTTTAATATCCATGTTCGTGGCTTATCGCGAGCGATTGCCACTTTTTCTCGCCACTTTAACAGTGCCAAGACTAGTTTTTGTTGCGAAGGCTTAAACCGTTTAGATTTACAGATATTAATAAATGTCTTGGTGATATGATTGGAGGCCACTATGGCATTTTTCCTTTGATTGATAAGCAAATCATACCAGCTCATTCGCCCTTGTTGAGTTAATTTATCTTGTAAAATTTGCTTCATTTCGCTCAAATAAACCACATCATCAATGGCGTACTCAATTTGTTCATCACTTAAAGGACGTTTCATCCAATCAGAACGACTATGAGCCTTAGAAAGCTCCACATCAAATAACTCCTTAACAATATTTTGGTAGGAAAAATGCAAACCATAACCACACAATGATGCGGCAATTTGCGTATCAAATATACGCTCTGGCAATTGCCCATTTAAGTTGTAAAGAATTTCCAAATCTTCTGAACCCGAATGTAAAATTATATTATTTAATAATATTTTTAATGGTGCATAATTGGATATTTTGGTCATATCTATTAAATAATATTCTGCATCAATCTGGAGTTGAAAAAGTGCCGGTTTTGGGTAAAAAGTATTAACCCGCTCAAACTCACTGTCAAATGCCAAAGCTTCATCGCGTTTTAGGGATAAAATTAAATCTTCTAATTGGGAATTATCGTCAATCCACATGTAATCTGTTATCATTTGCGTATTAAAACATATTTTCGAAAATGAAATCACCAATAAACTTAAAACACTCTATTTTTTTTATAATTCTGCTTGTCATTCTTGGCTCTTGCCAAAAAAAACCGGTACAAAAATCCTTTGTTATACTTGCCATCAATGATGTTTACCGAGCAGAAGGTTTAGATAAGGGCAATCTTGGCGGCTTAGCGCGTGTAAAGACATTGCGAGATCAATTAATCGCTGAAGGTAAAAAAGTATTGTTATTGCATGCAGGAGATTTTTTACAACCGTCTTTTAGTAGCCGAGTCAACAAAGGCGCTGCCATGATTGATGCCATGAATCAATTAGATGGTGTGAATCATAACTTTGATGACAACATGATTATAACCTTTGGCAACCACGAATTTGACAAATCAAAACTCAAATACTTACCGATGGTGCAAGAACGCATTGATGAATCTCAATTTAATTGGTTAGACTCTAATATAAACTGGTACGAAGATGAAAAGCTGGGCAAAATCCATTCCAACAAGATCCATAAATGGATGATTAAAGAATACGACGGTATCAAAGTAGGTCTTTTTAGCCTCACGACCAATATGACTCATCCACAATACATAGCAAGCTTCGATGACCCTATTGAAGTGAGCAAACACTACGTGCCATTTTTAAGAAAAAAAGGCGCCGACCTAGTTATTGCCCTAACCCATCAACGCTTAAGTGACGATAAAAAAATTCTTAACCTTAAACCATTATACCGACCAGATATAATTATTGGTGGTCATGAGCACTACCGCCAAAATGAACAAGTCAATGGCGCATGGATAATCAAAGCCGATGCCGATGCCTTATCCGCTGCAGTTATTGATGTCAGCTTAAACCAAGGAAACGCGAGCTTTTTTCCCACCTTTATTGATTTAGACAATCACATCGAAAAAGACCCACATATGGAACAAACCATCGCAAACTGGGCGCAAAAAACCAAAGTAAAATATTGCCATAAAATCAAAGAAGACGAGAGTTGTTTAGATTTAGCTTACGGAGCAACTAAAGTAAATTTAATTGCTGAAGAAAGTGAAATTAGACGATTTGAAACTAATATGGCTGACTTTATAGCCGACACTGCTTTGCAAGAATTTAAATTATGCCATGCCGATGTTGCCCTCATCAATTCTGGCTCCATTCGTCTCAACCACAACATCGCTGCCAACAGTACCATTACCCGAAAACACATAGAAGGCATGTTTCCCTACCCTTCAGATTTAACACAAATCCAAATCGACGGCAAAACACTCAAAGCCATGATAAACCATTCCATTGATATGTGGACCGCTAACGGTCATTGGTTGATGGTCTCTGGCATTCGGTTTATTCATAACCCTGAAAAGCAACAATTCAGCCAGCTAACTTACAGCAAAAGTGGTTTGCCAACTCAAGACAACGACCTAATAAATGTGGTTGTACCCAAGTATTTAATCAGCGCAAAAACTGACCACGACGGTTATGCAATGATTGATGAATCCATGACTGTAAAATGCAATAAAAATGGCTCCAATCTAAAGCAATTGGTTATCAACCGCATAAAAAATACAGCCACAGGCATCAACCCACAAAAAGATGGCAGAATTTGCAACACACTTAGAGATAATTGCACAAAATAAATTATGCGAGTACAGGATCAACAATTAAACGCTAAAGAAATCATGGTTCTCCTTATTGGTCTCGGTTTAGTGGTATTTTTGTATCTCATGAAAAATCCGAGCTCCAAAAACAACTCACACTTTAGCATCACTCAAGAGAGCAAGCCATTAATTGGCATCGAAAAAACAGAGGAAAATAAAACTTTTTTTGACCCAAGTACCAAAACAACCGTTATCGAAGACATACTGGATATCCCTGCTTGGAAATTCAACATTGACGATTTGGGAAAACTCACCAGCGAAGAATTAACAAATACTATTGAAAAAGCCATGGATGAAGAGCACTATTTTGAACCAGAAAACCAAAGTGCTCTCTTTTACCTTGTTAACCTCAAACAATTGGATAGTGACAACGAAAATATACCACGAATCGCACAAGCATTAATACAACAACTGACCACACAAACCAATCGTGCCATTGCGCAAAATGATGAAAAATCACTGACCCAAATCATTGCCCAATTCAAAACATTAGATGAAAACAACCCTCAAATTAAAGAACTAAGACAAAAACTAAGCACCATCAAAACCATTAACAAACTCTATGCTAAAGGCACAAAACAATTGCAAAACAACTTAGTGATAACAGCCAACTCGCAAGATGCCTGGCACAGCGCTAAACAAGCCATAGAGATTGACCCAACCAACATTAAAGCCAATAATCTGGTTGCGCAAGTCAATGGCATACTCATCAATAGCGCCCTAAGAGCCGCAGAAGAAATTGATTTTCAGCTCGCTCAACAACAAATCAATCAAGCTAAACTTCTTGCCCCTGAATCCTTAAACGTACAAAATGCCCAATCAACCATTGAAGACCTCAAAACACAACGTTACATGTGGCTCGAACAACAAATCAATCAAGCCATCACCACCACAAATATTAAACGAGCTAAAAAAATGCTCAGTCAACTCATTGATTTAAACTTACCACAAGCGGTAATAACAGACTACCAGAATGAAATCAATCGAATGCAATTGTATGGACTCTACAGGCCATTAGATACATTCACTGACGTCAGCAAAGATGGAGACAAACTGCCACAAATGACTGTTATGCCCATTGGTCAATTTGAAATGGGATACCTTCAAGGTCCTAAACACGAAAAACCAGTGCACACTGTTGCCATCAATTATGGATTTGCCGTCAGCCAAAAAGAAATTTCGGTAGCAGATTTTGCTCTTTTCATTCAAGCTACAGCATATAAAACCGATGCCGAAAAAAAGCACTCATCCATTATCTATGACACACGAACAGGTCGACTAAAAAACAAAAACCGAATTACATGGAAAAAGGACTATCAAGGCAAAAAAGCCAAGCCAAACCACCCTGTTATTCATGTTTCATGGAATGATGTCAACAACTACGTGCAATGGTTAAGCAACCAAACCCAAAAGAACTACCGTTTACCTAGCGAAGCGGAATTCGAATATTTTCTAAGAGCGGGTTCACGAACAAAATACCCATGGGGTAATGGCACTCCGCTACAGGTTACAGAAAACCTCACAGGTAAATTAGATCGAATAAAAGGCAACACTCGCATGCGTTGGAAAAAGGGTTTTGACAACTACAACGACAAGTATTGGGGTCCTGCTCCTGTTGGCAGCTTTACTCCCAATCAATTTAACCTTTACGATACCGCAGGAAATGTTATGGAATGGACAGCCGATTGCTGGCACGACTCCTATACGCGTGCACCACTTGATGGCAGTGCATGGATAAATCAAGGCTGTGAAAACCACGTTATTCGTGGAGGTTCTTGGAGTAGCTCCAAAGATGAATTCCGATCTAGCCACCGCTTTACAGCCAAAGCCGAATTTACCGATGCTCGCTTAGGCTTCAGAGTGGCAATGGATTTAAAATAATCACAACAAATAACACGAATTTCTTGAACAAATAAATTTAGGCATTATACTACTCAACCCTAGGTTTTGATGTTCTCATCAAAACCAAAAAAGAAATGTGCCGGGGTGGCGGAACTGGTAGACGCGCCGGATTCAAAATCCGGTTTCTTCGGAAGTGCGGGTTCGATTCCCGCCCTCGGTACCATTTTTTGATTTGATTAAACAACTTCTCAAAGTTCAAACCTAAACATAATCACATTGGAAAAAGGGATTTATCCCACTCTAAGCCTAGTTTAAAGCACTTTTTACGCTTGAAGTCTTAGGCAAACCCTTTATATACTTCTGTTTTAGGCTTTTGCAGTATTTTTTTAGATTATCCACTGTTCCTACAGCTTTGTAATACCATTTATCGAAGTATTTGATTTGATTCAGCCAGGTGTCGTTGTTGAGACCCAATCTCTGCAATATATCGGGCAATTCATCGGGTATATAGCCTTTGTGTTCGTTTATTATGGCTCTGCCTGTGGTTTCCACTAAGCTTAGGTAAT